>NZ_JBEOSF010000006.1:0-319282 GCF_040302725.1 Kitasatospora sp. NPDC097605 | reverse complement strand
GTACTACCCAGGTATGAGGGTCACGCTCTCCAGTGCCCGCCCAGGGCCGGCACGAGCTGGTCGAAGTGGCGGTCGATCCGTTTCCCCCCTGTTCGGCGGCGCCGACGCATTACCGGGATTCGCAGCGGGCAGGAGGACGGCGAACCGTGGCGGGAAAAGCGCCACGGCCGCCCCGGGTCGCGGGGTGCCGATTTCCGAGGGGGCGGCATGGCGAGTGTGCCGGGTTGTCGGGGCGAAGAGGGCCGGGAGCACCGCCGCGGGGCCGGCGCGGTGCAACCCGGGAACGAATCCAGGGTCGATTCCAGGGCCGAATCCGGGAGCGGGCCCGGGATCCGATCAGGGCCCGGGATCGGATCCGGGACCGATTCCGAGGAATTCGACCGGGTGTTCACGGAATTGCTGCCCAGGCTCCACCGGGCGGCCGCGCGCCTGCTCGGAAATCCGTTCGGCGCGGGGGACGTCGTCCACGAGGCGTATCTGCGCATCGCCCGGCGGCCCGCCCGTTTCCTCGGCCACCCCCGGCCCTACGCCTACGCGTTCACCGCGATGGTCAACGTGGTGCGCGACGAGTGGCGCCGGGACCGCCGCCGGCTGGTGCCCTTCGAGGCGCTGGAGGACGTCGAGGCGCTCGGCGGCGAGGCCGGCGGGCAGGCCGAGCTGCAGGCGCACTGGGAGGTCGTGCGGCTGCTGGGCTGCCTGACGGCCAAACAGGCCCGCGCCGTGCTGCTGGTCGACCTCGACGGGTACGGCCTGGAGGAGGCGGCGGCCCTGCTCGGCGTGCACCGCTCCACCCTGGCCCTCACCCGGCGGCGGGCGCTGGAACGGCTGCGGACCGTGCTCGAACGGGAGCGCGGGACGGCCGACGGGACGGGGGTCGGCACCCGGGTCGACAGCGGGCCCGGGCCCGGCTCCGGGGCCTGTTCCGACGCACCGAATTGACGGCCTGTCAGCTCTGGGCGCCTCCCGCCCGTACGCTGAAAATCGTGATCACGCACGAGGAGCACCGGCTCCGCTCGCTGGCGGACCAGGGCCGCTGGACCGAACTGCTGGGCGCCTACCGGCAGGCCCGCGCCGCGGCCGTCGCATTCGGCGCGCCGGGCGCTCCCGCGCACAGCCGGGCCGCCGCCGCGACCGCCCCGCTCGGCCATCTGATCGCCTACGCCGCGCCGCCCGAGGTGGCCGCCCGGCTGTTCGATCCGGACGGCGGCCCGGGCACCGCCGCCGACGTCGCCGACCACGACGCCGGACCGCTCTGGGAGGTGCTGGCGACCCGGCACTCCTGGCGGCGGCTCGCCCCGCTGCTCGGCCCGCCCCCGGTGCGGCGGCTGGTCGCGCAGACCCGGGTGCTGCTCGGCGAGGACCTCTCCCGGGACGCCGAGCCCGACCGGGAGGGCGTCCCGCTGCTGCTGGAGCCGTGGGAGGCACCCGGCCGGGGCGAGGGCGGCGCGGCGGTGCGGGAGTACCTGCGCGACGGCGGGTCGCGCAGCGCGCTGCTGACGCTGCCGGCCAGCCGCGAGGGCCTGGCCCCGGTGGAGCTGCCCGAGCCCGGCGCGCGGCTGCCCGGGCAGCCGGCCACCCGGGCGCTCGCCGAGCTGGCCGGCTGGGCGCGGGCGGTCTGCGTGCGGGGCACGGCGCCGCACGCCGCCGCGCGGCTGGCGCCCGGACGGTTGGTCACCGGTGGGTACCTGCCGTTCGTGCTCGCCTGGCCGGCGCTGGTGCAGGCGGGCGTCGCGGACCGGGCGCACGGCGCGGCGCACGGGCGGCTGGCGCTGTGGCGGGTGCTGGCGGCGATGGCCGGGGCGGGCGCCGGGCGGCCCGGGCCGGCGCTCCGGGTGGAGGTGGGCGCGCTGGTCGCGAGGATGCGCTGCTTCACCTGGGACGACCCGGCGGACCGGCTGCGGCATCTGCACCTCGCCCTGGAGGACCCGGCGACCGGCCTGAGCTGGGCACTCAGCGGGTCCGAGGAGGTCTGAGCGCGCGGAGGGCGCGGACGGCGGGGCCGGGGAACGCGGAACCCCCGGTCCGGCGCCTTTTCCGGGGGGTTGGGCGGGGCGCCGGACCGGGGGAGTCAGGGGGTGGATCGGCCGGGGTGGCCGGGGTGGCTCAGGCGGCGGCCGCCGGCACCGGTCCCGGGACGGTGGTCCCGGGCGCCGGGGCCTCCCCGCCGGCGGGTGCGGGGGCGCCGTGGCCGTCGGCGTCCAGCAGCGTCCGCTCGTCGAACGGCGCCGCGCCGGTCAGCACCTGCCGGGCCCGCTCGCGGTCGAACTCCCCGGTCCACTGGCCGATCAGCACGGTGGCGACCGCGTTGCCCGCGAAGTTGGTCAGCGCCCGGGCCTCGGACATGAACCGGTCGATGCCCACGATCAGCCCGACGCCGTCCACCAGCGCCGGCTTGTGCGACTGCAGCCCGCCCGCCAGCGTCGCGAGCCCGGCGCCGGTGACCCCGGCCGCGCCCTTGCTGGCGATCACCATGAAGACCAGCAGCGACAGCTGCTCGCCCACCGACATCGGCTTGTCCAGCGCCTCCGAGATGAAGATCGAGGCCATCGTGAGGTAGATCGCGGTCCCGTCCAGGTTGAAGCTGTAGCCGGTCGGGACGGTGATGCCGACCACCGGGCGGCTGACGCCCAGGTGCTCCATCTTGGCGATCAGCCGGGGCAGCGCGCTCTCCGAGGAGGAGGTGGAGAGGATCAGCAGGAACTCGCGGCCCAGGTAGCGCAGCAGGGTGAGGATGTTGACGCCCGCGACCAGGCGCAGCAGGGTGCCGAGCACCACGACCACGAACAGCGCGCAGGTCAGGTAGAAGCCGACCATGATGACGGCGAGGCTCTTCAGCGCGGCGGTGCCGGTGGCGCCGACCACCGCCGCCATCGCCCCGAAGGCGCCGACCGGCGCCACCCACATGATCATCGCCATCACCCGGAAGACCAGCCGCTGCACGTGCTCGACGCCGCGCAGCACGGGCGCTCCGGCCGGGCCCATCGCCTGCAGGGCGAAGCCGACCAGCAGCGCGACCAGCAGGGTCTGCAGCACCTTGCCCTCGGTGAGGGCGGAGAGCAGGGAGGTCGGGATCATGCCGAGCAGGAAGTCGGTGGTGGACTGCGCGCCGCCGGCGGCGGCCTGGGCGTGGCCGGACTTGGCGAGCGCGGCGGTCAGGTGGAGGCCGCCGCCGGGCTCCAGCAGGTTGCCGACCAGCAGGCCGATGGCGAGGGCGACGGTCGACATGGTCAGGAAGTAGCCGAGCGCCAGGCCGCCGACCCGGCCGACCTTGGCGGCCTTGGTCACCGAGCCGATGCCGAGCACGATGGTGCAGAAGATGACCGGGCTGATCATCATCTTGATGAGGTTGACGAAGCCCGTGCCGACCGGCTTCAGCTCCACCGCGAACCCCGGTGCGGCCAGCCCCACCACGACGCCCGCGACGACCGCCGCGATCACGGCGAGGTAGAGGTAGTGGGTGCGGTCCTTCGCTCTCGCGCCCGCCCCCGCTGCTTTTCCGGTGATCGACATCCGCGGCTCCTTCGCCGTGCTGTGCCGTGCGGCGCGCCTGCGTGGGGGTGCGCGGCCGTACGGCTTCCTGGCGGCCCCGGGTGGTGGGCCGCTCCGACTATGCGGGGCCGGCGTGACGCGGGTCACGTTTGCGTTCATAGAGTTCACGGGGGCACCGGAACGCCGGGAAGCCCGCTCCGCGCCGGGACGCCCAATGCACCACGGGCAGAGCGCGCGCACCACGGGCAGCACGGGCGGGTCGGCCCGCCGCGGCCGTGGTGCACACTGACAGGCATGTCCGCGCGAACCCTCCCTCCGCCGCGCCGGCTGGTGCGCAGCCTGGCCGGACAGCTCTTCGTCGTCCAGGTGGTCATCGTCGCCGCCGTGGTGGCCGGCGGGGCGGTGCTCGCGTACCTGTTCACCGCCGACCGCGCCGAGGACGCCGCCCGCCGCCAGGTCACCGCCGTCGCCCGCGCCGTCGCCGACTCCCCGGCCGTCCGCGACGCCGTCGCCGCGCCCGACCCGACGGGCGTGCTCCAGCCGTACGCCGAGCGGGTGCGGGTCGACACCGGCGTCTCCTTCGTCACCGTGATGGACACCGGCGGCGTCCGCTGGACCCACCCGCTGCCCGAGCAGATCGGGCGCACCTTCCTCGGCCACACCGACTGGGCGCTGGCCGGCGAGACCCGCAGCGAGACGTACACCGGCACGCTCGGCCCGTCGGTGCGGGTGGTCACCCCGGTGCTGGACGAGCGGCGCCGGGTGGTCGCCCTGGTCAGCGCGGGCATCACGGTGCAGTCCATCTCCGCGCAGCTGCGCGGCCCGCTGCTCGCCCTGGCCGGCGTCGCGGCGGCCGCGCTGGCCGTCGGCGGGATCGGCACCTACCTCGCCAACTCCCGGCTGCGGCGGCACACCCACGGCATGGGGCCGGCCGAGCTCAGCCACCTCTACGAGTACCACCAGGCCACCCTGCACGCCGTCCGGGAGGGGCTGGTGCTGCTCGACCGCGACCACCGGGTGGTGCTCTGCAACGACGCCGCGCGTGAACTCCTCGCCCTGGAAGGGCCGGTGGAGGGCCGACCGGTCGCGGAGCTGGGCCTGCCGGCGGCGCTGGTGGCCGCCGTCTCGGGGGCCGGCCCGGTCCGCGACGAGGTGCACCTGACGGCCGAGCGGGTGGTGGTGCTCAACACCTCCACCATCGGCACCGGCCTCGGCCGCGTCCTCACCCTTCGTGACCACACCGAACTCCAGTCATTGAGCGGTGAGTTGGACTCGGTGCGCGGCTTCACCGAGGCACTCGGCGCGCAGACGCACGAGGCCGCCAACCGGCTGCACGCCGTCGTCTCGCTGATCGAACTCGGCCGCCACCGCGAGGCGGTGGAGTTCGCCACCGCCGAACTCGCCCTCGCCCAGCGGCTCACCGACCGGGTGGTGGCCGCCGTCGGCGAGCCCGTGCTGGCGGCCCTGCTGCTCGGCAAGGCCGCCCAGGCGGCCGAGCGGGGCGTGGAGTTGACGCTCACCCCGGACAGCTCCATCGACGACGGGGTGCTGCCGCCGCACCTGTGCGCGCGCGACCTGATCACCGTGCTCGGCAACCTGATCGACAACGCCGTGGACGCCGCCATCGCCGGCGCGGCTGAGAGCCCCGAGCCGCCGGAGGTCACCGTCACCGCCCGGATCGACGGCGAGCACCTGCTGCTGCGGGTCGCCGACACCGGCGCCGGCATCGCCCCCGGCGCGGTCGACGACGTGTTCCGGCGCGGCTGGAGCACCAAGGAGGACGGCCGGGGCGGCGGGCGCGGACTCGGCCTCGCCCTGGTCGCGCAGGCCGCCCGGCGTAACGGCGGCACCGTCGAGGTCGGCCGGGACCGCGGCGCCGTCCTCACCGTCCGCCTGCCGCTCGCCCGGCCGGAGCGCGCGGAGGGCACCGAGAGCGCTCGGGAGCGCGGGCACGGTCACGGCAGCCTGGTGGTGGCCCCGTGAGCGGCGCGCCGGACGGGCCGCCGCGCCCCGCGATCTCCGTCCTGGTCGTCGAGGACGACCCGGTGGCCGCCGCCGCCCACGCCCTCTACGTCGACCGCGAACCGGGCTTCCGCACCGCCGGCACCGTGCACGGCTGCGCACAGGCGCTGCGCTTCCTGGAGCGCGAGCGCGCCGCCGGGCGCCCCGTCGACCTGCTGCTGCTCGACCTCTACCTGCCCGACGGCCACGGCCTCCAGCTCTGCGGCACCCTGCGCACCGCCGGGCACCCCGTCGACGTCATCGCCGTCACCTCCGCCCGCGACCTCGCGATGGTCCGCCAGGCCGTCTCCGCGGGCGTCGTCCAGTACCTGCTGAAACCGTTCGCCGCCGCGGCGCTGCATGACCGCCTGGAACGCTACGCCCGCTACCGGGACACCCTCGCCCGCACCGGGCCGGCCACCGGGCAGGACGAGGTCGACCAGGCGCTCGCGCTGCTGCGCGCGCCCGAACGCACCGCCCTGCCCAAGGGGTTGTGCGCGCCGACGCTGGACACCGTCGCCGGTGTGCTGCGCGCGGCCCGCACCGGCCTGTCCGCCGCCGCGGCGGGCACGGCGGCCGGGGTCTCGCGGATCACCGCCCGCCGCTACCTGGAGCACCTGGTCGACTCCGGGCTCGCCGTCCGCGAGCCCCAGTACGGCACCGTCGGACGGCCCGAGCTGTGCTACCGCTGGACGGGCGGCGGGAACGGTCGCGGTACCGGCTGAACAGGTGAACGCCCCGGCTTCCCAAGCCAGTTCGCGTGCGTCGCCTGAGTACCCGTACTCAGGCGAAGCGCCCGGGCCCGGTGGCACGCTGTCGTGACGGCGGTCACCCGGCCGCCCGACGGACACGGAAGTGGGGACCGAAGTGAAGTTGCTGAGGAGCCTTTGCGGCGCCGCGCTGGCGCTCGCCCTGGGACTGGGGACGGTCGGCACCGCCGACGCGGCGGCGCCCGGGCCCGACCGGACCGCCGGCACGTCGGCCTCGGAGGCGAGCGCGGCGGACGACGCGGCGGCCCGCGCGTACTGGACGCCGGAGCGGATGGCGGCCACCGTCGCCGAGGAGACGAAGGCCGCCGGTGGCGACGCGCGGGACCGGGCCGAGGTCGACGCCGCGGCCGCCCGCCTCACGGCCAACCGGTCGGTCGACCGGACGGTGGGGCGGGTGTTCTACTTCGACACGGTCGAGCTGGTGAACAAGACCTGCACGGCCAGCGCCCTCAACAGCCCCTCGAAGATGATGGTGATCACGGCGGCGCACTGTGTCGCGGGCAAGGGCAGCCGGATGAACGGCGGCGAGGCGAAGTGGTTCAAGACCGACTGGATCTACGTGCCCGCCTACAACGGCGCCCTCCCGCACCCGTACGGGACGTTCAGCTGGAAGCAGGCCAGGGTGTTCAACAACTGGCTGGACGAGTCGGACGCCCCCGAGTGGGACGTCGCGATGGTCACCCTCAACCCCAACGCCGACGGGCGGAAGGTGGTCGACGCGACCGGCGGCAACGGTCTGGTGGTGAACCGGCGTGAGGAGACCTTCGTGACCGCCATCGGGTACCCGGGGCACATCGACGACGGCACCAGCCAGGTGAGTTGTGCCGGGACCCTGGAGCGGCTGATCCTCTTCCCCATCCTCTTGGAGCTGCCCTGCCGGACCCTGGGCCCCGGCTCCAGTGGCGGACCGTGGCTGTGGGTGGATCCGAACACCCTGCAGACGGCGGTCAACGGGGTCACCAGGGCGCACGACGGCCTGGAGATCGACACCCCCTACTTCGACGACAACGTCTGGGGCATGTACACCCGGCAGGGCTCGATCACCTGACGGTCCGTCCGTCACGGCGCTCCCCGGCCGGCCGCGCGGCCGCTCGGCCCCCGGGTCGGTTCACCCGGGGGCGGGTCGTCTGCGGGTGGGTCGTCGGCGGGTGGGTCGTCCGCCGGCGGGTCACCCGCGGGTGGGTCACCCGCCGGCCGGGGAGTGTTCGGCGAGGGCGAGGTAGCGGTCGTCGACGTCCGTGAAGGAGATGAGCCGCCAGCCGGCGGCGGCGAGCAGGGGGCGCAGGCGGGGTTCGGCCCGCAGGTCGTCCGGGGTGACGGCGCGGCCGTGGCGGGCGGCGAGCGCGGCGCGGCCGACGGGGTGGAACAGGGCGAGCCGGGCGCCGGGGCGTGCCACCCGGGCGAGTTCGCCGAGGGCACGGGCCGGGTCGGGCAGGTGGGAGAGCAGGCCGGCGGCGAAGACGGCGTCCAGCGCGGCGTCGGGCAGCGGGAGCCGGGCGCAGTCGGCGAGCAGCAGGTCGGCGGCGCCGGGGTGGCGGGCGGCGGCCTCGTGCAGCATCTCCGGGGTCACGTCGGCGCCGAGCACCCGGCCGGACGGGCCGACGGCCGCGCGCAGCGGCGGCAGGGCGCGGCCGGTGCCGCAGCCCGCGTCGAGCACCGAGTCACCCGGGAGCAGGGCGAGTTCGGCGACGGCGGCGGCGTAGCGCGGGCCGTCGTCGGGGAACTTGGCGTCCCAGCCGGCGGCGCGGACGGCGAAGAACTCGCGGGTGCGGGCGAGTTCGGCGGCGTAGGAGTCGTGTGTGCCGTGCGCGGCGTCGTCGGGACGCCCGGAGCCGTGGGGGCCGAGGTGCGGGGCGGGTGGGGTGGTCGGCATGCGGTGAGAGTAGCGTGCGATGAGTCGCCCGGGCCGTGACCTCCGGGCGGTTCGCTCGTTGGGGAAACGGGCCCGCTGTCACCCGCGCGGGTGGTTCTGGCGGCCCGGGGCGGATCCGGACGGACCGGAGAAGTAAGGTTAGGCTCACCTAAATTCTTGGGAGTCCGCCTTGACGCTCGCCGCTGATCCCGCCACCGGTCCGACCGTCCCCGTGCCAGCCCCCGCCCCGGCCGCCGCGGCCCCGGGCGCCGCCGTACTGCGGCGCCAGCGCGTCCGGGAGTCCGCCGCCCGCACCTACGCGCGCTCGTTCCCGATCGTCCCGGTGCGCGCCAACGGCATGACCGTCGAGGGCGCCGACGGCCGCCGCTACCTCGACTGCCTCTCCGGCGCCGGCACCCTCGCCCTCGGCCACAACCACCCCGTCGTCCTGGAGGCGATCCGCCGCACCCTCGACAGCGGCGCCCCGCTCCACCTGCTCGACCTCGCCACCGCCGAGAAGGACGACTTCACCACCGCGCTGTTCGAGAGCCTGCCGCCCGCCTTCGCCGACGGCGCGCGCGTGCACTTCTGCGGCCCCGCCGGGACGGACGCCGTCGAGGCCGCCCTCAAGCTGATGCAGACCGCCACCGGCCGCTCCGGCGCCCTCGCCTTCACCGGCGCCTACCACGGGATGACCGCCGGCGCCCTCGCGCTCACCGGCAACGTCGCCGTCAAGGAGCCGCTGCCCGGCGGCGGCGACGTGGTCCGGCTGCCCTACCCCTACGGCTACCGCTGCCCGTTCGGGGTCGGCGGGCCGGCGGGCGCCGACCTGTCCGCCACCTACGTCGAGCGGCTGCTCGACGACCCGTCCGGCGGCGTGGTGCCGCCCGCCGCGATGGTCCTGGAGGCCGTCCAGGGCGAGGGCGGTGTCGTCCCCGCCCCCGACGACTGGCTGCGCGCGATGCGCCGGATCACCGCCGCCCGCCGCATCCCGCTGATCGTCGACGAGGTGCAGACCGGCGTCGGCCGCACCGGCGCGATGTGGGCGGTCGAGCACAGCGGCATCGTGCCCGACGCGATGGTGCTCTCCAAGGCGATCGGCGGCAGCCTGCCGCTCGCCGTCGTCGTCTACCGCGAGGAGTACGACGGCTGGCGGCCCGGTGCGCACACCGGCACCTTCCGCGGCAACACGCTCGCCATGGCGGCCGGCGCCGCCACCCTGCGGTACGTCGCCGCCCACGGGCTCGCCGAACGGGCCGCGGTGGTCGGCGCGCGGATGACCGAACGGCTGCGGGCGCTGGCCGGGGAACTGCCGGTGATCGGCGACGTGCGCGGACGCGGGCTGATGATCGGCGTGGAACTCGTCGACCCGGCGGCCGAACCCGACGCCTGCGGGGCGCGGCCGGCCGCCCCCGAACTCGCCGTCCGGGTCCGGGAGGCGTGCCTGGCGCGCGGCCTGATCGTGGAACTCGGCGGGCGGCACGACGCCGTGCTGCGGCTGCTGCCCCCGCTCACCGTCACCGATGAGCAGGCCGCCGCGGTGCTCGACCGGCTCGCCGACGCCATCGCGGCCGCCTCGGCCCCGGGCGCCGCTCCGGAACCGGGGGTGCCGGCATGAGCGCGGACGGCGGGGACGGTATGGACGGTATGGACGGCGGCGGCGTGGACGACGGGCCGCTGCTCGACGCGCTCTCCGGCGGCCTCGGCGGGCCCGCCGCGCTCGGCCCGCTGCTCGCCACCGTCCTCGACGCGCTGGAGACCGGCGCCACCCGGCGCGGCGGCCCGCTGCCCACCGGCCGCCCCGCCGACCTCGCCGCCCGCACCGCCGACGCGCTCACCGCCGCGCACGGCCCCGAGGCCCTCGCCCGCCTCACCGAAATCCTCGCAAACGGCGCCGCCGACCCCGCCGACCCCTACTGCGCCGCCCACCTGCACTGCCCGCCGCTCGCCGTCGCCGCCGCCGCCGACCTCGCCGTCAGCGCCCTCAACCCCTCCCAGGACTCCTGGGACCAGGCCCCCGCCGCGACCGCGCTGGAGAGCGCGCTGCTCGCCGAACTCGCCGGCCTGGTCGGCTACGACCCGGCCCGCTCCGCCGGCGTCATCACCTCCGGCGGCACCGAGTCCAACCTCATGGGCCTGATGCTCGCCCGCGACCAGAAGCTCGACGGCATCGTCGAACTCGACGGCCTGCTCGGCCTGCCCGCCGGCACCCGGCCCCTGGTCTTCGCCTCCCGGGCCGCGCACTTCTCCGTCCAGCGCGCGGCCGCGCTGCTCGGCCTCGGCGAACGGGCCGTCGTCCCCGTCGACGTCGACCGCGAGCTGCGGATGGACCCCGCCGCCCTCGAACGCGCCCTGGCCGAGGCGAGCTGGGCCGGCGCCACCCCCGTCGCCGTCGTCGCCACCGCCGGCACCACCGACACCGGCGCCGTCGACCCGCTGCCCGTCGCCGCCGACCTCGCCGCCCGCTACAACGCCTGGCTGCACGTCGACGCCGCGTACGGCGGCGGCGCGCTGCTGTCCGACCGGCTCGCCCCGCTGCTCGCCGGCATCGAACGCGCCGACTCCGTCTCGCTGGACTGGCACAAACTGGGCTGGCAGCCCGCCGCCGCCGGGGTCTTCCTGGTGCGCCGCGCCGAGACCTACGTCTCGCTCGCCCGCCGCGCCGCCTACCTCAACCCGGCCGACGACGAAGAGGCCGGCTACCCGAGCCTGCTGGGCCTCTCTCTGCGCACCACCCGGCGCCCGGACGCCTTCAAACTCGCCGTCACCCTGCGCACCCTCGGCCGCGCCGGACTCGGCCGGCTCGTCGACGCCTGCCACGATCTCGCCCGCGCCGCCGCCGACGCCGTCCGTGCCGAGCCGGAGCTCGAACTGCACGCCGAACCCGTGCTGACCGCGCTGCTGTTCCGCTACCGCCCGGCGGACGCCCCGGACGAGGGGGCCGTGGACCGGGTCAACGCGGAGCTGCGCCGCGCGCTGCTGCGCGGCGGCCGCGCCGTGGTCGGGCGCACCGAACTGCCCGGCGCGGGACCGGGGCGGGTGCGGCTCAAGCTCACCCTGCTCAATCCGCACACCACCGCCGAGGAGGTCGCCGGCCTGCTCGGCGAGGTCGTCCGGGCCGGCCGGGAGGCGTGGAGCGCGGCGCGGTAGCCCGGGCCGGGACCCCGGACCGGGACCGGGGCCGGGGATTCCGGACTCAGACGGCTCCGGTGGGGGTGGGCACGGCGACCCGCAGGTGGTAGTCCACCCCGGTGGAGAAGTCGAACGCGGCGGACTCGCCCCGGATCGTCAGCTCGTGGTCGCCGGGCGTCAGCGGGTCCAGCCGCACCCACAGGCCGCAGGACCAGGTGTTGCCGATCCGCTCGCCGAAGGGGTTGCCGGGGGTGCCGTTCAGCTGGATCCGGGTCGCCCCGAGCGGCTCGGCGGCCAGCGGGGCGCCGTCCAGTGTGGCGGAGCCCTTGGCGGTGTCCATGAAGTCCTGGCAGTCGGAGGCTTCGCCGAACGTCGTGACCAGCGGGAACAGCAGCGGGAGGCCGACCGGGACGGTGCAGGTCCGCTCGACGACCTCCCCGCCGGTGGTGCCGGCCAGGTACCAGATGCCCTCCCGCTGGTGCTCGGCGCACCGTCGGCCGGTCGTGTCGAGCACCGGGCTGAGCTCCGTCTCGACCGACACCGCCCAGCCCCACCAGCCGCTCTGCACCTCCGGCGAGGTCAGCGTCCGCACCGCCACGGGCGGGCTCGGCGACTCCGCCGGCTCCTCGCCCGGCAGGGGCGGGGCGGAGGCCGCGGAGCCGGGGCCGGGGCCGGGTGCGGAGGTGCAGGCCGCGAGCGCGGTCAGCAGGAGTGCGCCGAGGGCCAGCGCGGCCGGTTGCCGTGAATTCATGATCGGGAAGTGTAGGGTCCCGCCCCGCTTCCGCGCTCCCGGGTTTCCGTGGCTGCCAGGGCCGCCACGGCCGCTACGGCTGCTACGGCGAGAGGAGGATCTCGCGGCAGCGCTCCCAGGTGGCCGGGTCGGCGGCGACCAGCAGGCCGTCCTCGCCGCCGGGGGCCTCGGGGCGGTACGGGGTGCCGTCGAGGCGGGCGGAGCGGCCGCCGGCCTCGGTGACCAGCAGGGAGCCGGGCGCGTGGTCCCAGGGGAGGGTGCGCCAGTAGAGCATGAAGTCCATGGCGCCCTCGGCGATGTCCGGGTACTCGACGCCGGCGGCGTGGCGGCCCGGGGTCATCTCGCCGAAGGCGGTGGTGTTGGTCTCCAGCAGGCGTCGGCGGGACGGGTCGAGGAAGCGGCTCTTCACCGAGCCGCGCCACTTGGCCGGGTCGGCGCCGGCAGGGGTGCGGGTGAGGCGGTGGCCGTCGCGCCAGGCGCCCGCGCCGAGTTCGGCGGTGTAGGTGGTGGCGGTGACGGGGTGCCGGATCCAGGCGGCGACCGTCCGGCCGTCGCGCACCAGGGAGACCATGACGGCGTACTCGGGGCGGCCGGCGATGAAGTTGGAGGTGCCGTCGACGGGGTCGACGAGCCAGGCGGCGGGTTCCGCGTGCAGTGCCCGGGCGAGCGCCGGGTCGGCGGCGACGGCCTCCTCGCCCACCACCGGGACGGGCAGCAGCTCGCGCAGTCGGCGGGCGATGATCACCTCGGCCTCCCGGTCGGCGACGGTGACCACCTCGCCGGGCGCCTTCTCCATCACCTCGCCGGCCGCCAGCGCCCGGAACCGGGGCTCCACCACCTCGGCCGAGGCCTCGGCGATGATCTCCGCCACCTTCTCCATCAGCACGTGCCCGCTCCCTTCGCCGGCTACCACTTTCGCACGTCAGTGCGGAGTCGGCGTGCGGCGGGGCGGGGGAGCGGGGCCGGGGGCGGGCCCAGGGGGGCGGGGCCGCTGACAAATGACAGCTGACAGATTTCAGATGACAGATAACAGCTGACAGATTTCAAAATCTGTCAGCTGAAATCTGTCAATTGTCAGCTGTCAGTCGTCGAGGTAGTGGAAGCCCGGGCGGGGATGCATGAGGAAGTCATGGTGCGAGATGTTGAACGCGTACGCCCCGGCCATGCCGAACAGCACCCGGTCGCCCGTGCGCAGGCCGGCCGCCGCCGGGGCGGCGTGGGCGAGGACGTCCTTCGGGGTGCAGAGCTGGCCGGTCAGGGTGGCGCGGCCGGTGGTCACCGCCGGGCGCGTCCAGGGGTGCGGCCAGGCGGCGACCGGCAGGGTGTCGAACGGCTGGCTGTGGCCCCGGGTGGCCGGGGTGCGCAGATGGTGGGTGCCGCCGCGGACGACCGCGAAGTCCTCGCCGTGGCTGCGCTTCACGTCCAGCACCTCCGTGGCGTACCAGCCGCAGTACGCGGTGAGCGCCCGCCCGGGCTCGATCCGCAGGGCCGGCCTCGGGTAGCGGTCCAGCAGCCTGCCGAGGCCCTCGCCGAACGCCGTCCAGTCGAAGCGGGCCGCCGGGTCGCCGTAGTCGACGGCCATGCCGCCTCCCACGTTGACCTCGTCCAGCCGGAACGCGTGCCGCTCCGCCAGCCGGACCGACCAGCCGACGATCCGCTCGGCGAGCGCCAGTTGCTCGGCCGCCGCCAGCCCGCTCGCCAGGTGGGCGTGCACGCCGCGCAGCCGCAGTCGCGGCCGGACCGCGCCCAGCGGGCCGACCGGCTCGGTGAGCAGCCGGACGGCGGCCTCGGCCCGGTCCGGGTCCAGCCCGAACGGCGTCGGGCGCCCGCCCATCGCCAGCGCCACCGAGTCCAGCGTGCCCGCGCCGACCGGCAGGTTGACCCGCAGCAGCACGTCCACCGACGCGTCCGGCCGCTCGGCCAGGACGGCGGCGAGCCGGTGCAGCTCCTGCTCGCTCTCCACGTGCCAGCGGTGCACGCCGGCGTCGACGGCGGCGGCGATCTCGGCGGGCGTCTTGCCCGGCCCGCCGAAGGCCAGCGGTGCGCCCGGGACCGCCGCCCGCACATGGGCCAACTCCCCGCCGCTGGACACCTCGTAGCCGTCCACGGCGTCACGCAGCGCGGTCAGTACCGGTGTCTCGGGATTGGCCTTGGCGGCGTAGTACAGCTCGACGCGCTCCGGCAGGGCGGCCCGCACGGCCGAGGCGTGCGCCCGCAGCGCGGCCAGGTCGTAGACGTAGGCGGGCAGTTGCTCCGGTGCCAGGCCCGCGACCCGGCGGCGGACGGCCTCGGTGGCCGGAACAGCGGTGGTGGCGGCGGTGGCGGTGGCGGTCATCGGGTCCTTCCGGCGGTGACGGGCCGGGCGTGCGCCGCCTCGGCCAGGACGGAGCGCGCCAGCGGCGAGGCGAGCCGGACGTAGCCGGCCGCGCGGTCGGCCTTGCGCTCCCAGCGGGTGAGCAGGTTGGCCTTGCCGGGCAGCGGTACGCCCGCCAGCAGCGCGCGCAGCCGGGGCGGGCAGCCGTGCGCGGCGGCGTACTCGGCCAGGACCCGGCGCACCGCCTCCCAGAGCGCCCCCTCCGCCGCCGGGTGCAGATCGGCGAGTGCGGCCAGCAATTCGGCGACATGGTTGACCAGCAGGCAGTACACCACCCGGTCCCAGCCCCGCTCGGCGTCGTACGCCATCGGCCCCGCCACCTCGGCCGGCAGCGCGGCGAGCGTCGCCGCGTGCCGCTCGGGGAGGAGCTTGGTCCCCTCCAGGTCGCGGAACAGCACCTGCGCGGGCCACCCGTCGGCGTCCACGCCGATCAGCACGTTCTGCAGGTGCGGCTCCAGCACCACGCCGTGGTCGAAGTAGGCGGCCAGCACCGGCGGGAGCAGCAGCCGCAGATAGGCCGTCCACCAGTCGAGCGCCCGCGCTGGGTCCGCCGGGTCGGGCAGCAGCCGGGAGACGTGCGCCGAGCTGGTCGGGTACTCGTCGGCGACGGCGGCGGCCAGCAGCGGGGTGACGCCGGGGCGCAGCGCGCCGCCGAGCCCCTCGCGGACGATCAGCCCGAACCCCTCGTACAGCGCCCGGTCGGGCCGCCCGTCGGCGCCGGGCACGGTGAGGGTGCGGAAGGCCGGCTCGCGCAGCACGGCCGCGTCCGGGAACCGCTCGGCGAGGTCGGCCAGCACCGGGGCGAGCAGCCGGGTGAGGGCGACGGCGCCGGCCAGCTCGTAAGCGGCGTTCTTGCGCAGGCAGTTGGTGATCCGCACGTTCAGGCTGAACTTGAGGAACGCGCCCGCGCCGTACAGGGTCCGCACCGAGGCGGTGGCGGTGAACGGGGCGCCGCCGGGGCCGAGGTCGAGGATGTCGCCGCGCTCCAGGGCGCCCCTCAGCAGGGGGTGGTCGCCGATCAGCCCGTACTGCCACGGGTGGGCGGGCAGCAGCCGGTAGCCGTCGGGGACGGGGCCGAGCCGGTCGAGCAGCGCGGTCGCGGCGGGGTCGGCGGCGGACTCGGCGACCAGTTCCCGCCGCACGGCGAGGTGGCGCAGCGGGAAGGCGGCGCGGGCCTCGGGCGCGTAGTCGCGCCAGTCGCCGCGCTCGGCGGAGCGGGACTTGGGCGCGGGATGGAAGCGGTGCCCGAACAGCAGCGCCTGCTCGGACTCCAGGTAGCGGTCGGGGCCGGGTGCCGGGCGGGCGGCCAGGGCGGCGGTGACGGCGGTGTGGCTGGAGGCGAGCTGGCCGAGGAACTCCTCGTTGACGGTGCCGCCGCGCAGTTCCAGTTCGCCCTGGACGTGCCGGGCGAGTGCGTGCCAGTCCAACTCGCGCCAGCCGTCGGGGTGTTCCTCCTCGACCGGGCCGGTGAAGCGGTGCGCGCCGAGCAGCGAGGTGCGGCGCAGGGCGACCCGGAGCAGGGCGCCGCGCCGGGGCAGGCGGATCAGCAGCCGGCCGTCGGTGACGGCGGTCTGGTGCTCGGGCGCGGACACCTCGCGCAGTAGGCAGTTGACCAGGGTGTGGGCCACCACATGGTCGGCGGTGGGCAGTCGGTGCGTCATGGGTGGCTCCAACGCTGGCGGACGGGGGAGGTGAACGCGGTGGCCGCGAGGGCGGCCAGGAGTGCGGCGGCGGCGCCGGCCAGCACGGGGGAGGCGGCGCCGAACCGGCCGTTGGCCAGCGCGGCGACGGCGCCGGCGGCGACGGCGCCGCCCTTGGAGACGAATTCGAGGGTGCCGAACATCCGCCCGGGCGCCCGGCCGCGGGCGGCCTCGGCGGCCAGCACCGCGAGGCAGACCAGGCCGAGGGTGAGTCCGGCGCCGAGCAGCAGCCGGACGGCGGCGAAGGCGGCCAGCGTGCCGGCCACGGCGTGTCCGGCGAGGCCGAGGGCGACGAGGACGAAGCCGAGGGCCAGGCCGGTGTGCGGGCGGCGCAGGAAGACGGTGTGGGTGCGGGCGGCGAACGCCAGGTAGCACAGGTGGGGCAGGGCGAACAGCACGCCGGTGGTGGTGCCGGAGACGCCGGGCAGACGCTGCTCGGCGAGCGAGATCAGGTAGGGGAAGGAGATGACGGTGGCGAAGACGAAGGCGAACTCGAAGGCGTAGAGGACGCGCAGCGGTGCCCGGCGCGGGGCCCCGCCGTCCTCGGTCTCCCGGCATGCCTCGTCGGTGCGGGAGGCCCCGGGCGCGGCGAGGGCAGGCGGCCGGCCCGGCTCCGGCAGCAGCGCGAGGAAGCCGGCGGCGGTCAGCGGCAGGACGGCCATCAGCAGGTACTGCCGGTGCGGGTCGATCCACGGCGACAGCGCGCCGACCAGGATCGGCGCCGCCACCAGCGAGGCCCGCGCGCTGCCCTGCATCAGGGTGAGCGCCCGGGACAGCCGCGCGCCGTCGAGGGCGGCGGCCAGGTAGCCGGTGGTGGCGGCGAAGGTGCCGCCGAGGAAGCCCTGGAGGACCAGGGCGAGGGTGAACGCGGTCAGCGAGTCGGCGGCGCCGGCCAGCAGGAAGGAGACGGTGAGGCCGAGTTGGGCGCGCAGCAGCAGCCGTTTGCGCCCGAAGCGGTCGGCGAGCCGCCCCCAGAGCGGGGCGCCGAGGGCGCTGAACACGGTCGGCACGATGTAGAGGAGGCCCGCCCAGCTGCCGTCCGGGTCGCCGAGTCCGGGCAGGATCGCGGTCAGGTAGGGCGGCAGGCCGAGGGCGGCGAAGGAGGCGACGAAGTAGCACGCGGCGACGGCGTGCACCTGGCGGCGGCCGAGCCCGCCGGGGCGGGCGGTGCCGGGGAGCCCGGCCGCGGGCGGCGCGTCGACCGTCACCGACCGCTGCCCGCCGGCTCGGAAGTCTTCTGCGGAAGCAGATAGTTGGGTCCGTCGGTGTAGTGCTTGTTGATGTCGGCGGCGCCCGAGCGCTGCTTGCTGAGCAGGGTGCCGGCGGTGACCATCGCCTTGACCGGCAGCCGTTCGGCGTCGAGCAGCGCGGCGCGCAGCGGCTCCGCGGCCGGCCCGGTCCGCTCGACGGCCTCGGTGAGCCGCTTGCGCAGCAGTGCCAGCAGCTCGTCGAGTCCGGCCCGGCCGTGGGCGGCGAGGCCGAACGCCAGGGCGCCGGTGCACAGGTGGCCGGTGATGGTGGCGAACAGGTCGGTGAGCGGCCGGTCGTCGTCGGCGAAGATCCGGGCGTCGTCGAACTCGTCCCCGGCGGGCGCGAGGTCGCCGAGGGCGGCGGCGAGGCGGCCGGTGTGGACGCGCGGGCCGTCGTCGTCCTTGAAGAGCAGGCGCGGTCCGCCGTCCTCGTCGAGGACGAGCGAGGTGTTCTGCTGGTGGGACTCCAGGGCGACGCCGTACCCGAAGAGGGTGGTCTGCCAGTCGAGCAGCAGCTCCAGCAGGGCGTCGTAGAGGGCGGCCGGGTCGCCGTCGTAGAAGCGGTCGGCGAGATGGTCGACGACCAGGCGCCCACCGCCCCCGGTCCCGCCCCCGGTCCCGGTCCCGGTCCCGGCCCCGGCCCCGCTCCCGGGGGTGCCCGCGCGGGGCGCCGGGGCGAGCAGGGCGGCGAGCGGGACGGTCACGGACCGCTCCAGCCCGGCCGGTTGGCGGCGCAGCAGCACGGCCAGCAGCTCGTGCCCGGCGTGTGCCCAGGTCTGCTCGTCGGCGTGCAGGATCCGCCCGGCGAAGCGGGGCTCGCGCGCCAGCACGGCCTCGAACAGCCGCTGCCCGGCGGCGCCGTCGCGCAGCGTGCCGGGCTTGATGGTGCGGCGGTTGAGCCGGCCGAGGGTGGCGGTGGCGAGCGGGAGCTTCAGATGGTGGGCCGGGTCCTCGGCGACGGCGACGGTGCGCATCGACAGGGTGGGGACGACGGTGAGGTAGGGGCGTTCGGCGAGTACGGCCCGTCCGTCGAGGCCGGTGGCGCGCAGCGCCTCGTCCAGCGCGGGGCCGACGGTGAGCGGGTGGACCGGCAGGGTCTCCCAGGCCCGGTCGCCGCCGGGCAGGTCGAGGCCCAGCCAGCTCTGGGTGGGCCACCAGCGGGGCAGCGGGCGCTCGCCGTGCCGGGTGAGCGTGCCGGCCGGCAGGGCGAGCCAGCGCAGCTCGAAGGCCGGGTGGAACTCCGGTGCGTGGGCGCGCAGTTGCCGCTCGTCGAGGCCGGCGCGGCCGCGCGCGGTGGGGTAGACCGGGTGGTCGAGGTAGGCGGCCAGGGTGTCGTGGCCGAGGGCGGCGGCGGGGCCGGTCCAGCGGGCCGGGTCGGCGCCGTAGAGGTCGGTGAGCGCGGTGTGCACCTCGTCGCGGACCCGTTCGTGCAGTTCCATGGCGTCGAGGGTCCGGCGGCACTCCTCGGCGAACGCCGCCCAGCCGGGCCGGTCCTCGGCGTCGGCGAGGGCGGCGAGGGCGGTGAGGACGGTGTCCAGGTCGCCGGTGCGGCAGCCGTCGAGCTCGACGAGCGGGAGCCGGGCGGCGTGCTCGCTCTGGAAGCCGTCGGCGGCGACGGGGACGGCGATCCGCTGTCCGGCGGCCACCAGCCAGGCCCCGTCCGTCCGTTGCTCCAGGGTGGCACGGGTGCGCAGGCCGAGCACGTCCTCGCGCAGCAGCGCGGACAGCACCCGCAGCGCGAGGGCGTCGGCGGAGGAGACGGCGGGCGAGGCGGAGGCGGAGGCGGCGGGGGCGCTCACGGGGTGATCTCCCAGCGGTTGGCGGCCGTGAAGCGGGCCACGGCGGCGTCGACGGCGGCCTGCTCGGGGCCGACCGCCCAGATCACGCCCAGGTAGTCCCGGTTGGTGCGGTAGTGCTCGTGCCGTTCGCCGACGGCGCGCAGCGGCCGGTAGGCGAGCCGCACGCCGTCGGCCCGCACGCCGTCGGCCCGCTCGCCGTCGGCCCGCTCGCCGGCCGGCTCGTCGTACGGCCCGGGCGCGGCGGTGAGCGTCCCGGCCCGGTCGGCGCAGACCGCCTCGTTGCGGGCCCGCATGGTGGTGGCGGCGCAGCGTTCGCCGAGGTCGGCGGGCAGTTCCCGGCCGAGGTGGACGGCGAGGATGTGCTCGAACAGCGGGATGCCGAGGATCTCGGCGAGCATGAGGTCGCACTGGTCGCCGATGGCGCGGTAGTTGACCTCGACGATCCGGGCCCGGCCGTCCGGCTGGACGACGAACTCGGTGTGGCAGGCGCCGAGTCCGACGCCGAGCGCGTCCAGCTGGGCGAGCACCTGCGCGACCACGGCCGGCGGGTGCGCGGGGACGAACTCCAGGACCTCCTCGATGAAGTCCGGTGGCGGGGAGAGCCTGGTGCGAAAGCCCCCGAGGACGTGCCGCCGGCGGCCGTCGCCGAGGGTCTCCAGGGTGCACAGCTCCCCGGCCAGGAACTCCTCGACGACCAGCGCGGCGCCGGGGCGCCGTGCCTGGATCTCCTCGGCGCGCCGGACCAGTTCCGCGGCGTCGGCGACCAGCGTGACGTCCTCGCTGGCGACGCCCTCGCGCGGCTTGAGCACGGCGGGGAAGGGCAGGTCCGCCTCCGCCAGCACGGCCGGGTCCTGGTCCGGGGCGAGTTCGGCGCAGCGGACGGCGTCGAGCCCGGCGGCGGCCAGGTGGCGGCGCAGCTGGCCCTTGTTCTTGGCCCGCAGGGCGGCCTTCCAGTCCTTGGCCGGCAGGCCGAAGTACTCGGCGGCGAGCGCGGTCTGGGTCTGCAGGTGGTCGCTGTTGCTGAAGACGGCGAACGGCGTCCCGTCCCCCCGGGTGAGCCGCGAGAGCAGCCCGACCACCTCGCGGAAGTCGTGCACCTCGCACTCCGCCACCTCGGGCCGGTACGGCAGTTGGGCGTACGCGCGGCGGTGGGCGTCGGGCTGGTCGGTGAGCACGGTGACGTCGAGCCCGAGCCGGGCGGCGGCCGGGAGGAACCCGTCGGTCACCGAGTCGGTCGGGTTGAGCGCGAGCAGGTAGAGGCGCATGGCAGGGCGGGTCCTCTCCGCGTGGTGGTGGGCAGGAGGACGGGGGACGGGCTCCGCACGGCCCGCCCCCCGGTGCCTCCGGGCGTGGCGCGGGCCTACTGGGGGGCGTCGACGCCCGCGGCCTTGGCGATGTCGACGAGCATGGCGTCGGCGGCCTGGACGCCGATGCCCGACATCCAGGTCTCGTCCGGCACGTTGAACACCTTGTTGTTCTTGACGGCGTTCAGGCCCTGCCAGACCGGGGTGTTCTGGACCTCGCTCTGCTTGGTCTTGGTCGGGTCGTCGGCGACGGTGACGAAGACCAGGTCGGCGTCGGCCTGGTTGATCTGCTCGGCGCTGACCTCCAGCATCGACTTGTCGACGTCCTGCGAGGCCGGGCGGCCCAGGCCGGCGTCCTTCAGCACGACGCCGCTGAACGACTGCTTCTGGTAGAGGCGGGTCGGGCCGGCCACGAAGCGGACCACGGAGGCGGTCGGCGCGGTGCCGCCGTTCTTCGCCTTGATCGCCTCGCCGAGCTTGGCGGCGCGGGCCTCGTAGTCGGCGAGCGCCTTCTTGGCCTCCGCCTCCTTGCCGAGCGCCTGCGCGTAGAGGGCGAGGTTCTCCTTCCACGGGAAGCCGGTGGTCTCGGCGAGCACGGTCGGGGCGATCGCGTTGAGCTTGTCGTAGACCTTGGCGTGCCGGACCTTCGAGGAGAGGATCAGGTCGGGCTTGAGGGAGGCGATCAGCTCCAGGTTCGGCTCGTTCATCGGGCCGACGTCCTTGGTGTCCTTGATCTTGTCCTTGAGGTAGCCCGGGAAGCCGCCCTCGGTCTTCATGTGCGGGGAGACCGCGCCGACCGGGGTGATGCCGAGCAGGGTGACGTCGTCCAGCTCGCCGCTGTCCAGGACCACGACGCGCTTGGGCTGGGCCTTGATGTCGGCGGTGCCGGCCGCGTGGGTGACGGTGCGCGGGAAGGCGGCGGCCGCACCGGCGGCGGAGGCGGTGTCCCCGGCGGGCTTGGCGGCGGTGTCACCGCTCTTGGCGTCGCCCCCGCTGCCGCAGGCGGCGAGCAGGGTGGTGGAGAGGGCGACGGCCAGGACGGCGACGGGGAGTCTGCGGGCGCGGGTGGAGCGGTTCATGAGGGGGGTTCCTTGTCTCGGGCGGGGCAGGGCGGGCGGGCAGCAGGGCAGGGCGGGCAGCAGGGCAGGACGGGCTGTCGGCGCGGCCCGCGGACGGGCGGCCGCAGGCGAAGGGGGCGGGGCGGTGGAGCGGCGGGGTCGGAAGGGGGGTACGGCGGTCGGTGGCCGGCGTCAGCCGCGGCCGGCGGCCCGTCTCGACCGGGCCTTCGGCACGACCAGCGGCGTGCCGGTCTCCGGGTCGGGAACCACCTGGCAGGGCACCTGGAAGACGCGCTCCACCAGCTCGGCGGTGAGGATCTCGCCCGGCGCGCCGGCGGCGGCGAGCCGGCCGTCCTGGAGGACCACCAGGTGGTCCGCGTACCGGGCGGCCTGGCCGAGGTCGTGCAGCACCATGACGACCGTGCGCCCGGCCTCGGCGTGCAGGTCGTCGACCAGGTCGAGGACGTCGATCTGGTGGCGCAGGTCGAGGAAGGTGGTGGGCTCGTCGAGCAGCAGCAGATCGGTGTCCTGGGCGAGCGCGAGCGCGATCCAGGCGCGCTGGCGCTGGCCGCCGGAGAGCCGGTCGACCTGCTGGTCGCGCAGCCCGGTCATGCCGGTGCGGGCCAGCGCCTCCTCGACGGCGGCCTGGTCGGCCTTGGACCACGGGGTGAGCATCCGCTGGTGCGGGAAGCGCCCGAGCCGCACCAGCGCCTCGACGGTGACCGCCTCGGGGGTGACGGGCTGCTGGGGGAGCAGGCCCATCCGCCGGGCCAGGGCCCGGGCGGGCATCCGGTGGATGTCCGAGCCGTCCAGGGTGACGGTGCCGGCGGCGGGGTCGAGCAGCCGCACGAGGCCGCGCAGCAGGGTGGACTTGCCGCAGGCGTTGGGCCCGACGATGGCGGTGACGGCGTTGCCGGGCAGGTCGAGGTCGAGGCCGTCGACGACGGTCCGGTTGCCGTAACGCAGGCCGAGGCCGTGGGCGGAGAGCCGGTTGGCCGGCCTGTCGGCCACCGCCGTGGTGGCCGTGGCGGTGGCGGCGTTCGTGGTGTTGATGGCCGGATCGGGGGTCGT
This sequence comes from Kitasatospora sp. NPDC097605, assembly GCF_040302725.1. Lineage (NCBI taxonomy): Bacteria > Bacillati > Actinomycetota > Actinomycetes > Kitasatosporales > Streptomycetaceae > Kitasatospora > Kitasatospora sp. NPDC097605. The sequence continues at coordinate 296,731 of NZ_JBEOSF010000006.1, read as the reverse complement.
CATCAGCTGCTCCTCTGGGGAAGCCGGCCCTGGCGGATCATCAGCACCAGGAGCCAGGGCGCGCCGAGCGTGGCGGTGACGGCACCGACCGGCAGGCCGTGGACGGGGATCACGTGGAGCACGAGGAGGTCGGAGGCGAGCAGCAGCAGGGCGCCGGTGAGCGCGGTGAGGCCGAGCGTGCCGAGGGTGGGCGGCCCGGCGAGCATCCGGACCAGGTGCGGCACGGCGAGCGCGACGAACGCGACCGGCCCGGTGAGCGCGGCGGCGAGCGAGGCCAGCGCGATGGTGAGCAGGAGCAGCAGGACGCGGTCGCGCCGCGGGTTCAGGCCCAGGCCGCCGGCCGAGTCGTCGCCCAGGTCGAGGACGGCGACCCGCCGCTGGCAGAGCACCACGGCGGCGGCGCCGGCCGCGACGGCGGTGCCGCCGATCCAGACCTCGGTCCAGTTGCGGCCGTAGAGCGAGCCGGTGGTCCACTGCATCGCCGAGGAGGCCAGCTCGGCCGGGAAACGGACGATCATCAGATTGACGGCGGCGGCCAGGCCCTGCTGGACCGCCAGGCCGACCAGGACCAGCCGGGTGACGGCCATCCGGGAGCGCCAGGCGAAGCCGCCGAGCAGCAGGGCCGCCAGCAGTCCGCCGCCCAGGGCGGCCAGCGGGATGAGCTCCTGCGAGGCGCCGGTGGCGAGCATCAGCACCGCGCCGAAGGACGCGCCGCCGGTGACGCCGATGGTGTCGGGCGAGGCGAGCGGGTTGCGGAACAGCCGCTGGAGCATCGAGCCGGCCACCGCGAGGCCGGCGCCCGCGATCAGCGCGGAGACCACGCGCGGGGCGCGGAACTCCTGGACCACCAGGACGTCGCCGGAATCGCCGAGCCCGGCCAGCGCGCGCAGCGCCTGCCAGGCGGTCATCTCGACCTGCCCGGTGCCGAGCGCGACCCCGGTGAGCAGCACGAGCAGCGCGGCCACGGTCACGGACCAGGCGGCGGTGCGGGCGCGGCGGCGGGCGACGGAGGTACCGGTGCGGCCGGCCGCCGCGGCCCGCTCCAGGGCCGGGGCGCTCATCGGGCCACCTTGCGGGCCAGCACCGCGAGCAGCGGCGCGCCGAGGAAGGCCGTCACGATGCCGACCTCCAGTTCGGAGGGCCGGGCCACCAGCCGGCCGAGCACGTCGGCGGCGAGCAGCAGCACCGGACCGGCGATCAGGCAGCCGGGCAGCAGCGCCCGGTGGTCGTTGCCGAGCAGCGGGCGCACCAGGTGCGGGGCGGCCAGGCCGATGAACGCGATCGGCCCGGCGACGGCGACGGCGGAGCCGGCGAGCAGCACCACGGCGGTCCCGCCCAGCACCCGGATCCGGGCCACCGGCACGCCGAGCGACTGGGCGCTCTCGTCGCCGAGCGCGAGCGCGTTGAGCGAGGGCGCGACGGCGAACGCGCCGAGCAGGCCGAGCGCCAGGAACGGCAGCACCGGCAGCAGGGTGTCCAGCTGGCGTCCGGCGACCGAGCCGGCCAGCCAGAACCGGGCCTCGTCCAGGGTGCGGTGGCTGGCCAGCATCAGCGCGGACGTCCACGAGGTGAGCACCACGGTGAGCACGGTGCCGCCGAGCGCGAGGCGCACCGGGTCGAGGTCCCCGCCGCGGCGCGACATCGCGTACGCGGCGACGGCGGCGAGGGCCGCCCCGGCGAAGGCGAACCAGACGTACTCGACGGGGCGGGTCAGTTCGAACGTGTAGATCGCGGCGACCACGGCGAAGCTCGCGCCGGCGTTGATGCCGAGGGTGACCGGCGAGGCGAGCGGGTTGCGGGTGACGCCCTGGGCGACGGCCCCGGCGACGCCGAGCGCGGCCCCGACGGCCAGGCCGATGAGCGTGCGCGGTACCCGCAGGCCCGTCACCACGTCCGCGTCGCTGCCGTGCTCACTGCCGGTCAGGGCGCCGAGGACGGTGGCGAGCGGGATCGTGCGGGAGCCGAGCGCGAGGCTCAGCGCGGCGCACAGCGCGAGCACGCCGAGCGCGACGGCGAACACCAGCGGGAGCCGGGCCGGCGAGCGGCGGGTCGGAGCCGGGGGCGCGGGGGCCGGCGGATCGGTGGTCAGCACGGGGGGAGATATTAGGTTAGGCATGCCTAATTCCGTCAAGTCCTGGCCGGATTGGTCCGTACCGGGGGTGTCGGGGGGCGATCGATCGGGGCCGGCGCGACGTGGTCGCCGACTGCCTATAAGGTGAGCCTCACCTAACGCGATCTCGGGAGTGCCGATGATCTTCACGGGTGGTCCCCTGCCCGCCGCCGTGCCCGTCGTGCCGTCTCCCGCGAACGTGCTGGACGCCGACTACCGGCGACTGCTGGACCTCTGTCCGGTGCTCCGGGTACGGCTGCTCGCTGCGGACGAAACCGCCCCCGACCGGGCGGACGGCTGGTACTCCGCCGACGAACTGGCGAGCGATCCGGACGCGTTGGCGCAGGCGCTGGCCGGCGAGGCCGCCCGGATCGCCCCGGTCGCCGCCGCGCACGGCACCGCCCCCCGCCCGCACGTCGCCGCCTCCCGGCTGCTGCACCACTACCTCTGGTCGCTCTGCGCGCTGATCGCCGGACCCTGGTGGCTGACCAGGCGCGTCCCCTCGATCGACGGCGCGAACCTCTGGTTGCACGCCCCCACCGGCGACCTCGCGCTCCGCCCGGGCGCCTATGTCACGCTCCCCGGTGAGGACGAGCTGCGAGCCGAGCTGCGCGCCGCCGTCGTCGCCCACGCCGAACCGCTGCTCGCCGCCTTCGCCACCCCCACCCGGCGCGGCACCCGCGCGCTCTGGGGCATGGTCACCGACGACCTCGCCTCGGCCATCTGGTACCTCGGCAAGCGGCTCGACGCGTGCGCCCCGGGCCCGGGCAGCGCCCAGGAGGACGCCGCGGTCGCCGCCGCGACGGCCGTCCTGCCGGGTCGCACCGACCCGCTCCCCGGAGCCGCCGACTTCCGGCCACTGCGCGGTGAGGACGGGCGCACCCACCACACCCGGACCCGCCTCGGCTGCTGCCTCTACTACGCGATCGAGCCCGACCGGGCCTGCATCACCTGCCCGCGCACCGGAGACGAGGAGCGGCTGCGCCGGCTCTGACGGCCGGTCCGGCCTCGGCCTGGCCCCGTTCGGCCCCGGTCCGGCCGGCTTCTCCGATCGGGGGACGGGCCGGAGCGCGCCGGGTAGGCTCGGCGCCCGTGATCGACTCCACCACCCACGTCCGCCTCGCGCGCCCCTCCCGGGACCTCGCCGCCGCCGAGCGCTTCTACGTCGACGGCCTCGGCCTCACCGTGCTGTGGCGCAGCACCGAGCGGGTCCCCGGCGAGCACGACCTCCTGATGGTCGGCCCGCCCGGCGGCGGCTGGCACTTCGAGCTCACCCGCGACCCCGACCACCCCGTCGAGCCCGCGCCCACCGTCGACGACCTCTTCGTCGTCTACCTCGGCGCCCCCGTGGACGAGGCGCTGGTACGGCGCCTGGAGGACGCCGGGGGCACGCGCGTGCCGGCCCACAACCCGTACTGGGACGAGTACGGCGTCACCGTGGCCGACCCGGACGGCTACCGCCTGGTGCTCTGCGTCCGCGACTGGACCTCCTGACCGCCCGCAGGGTCCTTGAGCAGCGCGCCGGCGCACTGTTCGTGCCGTGCGCGCCGTTCGCGCTGCTCAAGGACCCTCGGGTGCGGATGCCCGCCGACTGACGACGGGTCAGAGCAGGACGTCCGCGAGCCGCTTGAGGTCGTCGCCGACCGACTCCCTTTCCTCCGCCGTGAGTTCGGCCGCGACCTGCTCGGCCCGCCGGGTGAACGCCGTGGCGCTCGCCCCGTCCGCGAGGCGGTGCGCCAGGTCGGCGCGCAGTGCGAGGATGCGGAACAGCAGCACCGGCGCGGGCGGCCCGTCCGGCAGGGCCAGCGCGCGGTCCAGCACCCGGGCGGCCGCGGCCGGGTCCTCCTTGGAGTCGGCGAACAGCGCCGCGTGGTGCAGCGCCTTCGCGAACGGCTCCTCGGGGGAGGGGCGGTGCCGCTGGTCGGCGCGGATCGGCTGGCCGATCCGCAGGCAGTTGCCGCCGGGGTCGGTCACCAGGAACTGCCGTACGCCGTGCGAGGTGTCGCCGACCGGGCCGATCCGGGGAAGGCCGCGGGTCGGCACCCGCCCGTAGGCGGAGCGCAGGCCCTCCCGGAACGCGGCGTGCAGCGCGTCCACGTCGTCCGTGCGCACCAGGCAGGTGCTGTAGGAGGCGGCCGGGTCGTACTGCTTCATGCCGAAGAAGTGCAGCTGGATGGAGCCGCGCTGGACCACGGCGTACGGGTTGGGGCTCCGCTGATGGAGCGTCACCTCGAAGCCGAGCGCGGTGTAGAACTCGAGCACCGGTGGGAGGGCCTGACAGGGCAGGATCGGAACCGTCGATTCGACCATGCCCGCTGACTTTACCCCTGGTTGACCGTGAATCGGACGCTTCCGGTCAGATGTCGACCCCGGGAACACGGCGGCCGTAGACGAGGAGCAGGAGCTCCTGCGCCGGTCGGGCGACCGTCCGTCCGCCGCTCGGGTACGACCAGTCGAGGTCGGTGGCCCGCAGTCCGACGCCGTCCAGGCGGGCCCCGAAGAACCGCAGGGTGCGCGGCGTGACGCCGGCCAGCAGTGGACGCAGCCGCTCGGCGGGCACCCGGCGGTCGAGGCCGAGGGCGACCGTGATGTCCAGGCCGTGTACGACGTCGTGCCCCAGCGCCGCGGCGAGGCCGCCGACCGGCGGCGTCCACGGATGGTGCGCGTTGTCCCGCAGCGCGTCGGCGAGTTGGGCCCCGGTGAGCGCGGTGGCGTCGCGGCGGGCGAAGCGGTCGGTCGTCCGGTGCAGGCTGCCGCCCGAGCGGACCAGCTCGACGGCGATCCGCGGGATCCGGTGGCGAAATCCCATGCTCAGGTGCGCCGCCACCTCGCGCACCCGCCAACCCGCGCAAAGCGAAGGCGAGTTCCACTGCTCGGTGGACAAGCCGTCCAGGAGGTCGGCGAGTTCGCCGCGCTCGGCGGCGATCGCGGCGCGCAGCGCGGAGGTGTCGTACGAGTGGGCGTTCTTCATGATCACCAGGCTGCGGGACGAGGCGGTCATAAGTCCAAGAGCGGGTTCTTCTGGCCTCTAGAATCCCGGGTTATGGAGCTTCGGCAGTTGCGGTACCTGGTGGCGGTGGTCGAGGAGGGCGGATTCACCCGGGCGGCCGAGCGCCTGCACCTCGCGCAACCCGGGATCAGCGCGCAGATCCGCCAATTGGAGCGCGAGTTGGGCCAGCGGCTGCTCGACCGTACCGGACGCGCGGTCGCCCTGACGGAGGCGGGGGCGGCCGTGCTGCCGTACGCGCGGGCGGCGCTCGCCGCCGTCGAGGGCGTACGGCAGAGCGCCCACGCGTACGCCGGACTGCTGACGGGTCAGGTGGCGATCGGCATGGTGGCGGGCGTCCCGGGCGGGGCGGGCGTCCCGGGCGGGCCCGGCGCCGCTCGGGTGCCGGACCTCGCCGGGCTGCTCGCCGACTTCCACGCCGAGCACCCCGGGGTGGAGATCTCGCTGCGCGAATCGACCTCGGAACGGATGCTCACCGCCCTGCGGCGCGGCGAACTCGACCTCGCGCTGGTCGGCCTGGAGAGCGCCGAACCGCCGCCCGGCCTCGACGTCCACCTGGTCGTCGACCTGCCGCTCGTCGCCGCGATCGCCCCCGGCCACCCGCTCGCCGCCGACCCCGGCCCCCTGCCGGTCGCGGCCCTCGCCGACCACCCGCTGATCGGCCTGCCGCCCGGCACCGGAGTGCGCGGCGCGCTCGAACGGGCTTGCGCCGAGGCGGGCGTGCGGCCGCGCGTCGCCTTCGAGGCGTCCACCCCGCCGCTGCTCGCCGACCTCGCCGCCCGCGGCCTCGGCGTCGCCGTCCTGCCGCGACCGGCACCCGGCGCCGCCGACGCCCTCGGCGTGCGCGTGCGCCGCCTGGTCGCACCCGAGCCGCGCGGCCGGGTCGCCCTCGCCTGGCCCACCACCGGCCCGGCCCGCCCCGCCGCACGCGCCCTGCTCGCCCGCCTGCGGGCGGCGTTCGACGCGGCCGGGCCGCTCACGCCGTGAGCCGCTTGACCATCACCCGCTCGGTCGCTCCGCTCGCGTCGTGGGCGTCACCGGTGTCGGCGAACCCGTGCCGCCGGTACAGCGCGACGGCCGCCGTGTTGCCCGGCAGCACGGCGAGCCGCAGCGCCGCGCTGCCCCGCCCCCGCGCCCACGCCTCGACGGCGGCGAGCAGCCGGTCCCCGACCCCTTGGCCCCGCGCCGCCGGCCCCACCCACACCGACCGCAGCTCGCTCACCCCGTCCCCGGGCACCCCGCCCGCCATCCCGACCGGCCGCCCGTCCGCCGCCACGGCCAGCACGTGCACGGCGTCCACCCGCGCGAACCGCGCCCGCCACACCTCCTCGCCGCCCGCGGACCAGTCCGCCAACCGCACCTTGAACGCGTGCGGCGCGTCCGCCAGCGCCGCCAGCCGGGCCTCCCGCCACAGCGGCCAGTCGGCGGGATCGCCGGGCGTCAGCACCCGGAGCGCGAACCCCGCGCTCACCGGACCACCGGCCCGCCGCCGCCGCGCCAGTCCGTGAGCCGCTTGCGCACGCCCGCCACCATCGGCAGCCCGTCCGTCTCCTCCGGCGTGAACCACCCGACCTCGTACGACTCGTCGGACGTCCGCAGCACACCCCCGACCGGTCGCCCCAGCAGGCAGATCGAGAACTCCTGGCGCACCTCCCCGTCGTCGTACGCCATGACGTGACGCGGATCGGTGTACGTGCCGACGATCCCGGTGACGACGACCTCGATCCCGGTCTCCTCCCACGTCTCCCGCACCCCGCACTCCCCGATCGACTCCCCCAGCTCCATCGTCCCCCCGGGCAGCGCCCACATCCCGTTGTCCGTGCGCCGCTGCAACAGCACCCGCCCCGTCACCTCGTCGACCACGACGACCGAGGCCGCCGGCACCAGACTGTTGGCCGCCGGAGCCCCGGGGTCGTCCTCGTAGTCACGCCTCGTCATGCCCGCCATCCTCCCGCCGAATGCCGCACCCCTGCGACCCCCTCCCGACCCCGCCTTTCCCGCCCCGGGGGGCTCGCTTCCGGGCGGATGCCGCGCCCCACGATCCCGAGCCCTACGCGGTCCTCGCCGAACTGTGGGAGGAGCGGCGGACGGACCTGGCCGAACTCCTGCGGGACGCCGGCTCCCCGGGGACGGTGCTCGCGCGGTCGTACGCGGTCACCGGCGCGCGGCCCACGATCGCCTGGGCCGAAGCCCCGCGGTTCAACGACGCGCGTTTCCTGGGAACGGTGAGCGCGGCCGCGCTGGCCGAGGCCGCCCTGCGGACGACGGACCACGGCCACGCCCTGGACACCGACCGCACGCGCGGGGCGCTCCGTCCGTGGCTCCGGGCCATCGACGCGGTGTGCGCCCGCGAGCCGGTGCCGGAGGCGATGGCCAGGATGGCGATCTTCCTGTGGGCCTGCGGTCGCACCGACGCGTCGCTCGCCCTCTGCGACCGGGCCGACGCGATCGAGCGGACCATGCTGACGGAGGTCGTGCGGGCGGGCACCTGGCGCTCCCTGGGGGATCCCGAGCGGACCGCGGCGGCCTTCGAGCGCGCCCTCGCCCTGGACCCGGCCAACTGGTCCCTGTACCTCGACCTCGCCGACATCCGCGCCGATCAGGGCGACTTCGCCACCGCCGTCCGCCTCACCGCCCGGGCGCTGGAGCACGAACCGGCCGACCCCACCCTCCGCGCCGCCGACGCCGCCTACCGCGCCCGCCTCACGGGTGCCCCCGACGCCCTGCGCGAACTCGTCGAACTGGCACCCCACCTGCCGAACCACACCTACCGCGGCCGCCTGATCGACCACGCCTGCGCCGGCCCCGCCCTGCCCGCCGAGTTCGCCGCCGAGGCCGCCGCCTCCGGACCGCCTGACGGGGGATCCGGACGCGAAGCGGTTCCAATCGCAGGTACGGAGTGGGAAGTCGGCAGATCCGACGTCCTGCTCCGGAAGCCGTAGGAAGCTGTTCGCTATCCGACGGCGAGGATCGTGCTCACGGAGCCCCAGCCGACGTCGGAGGCCGCCCGGGAGGCGCTCTCGGCGCCGCGGTCACGACGCGCCGGGGGTGCGGCGGGCGTGTCGGAGGCGTCGGGGGTGGTGGGCGGCGTGTCGGACGGTCCGGCGGGGCGGTCGTCGTCGGGGGTGTCGTGACCGCTGTCGGGTGCGGGGCGGCGGCGTTCCTCCCACTCGTCGCGGAGCATGCCGAACAGCAGGCGGTCGTAGCGGACGCCGGCCACCAGTACGGCGGCGCGGCGGCGGCCCTCCTCGCGGAAGCCGAGCCGGGTGAACGCGCGGGCGGCGCGGGGGTTGCCGCTCCAGGTGTCCAGTTCGATCCGGTGCAGCGGGAAGGCGCCGAACAGGTGGTCCACCAGCAGGCCGAGGGCCTCGGAGCCGTAGCCGCGGTCCCAGAACTTCCGCTCGCCGATGGCGACCCCGACCTCGGCGACGCCCTCGTAGGGGTCGAGGCCCCGGTAGTCGACCAGACCGATCGGGCGGCCGCCGGACGTCTCCTCGACGGTCAGCATGCCGGCCTCGCGCGGGTCGAGGCGCAGTATCCGTTCGAACCGCTCCGCCAGCGCCTCGGCGGTGGTCGGGCCGAAGCGCGGATCCCCGGCCGCCGCCAGCCGGACCACCTCGGGGTCGTTGCGCCACCGGAGCTGGTGCTTCGCGTCCTCGGCGCGCATGGCGCGCAGTCGTACTGACTTACCTTCGATCATGATCGGATGGTAGGGCCGGGGCCGGGTCGCCGTCAGCCGACGAGGTGGTGGTGGATCTGGTCGAGGATCAGACCGGCGCCGGTGTAACCGATTCCGAGCATCCAGAGGTTGTCGTCGACCTGGTGGACCTTGCCGTCGCGGACGGCGTCGAGGCTCTGCCAGAGCGTGCCGCTGACGATCTTCGGCTGGTCGGACTTGGTCACATCGCCGTAGACCGAGTAGAAGATGACGTCGGCGGCGGCCTGGTCGACCTGCTCGGGGCTGATCTCGATCGAGAAGCCGGGCTTGTCCTGGTTGGCGGGGCGGCCGACGCCGAGGTCGGTGAGGACGGAGCCGATGAAGGTGTCGTTGAGGTAGAGGCGGGTGGGCGCGCCGGCCAGGAAACGGGCCATCTCGACCTTGAGGGCGGCCGCCTTCTCCTTGCCGCCGAGCGCGGTGACCAGTTCGGCGAGCTTCGCCCGGTACGCCTGCTCGGCCGCCGCCGCCTCGCTCCGGCGGCCGAGGGCCTCGGCGTGGAGGCGGACGTTCTCCTTCCAGGCGGGGCCGGTGGTCTTGCTCAGCACGGTCGGCGCGATCTTGGAGAGCTCGTCGTAGCGCTTGTCGTCGCGGACCTGGTTGCCGAGGATGACGTCCGGGCGGAGGGCGGCGACGGCCTCCAGGTCGGGCGAGCCGATGGTGCCGACGGTCTTGACGCCGGCCAGGCGTTCGGCGGGGAGGTAGGCGGAGAGCGGCGCGCCGGCGGCGACGGTGGTGGCGCCGACGGGCGTGATGCCCAGGGTGACGGCGGAGTCCAGGGCGTCGGTGTCCAGGACGACGACCCGGCCGGCGCGTGCCGGAACGGTGCTCTCGCCGCGCGCGTGCCGTACGACGCGGCCGTCCTGGGCGCTCGCCCCGCCCGCCTTCGCCGGGCCGCCGGACCCGCAGGCGGTGAGCGCGAGCCCGGAGGCGAGCCCGGCGGTCAGCGCGAGCAGCCGGCGGCGGGTCGGGGCCGGGGTCGGGGTCGGGGCCGGGGTCGGGGTCGCGGGGAGGGGAAGGGCGGGGACGGCATCGGGCATCGGGCGACTCCGTTCCGGAGGCAGACGGGCAGACGGGCAGACGGCGAGGCGTCCCGTTCCCTGCCCGGTGGCGCGGATCGTTACGCCTGCGGGCCGCGTGACAGCTGACAGATGACAGATTTCAGCTGACAGATTTCGTCAGCTGTCAGCTGTCAGTCGTCCTCGTGCTGCTCCATGCGCTGGCGGAGCAGTTCGTCGTACTCGGCGTGCACCCGGCGGTCCATCGCCAGCGCGAACTGGGCGTCGGTGACCGTCCGTGCGAGGGGGCGGATCCGCAGGACCTGTTCGGTCAGCCGGGCGGCCTCGCCGGGCGGCAGCGGGCCGTCGGCGGCGAGCGCGCCGAGCAGGTGGTCGCGCACCAGGGAGGTGAAGATCTCGGCGATCGCCGTCACGTGCTCCAGGGTCTGCCGGCTGGCCTCCAGGACCACCGAGAGCGGCACGCCCTCCGCGACCAGCGCCGTGGTGGCGTCCATCAGCCGCCGGCTGACATGGGTGATCCCGTCCTCCTCGATCGTGATGAAGCCCTGGGCGATGGACTCGGCGGTGTTCTCCTCGGTGAGCTCGTCGCCGAGGGCGGCCTTCAGCTCCTCCCAGTCGACGTGGACGGGCGTCTCGTCGGACCACGGCGCGACGATCGCCGCCTCCAGGCCGATCAGCTCGGCGACGTCCCGCCCGCTCTCGCCGGCGCCGATCAGCTCGGCGATGCCGCCCAGCGTGTGGCCGCGTTCCAGCAGTTCGGCGATCATCCGCAGCCGGGCCAGGTGGGCCTCGCCGTACCAGGCGATCCGGCCCTCCTTGCGGGGTGGCTGGAGCAGCTTCCGCTCGCGGTAGAAGCGCAGGGTGCGGGTGGTGATGCCGGCCGCTTCGGCCAGTTCCTCCACCCGGAACTCGCGATGTCTGCCCTCGCCGGCGGCTTCGACCTTGTCCACGGCGCTCAGCATAGGACCGGTGCTCGTCCGATCGGGTCGGTCGGGCTTCTTCCATCAACTGTCAACAAGGGCTAACCTGCCAACCGTGCCAGTGATTGCTGGCACGGTTGGTGTGATCCGCACCGCGCCGCTCCGAGCAGCGGCGACGCGCGCCCCACGGCCCCCACCCCTCCAGGAGGACGCCGCATGGCATCCAGCAGCAAGCGCCCCCGCCCCCGCGCGTCCGACGCCGAAGCCGGCGCCGCCGCGACCGTCCCCGACCAGGCCGCGTCCGACGGGCAGTCCGCCCAGGAGCCCGCGCAGGAGCCCGCCCAGGAACAGCCCGCGCAGGCGCAGTCGGCCCCGGAACGGCCCGTCCCGCACGTCCGGGTCGCCGTCATCGGCTCCGGTTTCGGCGGCCTCGGCGCGGGCGTCCGGCTGCGCCGCGCCGGCATCACCGACTTCGTCATCCTGGAACGCGCCGACTCGGTCGGCGGCACCTGGCGCGACAACAGCTACCCCGGCTGCGCCTGCGACGTCCCCTCGCACCTCTACTCCTTCTCCTTCGCCCCCAACCCGGACTGGCCGCGCAGCTTCTCCGGCCAGCCTGACATCCGCGCCTACCTGGAGAAGGTCACCGACGTCTTCGGGCTCCGCCCCCACGTGCGGCTCAACACCGAGGTCGTCGAGGCCCGTTGGGACGTCGAGCGGACCCACTGGCGGATCACCACCACGGCCGGCCGGTGGACCGCCGACGCCGTCGTCGCCGCCGCCGGACCGCTCGCCGACCCGCAGATCCCCAACCTGCCCGGCCTGGACTCCTTCCCCGGCCAGGTGTTCCACTCCTCCCGCTGGGACCACGACTTCGACCTCGCAGGCAAGCGCGTCGCGATGGTCGGCACCGGGGCCTCCGCCGCCCAGATCATCCCGGCGATCCAGCCGCGGGTGGGGAGGCTGACGGTCTTCCAGCGCACCCCGGCCTGGGTCCTGCCGCGCCGCGACCGGACCATCACCGAGCTGGAGAAGCGGCTGCACGGCCGGTTCCCGTTCACCGCGAAGGTCCGCCGCAGCGCTTTGTTCGCACTGCGCGAGCTCCAGGTCGACGCCTTCGTCCGGCGGCCGGGCCTGCTCAAGGTGGTCCAGCGGATCGCCGAGCGGCACCTCGCGGACGGCGTCGCCGACCCGGCCCTGCGCGCCCGGCTCACCCCGGACTACCGGATCGGCTGCAAGCGCATCCTGCTCAGCAACACCTACTACCCGGCGCTCGCCGCCGCCAACACCGAGGTGGTGTCCGGCGGTCTGCGCGAGGTGCGCGGATCGACCCTGGTCGGCGCCGACGGCAGCGAGCACGAGGCGGACGCGATCGTCTTCGGCACCGGCTTCCACGTCACCGACATGCCGATGGGATCCCGGGTGTTCGGGGTCAACGGCACCAGCTTCGCCGAGGAGTGGAAGGAGGGCATGGAGGCACTGCGCGGCTCCACCGTGCACGGCTTCCCGAACTTCTTCTTCGTCATCGGCCCCAACACCGGCCTCGGCAACAGCTCGATGATCCTGATGATCGAGTCCCAACTCAACTACGTGATCGACGCGTTGACCAAGCTCGACGAGATCGGCGCGACCGCCATGCAGCCCACCGCCCGGGCGCAGCGCCGCTGGAACCTCGAACTCCAGCACCGGATGGACCGCACCGTCTGGACCACCGGCGGCTGCCGCAGCTGGTACCTGGACAGGAGCGGCAAGAACACCGTGCTCTGGCCGGGGTCGACCACCTCCTTCCGCCGCGCCACCCGGAAGGTCGACCTCGCCGAATACGAACTGATCCTGCGCCGGGAGGGCCGCCCGGGCCGTCCCGTCACCACCGCCGAGGCCGGGGAGGTCCTGGTATGAGCCGCCCGTCGATCCCCGCCGACTTCCTCCAGCCCGTTCCCGCCGAGGAGTTGGACGTCGTGTCGGCCGACGGGACCAGGCTGCACGTCGAGGTCCACGGACAGCCCGGAGCCCCGACGATCGTGCTCGCCCACGGCTGGACCTGCTCGACCCGGTTCTGGGCGCCGGTGATCCGCCGGCTCGCCGACCGGTACCGGGTGGTGGCCTACGACCAGCGCGGCCACGGCCGCAGCGAGATCCCGCCGAGCCGGGTGCGCTACTCCACCCGCGCGCTGGGCGAGGACCTCGCGGCGGTGCTCACCCGGGTCGTCCCGCAGGGCGAGCGCGCCGTGCTGGCCGGCCACAGCATGGGTGGTATGACCGTCATGGCGGGTGCCGTCCGCCCCGAGGTCGCCGAGCGCACGGCGGCCGCCGTTCTGGTGTCCACCGGACCGTCGGGCCTGGTTGAGGAGTTGCGCGTGGTCCCGGGGGTGGTGCGCTCCCGGGGGGTTCGGCGCTTCCTGCACCGGCGGATCCTGCGCTCCCGGCTGCCGCTCGGGCCGGTCGGTCCGGCCACCCGGGCCGCGCTCGGATACGCGATCATGGGGGCCGGCGCGCCCGCCGAGCGGATCGAGGCGGCGGTGCGGATCGTGCACGCCTGCCCGACCGGCGTCCGGGCCAACTGGGCCCGGGTGCTGGAGCGGTTGGACGTCCGCGCGGGGCTGGCCCGGCTCGCCGCGCCGACCTCCGTCGTGGTCGGCGCCGAGGACCGGCTCACCCCGCCGGTGCACGCGCACCGGATGGTCGCGGCGCTGGCCGACCCGCAGGGGCTGCTCCTGCTGCCCGGCGTCGGCCACATGGCGCCCCTGGAGCGGCCGGCCGAGATCGCCGCCGAGATCGACCGGATGGCGGCCGCCCACCTGCCGGGCACCCGCGCCGACGGGGCCGAGGCCGCCGCCGACGCCGCGACCAGCACCGACGCCGCGACCAGCATCGACGCCACGACCAGCACCGACCCCGAGAGGACCGCCGTCGCATGACCGCCACCCCGCCGCTCTCCGCCCAGGTCGCCGTCGTCACCGGAGCCGCGCGCGGCGTCGGGGCCTCCCTGGCCCGCGCCCTCGCCCGCCGCGGTGCCAAGGTCGCGCTGGTCGGCCTGGAGCCGGACGAGCTGAAGGCCGTCGCCGCCCAGTGCGGCCCGGACGCCACCGCCTGGGAGGCGGACGTCACCGACGTCGAGGCGCTCACCGTGCTCGCCGGGCGGATCAAGGAGCACTACGGCCGGGTCGACACCGTGGTCGCCAACGCGGGCATCGCGATCGGCGGCCCGCTGCTGCAGAACGACCACCGGGCGTTCAGCCGGGTGATCGAGGTGAACCTGCTCGGCAGCGTGGCCACCGCCCGGGCCTTCCTCCCGGTGCTCACCGAGAGCCGCGGCTACCTGCTGCAGATCGCCTCGCTGGCCGCGCTCACCCCGGCGCCGCTGATGAGCGCCTACTGCGCGAGCAAGTCCGGGGTCGAGGCGTTCGCCCACGCGATCCGCGCCGAGGTGGCCCACGAGGGCGTGAAGGTCGGTGTGGGATACCTGAGTTGGACCGACACCGACATGGTGCGCGGGGCGGACGAGGACACCGTGCTCAAGCAGATGCGCTCCCGGCTGCCGTGGCCGGCGAACAAGACCTACCCGCTGGAGCCGGCGGTGGACCGCCTGGTCGCCGGCATCGCCCGGCGCTCCGCCCACGTCTACGCCCAGGCCTGGCTGCGCGGTATGCAGCCGATCCGCTGGGCCCTGCCGTCCCTGATCGCCCTGGTCGGCTCCCGTGACGTGGCCCGCCTCGCGCCCCAGTTCGCCGCGACCGCCGCCACCCGCCTGCGCGCGGTCGGTGCGGGCGGCGCCGCCGACACGGCCGCCCGCTCCGAGCGGCACTGACGAAGTCCGGCTGACAGATGACAGCTGACAACTGACAGATATCAGATAACAGATGACAGCTGACAGATTTCAATATCCGTCAGCTGTCATCTGTCAGGTGTCAGCCGCCCCGCCCTCGCTCCGCGTCCGCCGCAGCCGCGAACCGCTTGAACACGTCGTAGGCCGCCTGCGCGAAGTTGTCCCGCCGGCTCGGGCCGGTGTTGCAGAGGGCGGCGAGGGCGGTGGCGGTCTGCGGGCAGAACGCGATGAGTGTGGTGCAGCCGCGGGTGCCGCCGGAGTGGAAGAGCAGGTCGCGGCCGTCCGGGGTGCGCCGGTGGTTCCAGACCAGGCAGAGCTGGTCGCCCGAGCGCGGCAGCCTCAGCCGCGGCCGTTGCACCTCCCGCAGGGCTTCCCCCAGGGCGCCGTCCGCCGACCCGCCCTCGCCCGGCCGCAGATGCGCGCCCAGGAAGCGGAGCAGGTCCGCGCCGCTGGACCGGACGGCGCCCGCGCCCGGAAGCCCGGGGATGCGCCACGGCGGCAGGGGACGTCCGTGCCGGTGGCCGATCGCCCGGTGCGGCGAGTCGGGCGAGCAGGTGGTGGCGCGCAGCCCGAGCGGCCGGCAGATCCGCTCCGCGAGCAGTTCCGGGTAGCCGGCGCCGCGACCCGCCTCGGTGAGCAGCCGCCCGAGCAGCCCGACCCCGAAGTTGGAGTACCCGAACCGCTCGCCCGGCCGGTGCCGCACGGTGGTCCGGGCCAGGCCCGCCCGCAGCCGCCGTTCGCCGTACGCGGCGTACGGATTGCTGCCCCAGGCCGGGACGGCGCTGCTCACCAGCCCCGGCGGCAGCCTCGGCAGCCCGGAGGTGTGGGTGGCCAGGTGCAGCAGCCGGATCGGCCCGCCGCGTCGGACGTCGGCGGGCTGCCAGCCGTCCGGGAGGTGGCGCTCCACCGGGTCGTCGAGGGCGAGTTCGCCCCGCGCGGCCAGGTCGGCGAGCAGCAGGGCGGTGAACGTCTTGGTGATGGAGCCGAGTTCGAAGACGGTGTCGGGCGTGCAGGGTTCGCCGCCGGCGTGATCCACCCGGCCGGCGCACCGCACCGCCTGCCGCTCGCCCCTCGCCACGGCGAGCGTCACGGCGCTGGCGCCCGGCCCGGCGGACCGGACCAGGTCGGCCAACTCCCTTTCGCCCCAAGGGCCGTCGTCCTCCCACGCGGGTCCGCCCCGGGGGTCCACCTAGCTCTCCGGCGGCGCTCCGACCGCCACCGCCGGCGCGCCCGCGGCCGCCCCGGTCGTGCCGCCGAGCGCGCGGGCCAGCGTGGTGGTGGCGGCGACCACGGCGACCACCGCGGTGTGCCCGTGGTCGGTGAGCAGCTGGGCGGGGTCGCCCTCGGTCGCCGTGTTGGCGTCCTTGGGCAGGAGCCCGTCCGGCTGCTGGGCGGCCGCCAGCGCGGCCCAGCCCGTGGTGCCCTGCCCGAGTTCGCCGATGCAGGCGGCGACGATGAGCAGTTCGCCCACGAGGTCCCAGTGGCCGACCTCCTGCCACACGTCGAGCCAGGCCGGCAGCCAGTCGCGCAGGTAGTCGCGGATGTGCGGGGGCAGGCACTCGGGGCGGGCGCCCCAGTCGGTGAGGTGGAAGACGGAGTGCGTGACGTAGTAGGCGGTGAGCCAGTCGATCAGCCACGGCTCGGGCGTGGCGCCCAGCCAGGTGGTGGCGGCCAGTTCGTCCCAGTCCTCCAGCTGGTCCAGGCCGATCACCCGCCGGCCGTTGGCCGAGGCCAGGCGGCGGCTGGGGAGTTGCTCGGCGGCCCGTACGGAGCGCAGCCGGTTCAGCGTCGCCAGCTGTTCCTCCAGCGGGCGGTGGCGGTAGCCGGCCCGCGCGAAGTGGACGTAGACCTCCAGCGGGTCGGTCATCAGCGGGTAGCGCAGCTGCCGGTCGTACAGCAGGTCGCCCTCGCGCAGTTCGGCCCAGGCGAGGTCGATGATCTGGCGGGCGATCCGGGTGTCGTCGGCGCCGGCGACCCCCTCGCGCAGCAGCAGGCCGGTGGCCAGGGCGACTTCGCCGAGCGGTTTGTAGATCTCGTTGGGGTTGGCGAGGTCGGTGGTGACGTCCTCCTCGAAGCCGCCGAGGCCGCTCTCGTAGAAGGAGTGCAGCCAGCGCAGCGACTTCGAGCCGACCTGCTGGGCGATGGCGATGATCTGACTGTCCGTCATGCCGCCGCTCCGTCCTGGGAGTCGCCCGGGTGCTGGGGAGCGGTCCGGTCCGTGGTCCCCGTTGGCGTCCCGCCGGACGCCTCGCCGGCGTCCGACAGCCGTTCGGCGACGGCGAGTTCGAGCCACATGCGGGTGCTGCCGTCGCCGACCGCCCGGATCCGGTCCAGCACGGGGCCGAGTTCGAGGTGCGCCGGTCCGCCGTTCGCCTCGTTCCAGGCCAGCCAGCGGGCGAGCCGGGCGGCGGTGCGGTAGTCGCGGCGGAGCATGGAGCGGGTGACGCCGCGCGCCACGGTCAGCGAGTGGCGCCGGGCCAGCTCGTGCACGGGGCCGTCGAGCCGGGGGAGGGCGAGCGCGGAGAGCCGGGCCATCGCCACGGTCCAGCGCGGCCAGTCGCCCGCCGTCGGCTCCGGGGGCCACGCCGGCTCGGGGCCGGTCGCCGGGGCGGGGCGGCCCGCCAGTTCGACGAGCCGTGCGGTGGCCCGGTCGCGCCAGGCGTTGGCGAGCGCGGCGTCCGACGGGGACGGGTGCCCGGCGGCGGAGCCGGTCGCGGGGGAGGTCTCGGTCATCGGGAAGGCTTCGACGGCCTCGGCGGCGGCGTCGGCGGTCGGCCCGTCGAGGGGGAGGCCGGCGAGCAGCGGGGCGGCGAAGAGGTCGGGCCCCAGGACCCGCACCGCCGCCAGCGAGGCCTTGGAGAGGGGGCCTTCGTCCAGGAGGGGGTCGGGCGTCGGGGGCGCCGGGCGGTCGGGCCGGGTGGCGCCCGGGGCGGACGGGCGGGTGGGCGCGGCCGGGCCCGCGGCACCCCGGAGGGCGTCGAGGACCCGGCCCGCCACTCGCTCGACGGCCGCCGCGTACTCGTCGCGGAGCGTGGTGTCGGCGAACGGCATGGAGTGGGATTCTCCTGTCTGGAGCGTGCTCAGGACCTTCGGGTCCGGTCGGCCGGTCGGTCGGGGCCCCCGGTCGGGCCGTTGACCCGGCCGAGGGTTCGACCGGGTCCGACCGGATCAACCGGGTCTACCGGGTCTTCTCCTTGGGCTGCTTGTGCGGCGACAGCAGGAGGAGTCCGAGGAGCAGGAGCAGGCCTGCGGCTTCGGGCTGGTACGTGGGCGCGTCGCTGACGGCCGCCTCGTCCTCCGTGATCAACGTACCGAGCGCGTCGATCTCGGCCCGGGTGGCGAGCGGGGCCCGCGTCGTACGGGTGGTCTGAGCAAGCATCTGAGTGCCTCCTCATCGAAGTTCCACCGCCTGGTCCGGCGATGCCCCCTCGATCGACGATACGAGCACGAACCCACCGGCGCCACCCCTGCACGCTCCGTCACCGTCGTCACGATGAGGCACCGCGCAAGGGCGCAGCGGCACGGCCGGGCTGTCGCGGATACCCGGGAGTAGGTACGGTCGCTGCATGACCACTGCCTTGATCACCGGCGCGACCGCCGGCATCGGAGCCGCGTTCGCCCGCCGGTTCGCGCGGAGCGGCTACCGGCTCGTCCTGGTGGCCCGGGACACCGAGCGGCTGGAACGTTCCGCCGCGGACCTGCGGGGGAGGTTCGGCGTGGAGGTGGAGGTGCTCGGCGCCGACCTCGCCACCGACCGGGGCATCGCCGACGTCGAGGCCCGGCTGTCCGACCGCGAGCACCCGGTGGACCTGCTGGTGAACAACGCCGGCTTCGGCAACCGGGGCGCGTTCTCCACCGTGCCGCTGCAGGACGAGCTGGACATGCTGAAGGTGCACATCGAGGCGGTGCTGCGGCTGACCACGGCCGCCCTGCCGGGAATGCGCGAGCGCGGGCGCGGCGCGGTCGTCAACGTGGCCTCGGTGGCGGCGTTCCTGCCGCGCGGCACCTACGGGGCGAGCAAGGCCTGGGTGGTGAGCTTCACCCAGGGCGTGATGCGCGACCTCGGCGGCACCGGGGTGCGGCTGATGGCGCTCTGCCCGGGCTTCACCCGCACCGAGTTCCATCAGCGGGCCGGCATGGGCACGGACAACATCCCGTCCTGGGGCTGGCTGTCCGCGGAGCGCGTGGTCGACGAGGCGATGCGCGACCTGGCCCGGGGGCGTTCGGTCTCGGTGCCGAGCAGGCGCTACAAGCTGGCGGTGGCGGTCGCCCGGGTGCTGCCGTCCGGGAAGCTCGGCGGTGTCTCCTCCAAGGCGGCCCGCACCTACCGCACCACCTGACCGGGGACGCCGGGAGGGCGGGAGACCAGGACGGAGGGCCGGCGCGGTCGGGCGCGGCCGGACCGCCATCGCGGAGGGCATCTCACTATTAGCTTTGCTAACTATGAGCCTCTCTCGTTATGCTGGCGGCCGCCCGACCGCCCACCCGCCGTCGGCGCGCGCCCCAGCGGTGCCGCGCCCGCCCGGCCGTCCGAGGGAGGCTGCCAGCCCGTGCGCCCCGAAGGCATCCAGTGGACCCCGCCCGCCCGCGCCGAGGACGACCCGCGCCCGCCGACCCAGTGGCGCCGCATCCTCGCGCTCTTCCGCCCCTACTCCGGCCGCCTCGCCGTCGTCGGCCTGCTGGTCGCCGCCTCCGCCGTGGTCTCGGTGACCACACCGTTCCTGCTGCGCGCCGTCCTGGACACCGCCATCCCGCAGGGCCGCACCGGACTGCTGACCGTCCTGGTGCTCGGCATGGTCGGCACCGCCGTGGTCAACAGCGTCTTCAGCGTGCTGCAGACGCTGATCTCCACCACCGTCGGCCAGCGGGTCATGCACGACCTGCGCACCGCCGTCTACCGCCACCTGCAGCGGATGTCGCTGGCGTTCTTCACCCGAACCCGCACCGGCGAGGTGCAGTCCCGGATCGCCAACGACATCGGCGGCATGCAGTCCACGGTGACCTCCACCGCCACCTCCCTGGTCTCCAACTTCACCGCCGTGGTCGCCTCGGTGGTCGCCATGGCGGCGCTGGACTGGCGGCTGACCGTGGTCTCGCTGCTGCTCCTGCCGCTGTTCGTCTGGATCAGCCGCCGGGTCGGCAACGAGCGCAAGAAGATCACCGGTGAGCGGCAGAAGCAGCTCGCCGCGATGAGCTCGGCGGTGCAGGAGTCGCTCTCGGTCAGCGGCATCCTGCTCGGCCGCACGATGGGCCGCTCCGCGTCGCTCTCCCGCGAGTTCACCGGCCAGTCCGACCGGCTCGCCGAGCTGGAGGTGCGCGCCTCGATGGCCGGCCGCTGGCGGATGAACACCATCCAGATCGTGATGGCCGCGATGCCCGCGGTGATCTACTGGGCGGCCGGCATGACCGCGGCCGGCGGCGCCCCGATCGTCTCCGTCGGCACCCTGGTCGCCTTCGTCTCGCTCCAGCAGGGCCTGTTCCGCCCGACCGTCAGCCTGCTCGCCACCGGCGTCCAGGTGCAGACCTCGCTCGCGCTCTTCCAGCGGATCTTCGAGTACCTCGACCTGACCGTGGAGATCGACGAGCCCGAGCGCCCCGTCACCCTGGATACCGTCCGCGGCGAGGTCCGCTTCGAGGGCGTCGACTTCCGCTACGACCCCGCGCAGGAGCGGCCCACCCTGGCCGGGGTGGACCTGCGGATCCCGGCCGGCGGCTCGCTCGCGGTGGTTGGCGAGACCGGCTCCGGGAAGACCACGCTCAGCTACCTGGTGCCCCGGCTCTACGACGTCACCGGCGGCCGGGTCACCCTCGACGGGGTCGACGTGCGCGAGCTGTCCTTCGACACCCTCGCCCGCGCGGTGGGCGTGGTCTCCCAGGAGACCTACCTCTTCCACGCCTCGGTCGCCGACAACCTGCGCTTCGCCAAGCCGGACGCCACCGACGACGAACTGGTCGCCGCCGCCCGGGCCGCGCGGATCCACGACACCGTCGCCGCCCTGCCGGACGGCTACGACACCCTGGTCGGCGAGCGCGGCTACCGCTTCTCGGGAGGGGAGAAGCAGCGCCTCGCGCTCGCCCGCACCATCCTGCGCAACCCGCCGGTACTGATCCTCGACGAGGCCACCAGCGCGCTGGACAACAGCACCGAACGCGCCGTCCAGGAGGCCATCGACACCCTCGCCGCGGGCCGGACCACCATCACCGTCGCGCACCGGCTCTCCACCGTGCGCGGGGCCGACCAGATCGCCGTGCTGGATCGCGGCGAGGTCGCCGAACTCGGCACCCACGAGGAGCTGCTGGCGGCGGACGGCCGCTACGCCGCGCTGCTGCGCCGGGAGTCCCCGGTGGCGGCCGTCGCGCCCTGACGCCGGCGGGGTCGCGCGGGGTCGCGCGGGGTCCCGCCGGACCCGGGGCTCAGGCGGCCTTGGGGACCTCGTTGTACGTCTCCACGACCTCCTGGCCGGAGAGCCGCTGGATCCCCGCCATCACCTCGTCGGTGACCTGGCGGCGGGCCTTGAGCGAACGGGCCTGCCCGTGCAGCTCGTCGAAGTGCAGCGGCTCGCCGAAACGGACCGTCACCTTCTTGAGCCGCGGCAGCCGCTTGCCGACCGGCAGGATCCCCTCCGGCCCCTCCAGCGCCACCGGCACCACCGGGACGCCGGCGGTCAGGGCCAGCCAGGCCACGCCGGTCTTGCCGCGGTAGAGCCGGCCGTCCAGCGAGCGGGTGCCCTCGGGGTAGATGCCGAAGGCCTTGCCGTCCTCCAGGATCTCCAGCGCCCGCTCCAGCGAGGCCTGCGCGGAGCGGTAGGTGCCGCGCTCGACCGGCACCGCGCCGATCCCCTGGAAGAAGCCGCGCGACAGCGCTCCCTTGAGCCCGCTGCCGGTGAAGTACTCGGCCTTGGCCAGGAAGTGCACCCGGCGCGGGGCGGTGAGCGGGATCACCACGCTGTCGATGAACGAGAGGTGATTGCTGGCCAGGATGACGCCGCCCTTGCGCGGCACGTTCTCGATGCCCTCGATGGTGGGCCGCCAGATCCCCCGGGCGAGCGGTTTCAGCACCAGCCTGGTGACGAGATCGAGCATGGTCCCTCCCTGGACGAGCACGCCCGAGAGGTGCCCGGGCCTGGGGTTACGACGAGCGGCGTTCGGTTCGCCCGGCCGGGCCGGGATCAGAACCGCAGACTACGACACCCACCCCGGACGCCGTCCACTCCCGCCGGCCGTGGCGCTCACCACGGCCCGGTAGGGTACGGCCGTCGGAATTACACATCAGCATCTGAACAGTCCCAGGGAGGGCTCCATGGCAGACGTCAACGACATCCGCGCGGCGTTCGACAAGTACGACGTGAACGGCGACGGCCGGATCACCGCCGCCGAGTACGCTCTGGTCGCGCGCGAGCTCGGCGACCTGACCACCTCGATCGCCGTGGCCGAGGCCGTCATCAAGACGATGGACACCAACCACGACGGCGAGCTGACCTTCGACGAGTTCCTGGCCGCGCGCCAGGGCTGACGCGACGCGAACGGGCCCCGGGGAGCGCCCCGGGGCCCGTCGCCGCCCGCGCCGGCGGTCGTCGCGCGCCCGGCCGTGGCCGCCTCAGCCGCCTCAGCCGGTGGTCGGGAACACCCGGCGGACCACCCGCTCGGCGGCCCCGCCGTCGTCCCACGGGCAGAACCGCTCGCGGAACGCCGCCCGCGCCGCCGGCTCCGGGTCCCCGGCCAGCAGCGCCTTCGCCAGCCCCTGCGGATCCGTCGTCAGCGCGCCCGGCGGCTGCTCGAACAGGTCGAAGTAGACGCCCCGGTCCCGCTTGTACTCCTCCCAGTCCGGCGCGAAGATCACGACCGGCCGGTCCAGCACGGCGTAGTCGAACATCATCGACGAGTAGTCCGTGACCAGCACGTCCGCCGCCAGGTAGAGGTCCTCCACGGTCGGGTGCGCCGACACGTCCACGATCCGCGCCGCGCCCTCCTGCTCCGTCAGGTCGCCCGGGCCGCCGGTGTGGAAGTAGTGGGTGCGCACCAGCAGCGTGAACCCCGGCCCCAACTGCCGCGCCAGCTCCCGCACGTCCAGCAGCGGTACGTAGCCGCCGCGCGCCTCCCGGTGGGTGGGCGCGTACAGCACGGCGGTCTGCCCGGGCGCCAGCCCGAACCGCTCGCGCATCGCCGCCGACTCGGCCGGCGTCGCGTTCGCCAGCCGGTCGTTGCGCGGGTAGCCGGTGTCCAGCATCTCGTAGCGGCCGGGGAAGGCGCGGGCGAAGTGCTCGCTGGTGTGCGGGTTGGAGGAGACCAGGAAGTCCCAGCGGTCGACGGCCTCCTGGAGCCGGTCGAAGTCCATCCCGTCGGCGGCCACCGGGTGGTCCCTGAGGTCCATGCCCATCGCCTTGAGCGGCGTGCCGTGCTGCGTCTGGACGTGCACCGTGCCGGGGCGCTTGACCATCGTGCGCGGGAAGTTGACGTTGTTCACGAAGTACTTGGCCGTGGCCATCGTCTTCAGGTAGGCCGGGGTGTTGACGATGACGTACGGCACGCCGTCCGGTAGCGTCGCGGCCTGGGTCCGGTTCTCCACCACCCAGACACCGTGGATCGCCGGCGCCAGCTCCTTCGCCTTCTCGTAGATGGCGGCCGGACTGCACGCGTAACCCCGGTGCCAGTACGCGGCGTACACCGCCAGCCCCGGGTTGAGCGGCATCCGCCGGAAGGCGTTGTACGCGGTGAACCGGGCGCTGCCGCGCACCCCCTTCTTCAGGGCCGGCGCCACCGCGCGGGCCCCGCGCTTGAGTTCGCGCGGCAGCCGCCCCGTCCGGCGCAGTTCCCCGTACGCGCGCCGGGCGCCGCGCGCCGCGAGCCGGTACCGCACCCCGCGCACGCCCCCGGGGAAGCGGTAGCCCACCGGGCGGTGCCGGGCGAAGTGCTCGGCGATCCGGCGGAAGAACCCGGGCCGCAGCCCGGCCGGGACCAGCCCCGGGGTGTCGTAGACGGTGAGCGCCTGCTGCACGGTCCGCTCGAAGACCAGGGTGCGCAGCGCCTGCGGGACGGGCTCGCCGGGGCGGTCGGGCCGGTCCAGGAACGCGAAGATCGCGTCGTACTGCGCGAAGGCGTCGGCGTGCTTGGCGGAGGCGGTGCTGGTGATCGCCCCGGCCCGGCCGCGCCGGTAGAAGTAGCAGGGGCGGTCGAGGTAGCGCAGCCGCCCGGCGGCGAGCAGCGCCGGGTAGGTGACCGAGATGTCCTCGTAGTAGCCGCGGCCGAAGGAGACGCCGAGACCGAGCAGGAACTCCCGGCGGAACACCTTGTTCCAGACCGACATCACGGTCTTGAACAGCGCGGGGTGCTCGGCCAGCGTGCAGCCCGCGACGAGCGGGGAGCCGGTCAGCACGTGCCGCCAGGGGTTGGGCTCGGTGCCGCCGTCGGGGTAGACGTGGGTGAAGTCGGTCAGCAGCACGTCGGCGGGGGCCTCGCCGCGCCCGGCGCGCTCCGTCTCGGCGGTGAGCTCGTCGAGCAGGGCGGCGACCGTGCCCTCGGGCACCCAGTCGTCGCTGTCGACGAACCAGACGTAGTCGCCCCGGGTCTCGGGGAGGGCGGCGGTGCGGGCTCCGCCGAGGCCCTGGTTCTCGGCGAGGTGCAGGACGCGCAGACGCGGGTCGCGGGCCGCGTACTCGTCCAGGATCGCGCCGCAGCGGTCGGGGGAGCGGTCGTCGACCGCGATCACCTCGACGCGGGACTCGGTGGAGGGGGTGTCCGCCAGGAGGGAGTCGAGGCAGCGGGGCAGGAAGCGCTCCACCCCGTGGACCGGGAGCACGATGCTGAGGAGGACTGGCACGCTGGCCGAGTCTACCGAGGCGGCGCCGGGGCGGAATCCGCAGGTCCATGACGCTGGAGCCGCCGGTGCCTGACCCCGTGCGGGGCGGCACCGGCAGCCTGGTGGCGGCCCGGCCGACCCTCTACGGCCGGCCGCCGGTCCGGGCACCGCCCGAGCCTGGCCGCCGCAGCGTCGAGGCGGCCTGGCAGTAGGCACGGGGGAGCCGGAATCTTCATCAGTCGAACACGGCGATGGGCGCGGCTCGCGCCCGCGTGATCGCTACAGATATTGCTTGGAGTCAGGGCCCACGTCAATCCCTCGTCTGTGTTCACTTCCTAAACGGATAGTCGTACCGAGCTGGAGTCGGAAGTGGATCTCCCGAGGGGTGACAGGCGGGCACGGAGAGTGAAGGTCCGGTGACTGCGTGCGCCCGGCGCGCGGCTTCGTGGCGGGCGCCGGGTGCGCGACCCGGCGAACCCGCTGACGAACGCCCGGTCGTGCACCATCATTGATGCCTAGTCGTGACCGCCCGGGCCGCCCCTGGTGCGGTGTCAGTTGACGCCGCACGGTACGGTGGCAGAACACCGGGACGGTTGCGCGAAGACCGTCTGTCGCGGATAGTCTTCGCCTCACGGCCCTGGCGCCTCGTAGGGGTGGGAAATCAGATGGAACACATGCAAGTGCGGACTCGGCCCCGCGTGCCGGCGATCCAGTGCGGTGTCGGCACGACCGGCCGCCGGATCGACCGGCACCTGGCTGTGCTCGGCGCGCCCGCACTCCCGGCGGTGGACACCGCCGAGGCGCTCGGGTTGATAAGGGAGCTGACGCCGCGCGGTGTCGGCGCCCCGACCGCGCCGCCGCGCCGCCACGCGCGGGTCAGGCTGCTGGCGCCGCTGCGCCGGCTGCGGCGCGGGCTCTTCGGCGGGCGCGGCCGCGGCTGAGAGGCCGGCCGGCCTCGGGACGCACCGCCGCCCCGCACCCACCTGCACCGACCCGACGGATCACCGCGACCGTCGGGTCTTCGGCGTGCCCGGAGCCGGGCCGCCCCGGCGCCATCCGGATTGGTCTGAACCTCTCATGATATGCCGACTTGCCCCACCGGCACGGGGAGTCGGCGAGGCTGGGTGGACCACCCCCTGACGTGGGCGAGGATGGCGCCATGGCGGACCACACCCACACCACCCCCCACACCCCGTCCTTCCGGACCGAGACCTTCGAGATCACCACCGGCAGCCACGAGGTCGCACTCGACATCACCGAACGCTGCGCCCGGTTCCTCGACGGACACGCCCCCGGACGGGACGGCCTGCTCAACGTCTTCGTCCCGCACGCGACGGCCGGGATCGCCGTGCTGGAGACCGGATCCGGCAGCGACGCCGACCTGCTCGCGGCCCTGCGCGACCTGCTGCCGGCCGACGACCGCTGGCAGCACCGGCACGGCAGCCCGGGCCACGGCCGCGACCACGTCGTCCCCGGCCTGCTCGCCCCGCACGCGACCCTGCCGGTGATCGACGGGCGGCTCGCGCTGGGCATCTGGCAGTCGGTGGTCCTCGTCGACACCAACGGCGACAATCCGCGGCGGACCGTCCGGCTCTCCTTCCTGGGCTGACCGGGCCGAAGCCCCCGGGCGGGCGGCGCCGGGCAGGGCTCAGCCCGCCGCCGGCCCGTTCCCGGGGGCCTCGGGGACGGCCGCTTCGGTGATCGCCTCGCCGGTCGCCTGGACGGCTGCTTCGACGGCTGCTTCGACGGCCGCTCCGGTGGCTGCTCCGGTGGCCGCTTCGCCGACCGCCTCGACGACCGCGGAGAGGTACCGCTCGATCGCCAGGTACTGGCAGAGCACGGCGACCGGGCGGCCGAGCCGCGCGTACCAGGCGGCGAGCCGGGCGAAGGCGCTCACCTCGAACCACACCTCGCCCGAGGCGTCCATGGACACCACGAACGCCTCCTCGCCGCACTCCGGGTGCCCCGGCAGCGTCCCGTAGGCGAAGCCGATCCGGTCCGGTTCCTCCACCGTCCACACCACCCGGCACGGGATCACCAGCCGGGGCCACCGGGTGCCGGGCAGGGCGAGGCGCAGCAGCACCGTCGCCCCCGGCTCGACGGGCACGTACGGGTACACGGCGAAACCGGTGCCCAGCTGGCAGCCCCAGCCGAGGACGAACCTCCCGGCGCGCGCCAGGACCTGAGGGCCGTGCCCGAGGTGGACCCGCCGCCGCAGGTGGGTGTAGCCGTCCGGCAGCCGGGCGTCCCGGGTGGCGCCCACCTCGCGGTAGCCGGGCGCGGCGGCCCGGGCGGCCGACAGCCGCCGTTCCAGGGCGGACGTCGGCCGGGCGGTGGCGGGGGAGAAGGGCATGCCGCCACCGTAGCCGCCCGCTCCGGCGGGCCTTGCGCCGGGCCCGGGCGAGGAGTAAAGAGGGCGCCATGAGCGAGACAGCCGTGAACGACAGGGTCCCCGCCGGCACTCCGGACACCGACGGCGCCGCGGCGGCCGGGGCCGAGCAGCTCTGCGTCCTCGCCCCGGGCGACGGCGACACCGTGGCGGGTCTGCTGCCCGACCCGGACCTCACCGGCCCGCGCGCGGACTGCGTCCTGTGCGGCGAGCCGACCGAACTGCCCGCCGACCACCCGGGCAGCACGCTCTGCCCCGTCTGCACCTGGCAGCAGGCCCAGCGGATCGCCTGCTCCGGCTGACGGGACGCGCCCGCGCCCGGTCCGCCGCGACCGCTCCGCCTGCCCGGCGTCAGGCGTCAGGCGTCCTCCCGCCCCGCCAGGGCCAGGGTGGAGCCGTGCCGGCCCTTGCGGACCAGCAGCTGGGCCGGGATCCGGCTGCGCAGATCGGCGACGTGGCTGACGATGCCGACCGCGCGGTCCCGCTCGCGCAGACCGTCGAGGACGTCCATCACCTCCTCCAGGGTGTGCTCGTCGAGGCTGCCGAAGCCCTCGTCGATGAACAGGGTGTCCAGCGGCATGCCCCCGGCCTCGTCGGTGACCACGTCGGCGAGGCCGAGCGCCAGGGCCAGCGAGGCGAAGAAGCTCTCGCCGCCGGAGAGCGTCGCGGTGTCGCGCTCCGTGCCGGTCCAGGCGTCCACCACGCGCAGCGCCAGCCCCGAGCGCTTGTTGCCCGTGCCCCGGTCGTCGCTGTGGACCAGGGTGTAGCGCCCGCCGGACATCCGGACCAGCCGGTCGCTCGCCGCCGCCGCCACCTGCTCCAGGCGCGCCGCCAGGACGTAGGACTCCAGGCGCATCCGCAGCCGGTTGTCGGCCGAGGTGCCGGCCGCCAGCGCGGCCAGCCGGCCGATTCGCGCGTACCGGTCCAGCTCCGGCGCGAGCGAGCGGGCCAGCTCCGCCAGCTGCCGCCCGATCGCGGCGAGCGCCTCGCACCGCACCCGGGCCGCGTCCCGCGCGGCGTGCGCGGCCCGCAGCCGGTCGGTGGCGGCGCCGAGCGCGGCGCGGGTGCCCGGCAGGTCGGCGGGCGGCAGGGCGGCGGCCGCGGCCAGCTCCGGTTCGGCGAGCCGCCGCTCGGCCGCCGCCAGCTCCGCCCGGTGCCGGTCCAGCCGCTGCTCCAGCCGCTCGCGCTCCGGCCGGGGCAGCAGGACGGCGGCGGCGTCCCGCGCGCTCGCGAACCCGGCCGCCACCGCGGCGCCGGCCAGTTCGTCGTCGGCCCGCTTGAGCTGGTGCGCCGCCTCGGCGGCGGCCCGGGCCGCCGCCGCCAGCGCCGCCACGGCCGAGGCGAGCCGGTCCAGGGCGGCCGCGCGCGCCGCCACCGACGGCGCGCCGCCCCGGGCCGCCGCCACCCGGGCGGCCAGCTTCCCCTGCTCGGCGTGCAGGGTCCGCGCCTGGGCGGCCAGCTCGGCGCTCCGCTCGCGGGCCCCGGCCAGCGCGGTGCGCCGGACGGCCTGCTCCGCGGTGAGCCGCTCGATCGCCCGGCCCGCCGGGCCGAGCCCCTCCGCGACCCGGAGCGCCTCCCGGTACTCGCCCTCCAACCCGGCCAGCGCGCCCGCGAGGGCCTCGGCGGGCTCCTCACCGGACGCGCCGGCCGCCGCCGCCCGGCGCACCTGGAGGCCGGACAGCCCCCGCTCCGCCGTGTCGGCGGCCTGCTCGGCGGCCGTCTGGGCCCGCCGGGCCCGCTCCTCGTCCTCGGCCCGGACCGGCTCGCCGACCGGTCGGGCCGGGGCCGGGTGCTCCGCCGAGCCGCAGACCCGGCACGGCTCCCCGGCGCTCAACCGGGCGGCCAGCTCGGCGGCCATCCCGGCCAGCCGGCGCTCACGGAGGTCCAGGCCGTACTGCCGGGCGTCCAGCGCCTCCGTCCGCAGCGCCAGCACGCGCGGCCGGGCGTGGTCGATCTCCAGATCGAGCCCGTCCCGCTCACGGGCGGCGGCGAGGCGCGCGGCCAGCTCCGCGCGCCGGGCGTCCAGCCGCTCGACGCTCCCGGCGGCGTCCCGGGCGGCGGACTCCTCCGCCTGGAGGGCGGCCAGCCGGGGCTCGAAGTCGGCCAGCCAGTCGCCCGCCTCCTCGGCGAGGTCCTCGGCGCGCCGCAGGTCGGCGGCCAGCGCCGAGCGCGCGCCGTCCAGCTCGGCGCACTGCCGCTCGTCCTCCCGGGCCGCCTCCAGCCGGACGACCTCCGCGCGCAGCCGCTGCTCGGCCTCGGCCAGCTCCTCGGCCTCGGCGTGGGCCAGCGCCGGGCCGCCGGGCCCGGAGCCACCGTCCTGGGAGCCGCCGTCCGCCGTGAGGGCCCGTCCCGCCGGGCCGTCGGCGAGCTCGGCCAGCACCGCGCGGTGCCGGTGCTCCTCCTCCCGGGCCCGCCGGTACGCCTCCGCCGCGCGCTCGCGCAGGTGCAGCACCGACTCGACGCCGACCGCCGCCTGCGCCGCCGTCAGCCGCCGCCGGTCCGCCGCCCGGGCGGGCTCGTCCTCGGCCAGCCGGGCCGCCTCGCGCACTGCCTGCCGGTGCCGCTCCTGCCGGTCGGCCAGCTGCTCGGCGGCCTCCCGCGCCCGCTGCGCGGCCCGGTGGGCCTCCTCCGCGCCCGCCAGCGCCGCGCCGGCGACCGTCAGCTGCTCGGCCGCGCCGCTGCGCAGCACGGCCGCCCAGCCCAGCACGCCCTCGGTGAGATCGGTGTCCGCCGGGCCGCCCTCCTCCTCGCCGGGCACCCGGCCGACGGCCGGATCGGCGCCCGGCCCGGCCGCCTGTTCCGCCTTGCTCGCGAGGTCCCGCAGCCGGCGGCGCCCCGCCTGCACGGCGGCCTCGTGGGACCGGCGCTGTTCGGCCAGCCAGGCCTCGACGGACTGGAACCGCTCGGTGTCGAACAGCCGGCGCAGCAGCTTGCCGCGCTCCTCCGAGTCCGCCCGCAGGAACCGCGCGAAGTCGCCCTGCGGCAGCAGCACCACCTGGCAGAACTGGTCCCGGCTCATGCCGATCAGCCGGTGGATCTCCTCCCCGGCCTCCTGGTGCGACTTGCTGACCGCCCGCCAGCCGGGCGCGCCGTCACCGGTGTCCGCCCCGTCGGCCGACCACTCGCGCAGCAGCGTCTGGGCGCGCTCGACCGTCATGCCGCGGCCGACCTTCTTCGGCCGCGGCTGCTCGGGGACGCGGGTGATCTCCAGCCGGCGCCCGCCCAGCGTCAGCTCCAGCCGGACGGCGGTCAGCCGGTCCGGCTCGGCGTGGTCGCTGCGCAGCCGGTTGGCGCGGCGGGTGCCGGGCACCTCGCCGTAGAGGGCGTAGCAGACCGCGTCCAGCACACTGCTCTTGCCCGCGCCGGTGGCGCCGCGCAGCAGGAACAGCCCGCCGGCGGCGAGCGCGTCGAAGTCGACCGTCTCGGTGGCCGCGAACGGGCCGAACGCGGTCACGGTCAGCCGGTGGAGTCTCATCGGGGCAGCTCCGCCTTCCGGTCGGTGGTCTCCCGGACGCGCTCGAAGCCCTCGCGCAGCCAGTCCAGCTCGGCCGCGTCCGGCTCGGCGCCGGGGCGGACGTGCCGCAGGAAGCCCTCGGCGATCTCCAGGTCCGTCCGCCCGCCGACCCGGGCGGCGTAGGACGAGGAGGCGGCGGCGGTGGTCTCCTCCGGTTCGAAGAGCAGCTGGAGGGTGTGCGGGAAGCGGCGGCGCAGCCGCTCCATCGGCTCGCTCGGGCGGCTCGGGTCGGTGAGGGTGGCCTGCACCCAGGAGTGCTCGTCGGCGGTGTACCGCTCGTCGGTGAGCAGCTCCTCGAGCCGGGCGCGCAGCCGGGCCAGCGGGCGGGGCACCGGGCAGTACACCCGCTCGGCGGTGACCGCGCCGTCCGCCGCGAGGTCGACCAGCCACATGCTCTTGCGGTGCTCGTGCTCGGAGAAGGAGTAGGCGAGCGGGGAGCCGCTGTAGCGCAGGTGCGGGGCGAGCGTCTGGCAGCCGTGCAGATGGCCGAGGGCGGCGTAGTGCACGCCGTCGAAGACCGAGGCGGGGACGGCCGCGACCCCGCCCACCGCGATGTCGCGCTCGCTGTCGCTGGGCTCGCCGCCGGTGACGAAGGCGTGCGCCAGCACCACCGCGCGGGTACCGGCCGGCCGGGCCGCGAGGTCGGCCCTGACCTGGTCCATGGCCGCGCCGAGCACCGCAGCGTGGCCGCCGCGCGCCAGGCCGAACCGCTCCCGGACCAGCGTCGGCTCCAGGTACGGCAGCCCGTAGACGGCGACCGGCCCGTGCTCGTCGGCCAGCACCACCGGCTCGGCGCACTCGCCCGGGTCGGTCCGCAGGTGGACGCCGGCCCGGCCGATCAGGCCCGCGCCCACACCGAGGCGGCGGGCGGAGTCGTGGTTGCCGCTGATGAACACCGTCGGCACGCCGAGGTCGGCCAGCCGGTGCAGCACGTCGTCGAACAGCGCCACCGCCTCCAGCCCGGGCAGCGCGCGGTCGTACACGTCGCCGGCGACCAGCACGGCGTCCACGCGTTCGGCCCGGACCACCGCCACCAGGTGGTCCAGGAAGGCGCGCTGGGCGTCGTGCAGGCTCTCCCGGTGGAACGATCGCCCCAGGTGCCAGTCGGAGGTATGCAGCAGTCGCATGGTCCCCGACCATAACGGGCGGCACCGACAATCCGGTCCGCGACGGTGGTCCCCACCCGTCCTCCTGCGCCCCGTCCGCCCTTCGCCGCCCCGGACTCCGCCCGGCCCCCTCCCGCCTGCCGACGGTCGCTCGGCGTCGATTGTCGGTGACCGTGTGTATGGTCGCCGTCACCGGGAGCCGAGGGGCTCGTGGGACCGGTGCGACATGTGTCGACGGCGGGAGGAAGGGGGCATGGTCGTGCGGGACGGCATGCGTGGGGGGAGTGCGGGGCGGCGGCCCGGGCCGGGTGGGCCGGGGGCGCGAGGTCCCGGTGGGCGGCCGCCGGGCGGCGGGCCGGGTGGGCCCGGTGCGCGGGGTTCGCGGTGGGGTCGGCCGCGTGGTGCGCCGCCGCCGCAGCCGGTGGCGCTCGCGGTGGTGGTCCGCGCCGCCGACTTCGCCGACCTCGCGGGGCACGGGCTGTTCGGCGGGCTGTCGTTCCGGTCCTACCTGCGGCGGGTGGCGGTCCAGCTGCGGGCGCTCGGCGGGCACGGCTTCGAGGTCCACCTGCGGATGCTCGACCCGGCGGACTACGAGGAGTACTGCGCGGCGCTCGGCTTCGACCCCGGGGACGCGGCGGCCCGGGTCGCGTACGCGGCCGATCCGGAGCTGGCCGGGGAGCCGTTCGTCTACGCCGGGCAGCGGCTGGCCGTGCTGCTGCCGGAGCTGGCCGACGACCACCGGGCCAGGCTGCGGATCTCCATCGCGATGGCGGCGCTGCTGACGGCGGCCGGCGAGGGGCCGCCGGGCGATCGGCGGCTGGTGGCGGTGATGCGGCACGCGGTGGAGGTGTGGTCGGCGGTGGCCGCGGGCGCCGGTGACGGGCTCCACCTGCTGACCGTGCGCTGCCACGGCCCCGAGGACGGCGAGGAGCTGACCTCGGCGAGCGACCTGCTGGTCGAGCGGGGCCGGTTCGCCGCGGGCGGGCGGGACGGGGAGGCGTTCTGCGTGACGCTGGCGGCGGGGCTGGCCGTCGGCGGCACCGGGGCGATGGTGCTGCACGGCGATCCGGCGGCGCCCGGCGGGCACGCGGTGCGCGGGTGGGCGCTGCACGGCGGGCGGCTGCGGCCGATGACCGCCCGGGAGGTGCTGGACGAGCTGGCCGACGACGTCGGCCGGGGCCTGCCCTTCCCGCCGGCCGCCGTCCCGCTGCCGGGCTTCCCGCTCCCGGCGCCGCCCTCGACGGAGGAGGGCGGTGGGCCCCTGGGCTGACCGTCGCTGACCAGGGCGTTCGGCCCCCGCTGTCCACCGAGCGGCGCTGGGGACTGTTCATCGACCGCCTGTTCGGGGAAGATTTCGGGGAAGATCAACAGTGGGAACGGCCGGTGCCCCACACCGCCGGGCCCGCTCCGCTCGGCCCCGAACCCGCGTATCGCGAACGTCCCCGCGCACCGTCGGTCCGGCGAGCCCGACACCGAAAGGGGGGACGCATGAGCCGGATCGAGTACAGCGCGGAGATCGCCGAGCTGCTCGGCCGGGTGCGCCGGCGTCCCACCGCGGGGTGGCCGTGGCGGCCGGGGGAGCGGGTTCCCCCCGGGCTCGCGGTCAAGCAGTCGTGGGGATGGCTGTTTGCGCCCGACGGCCGGGTGCTGACCCTGGTCAACCCCAAGGACGGCATCGTCTCGCTGCCCGGCGGCTCGCTGGAGCCGGAGGACGCCGGTGACCCCGGCTCCGCGCTGGCCCGGGAGGCGGGCGAGGAGGCGCAGGCGCTGATCGGCACGGCGTACTACCTCGGCTACCTCTACGACCGGGTGGGGTCGGCCAACGGCGGGAACGAGTGCGCCCGGGTCCGGATGGCCGCCGCGCTGCGGGCGGTCGGCCCGAGCGTGCCCGACCCGGCCTCGGGGCGGCACTACCGGCGGCTGCTGGTGGCCCCCGGCCTGGCGGTCGAGCTGCTCGGCTGGGGCACGCCCGGCCTGCGCCAGGCGCGGGCGGCGGTGACGTCCGCCGTCCGGTGGCTCGGCGTGCCCGCGGCGGCCAACGAGACGATCGAGGAACTGCCGCTGGACGGCTGCGAGGTGTACCCGGAGGCGGCCCCGGGCGCCGCACCCGCCGACCCGGGCCGTCCGGTGGACGGTCTGACGGAAGGTCGGGCCGCCGGCCTGACGGACGGCCCGACGGGCCGTCCGTCAGGCCGGCGCGGTGACCGGTGAGCGCCTCCGGCCCGCCCCGCTCCCGGGGCCTGTTCCACCATGTGGAGCTGTGGACGGACGACCTGGCGATCGCCGTGGAGCAATGGGGCCCGGTGCTGCTCGCGCTCGGGTGCGAGCCGTTCCAGCACTGGCCGAGCGGCCGCAGCTGGCGCCTCGGTGACGCCTACCTGGTGATCGAGCAGTCACCGGCGCTGCTGCCGGGCGGTCACCAGCGGCTGCGGGCCGGCCTCAACCACCTCGCCGTGCACGGCGGCCGGGCGGCGGTGGCCGCCGCCCTCGCCGCCGGCTGGACCGTCCGGGTGGACACCGGCGAGGCGGTCCATCTGATCGACCGCCAGGGCTTCGAGCTGGAGGTCGTCCTCCACGACGGCGCGTCCGGCTGACCGTTCGTCCCTCGTCCGTCCGGGTGATGCCCTGTCCGGTGGCCCCGTCCATGGCCCGCCCCGGCCGTCCGGTCCGGTCGCCCCGGCGCTCACCTGCGGCGCTCGCCCCGTCGCCCGTAGTGAGAAACGGCGCGTTCATCACCCCGTTGTCAGACTTTCCGTCAATTGACTTGGCATGACAGCTTCACACCTTAGCTACCGCCTGGTATCAAATTGCGTGACGCACGTCACTGACCAGGAGGCCCCATGCACCGCCCTGTCCGCGCCATGTCCGTCGCCGTCACCGCGGCCCTCCTTTCCCTCACCACGCTGGCCACGGCCGGTTCGGCCCACGCCGCCGGTGTCAACTACGTCGCCCTCGGCGACTCGTACTCCTCCGGCGTCGGTGCCGGCAGCTACACGAGCGAGAGCGGGAGCTGCAAGCGCAGCACCAACGCGTACGCGTACCTGTGGAAGAACGCGCACGCGCCGTCATCCTTCAAGTTCGTCGCCTGTTCCGGCGCGAGAACCGGAGACGTGCTCAACAACCAGATCTCCGCGCTGAGCTCGACCACCACGCTGGTCAGCATCAGCATCGGCGGCAATGACGCGGGCTTCGCGAGCACGATGCAGACGTGCGTCCTGGACTCCGAGAGCGCCTGCCTCAACGCCGTCGCCACCGCGAAGAACTACGCCAACAACACGCTGCCCGGCCAGCTGGACACGGTCTACTCGGCGATCCGCGCCAAGGCGCCGAACGCCAGGGTCGTGGTGCTCGGCTACCCGCACATGTACAAGGTCGGCGGCAGCTGCATCCTCGGCATCGGCGACACCAAGCGGGCCGCCATCAACAGCGCCGCCGACGTGCTCGACGAGGTCGTCGCCAAGCGCGCGGCCAACGCGGGCTTCGCCTTCGGCGACGTCCGCTCGATCTTCCGCGAGCACGAGATCTGCGGCTCCAGCACCACCTGGCTGAACAGCACCACGCTGCCGGTCGACGAGAGCTACCACCCCAAGGCCGCCGGCCAGTCGGGCGGCTACCTCCCGGTCTTCTCCGCCCAGGTCTGATCGGACCCGTCCAGGCCCTGAACGGGCCCGGGCCCGCCGGCCCCTCACAGGGGGAGGGGCCGGCGGACCCGGGCCGGTCACGTCACCGGCCGGGTGGCGGCGGGAACGGGATCGCGGCGAGCGCGGGCAGCAGCTCCCGCTCCTCGTGAGCGAGATGGGCCTCCAGCTCCGCCGTCATCCGGTCCAGCTCGGCCCGGAACGCCTCCGGCCCGGCCGAGCCGATGCCGGCCACCAGCGAGGCCAGCCCCTCCTTGAGCCCGGACAGCACCCGGTGCTCCTCGGCCAGGCGTTCCAGCACGCCCCGCAGCTCCGGATGGCTTCGGGCGAGCGCCGGGAAGACGCCCCGGTCCTCGCCGGTGTGATGAACGGCCAGCCCCTGGCAGAACGCCAGGCAGTGCTGACGGATCTGCAGTCCGAGCGCGGGAACGCCACCGCCGTCGCCGTGGCCACCGCTGCCGCCGGCGAAGTGCGCCTCGGTCTCGGCCCGCAACTGCCGCAACTGGCCCCGCAACCAGTCGTGCACCTCCAGCAGCTTGTCCGCCAGGCTGGTGACCGCACGCGGCGGTGCGTCGGCCTCGGAGTGCTCCAGCACCACCACCGGCAGCACCCGCGCGGTGTGCCGCTGGTAGTCCCCGTACCCGGGCGCGGCCCGGACGACGGCCTCGAACAGCCGGTCCCGCCGCGCCCCTTCGGCCGGGACGGCGATCGCGTCGAACACCTCCTCGCCCAGTTCCACCCCCACCACCGGGTGGGCGAGCAGGTTGCGGTACCACTGCGGGTCCTCGGCCGCCCCGGCCGCCGAGGCGACGACCAGCAGCAGTCCCCGCGTCCGTACGAACCCGAGCGGCACGGTGTGCTCGCGCCCGGTCCGCGCGCCGACGGTGGTCAGCAGCAGCAGGTCCCCGCCCTCGAAGGGCCCTCCGACCCTCCCGGCGTTGGCGCGGAACTCCTCGATGACGGTCTGATTGAACGATGAAGATGAAGATGAAGAAGACATGGGCATGCGTCTGTGGGATCTCCGAACACGGAAGAGCGGCCACCGCCTCGGCCGTGGCCGCGCGGGAAAAGGGTCAGGACAGGGGAGCGGAGTAGGTACTCATCGCGCGTCGCCCCTCGAACTCGGGTGCCGGCCCGGTCGCCGGCCGGCCCACATCTTTTTGGCCGGCGCCACGCTGCACGCGCCCCATCAGAGCACCCGGCCCATGCCCTGTCAACGCCCGTCGGCCCACGCGGACCGTCGTACCGGCATCCCCGGCGACCCGGGTGCGGGCGACGAGGCGGTCGGGCCCCCGGGCACGGAGGGCATCCAGCAGCCCGGTCCGGCCGAGGACGCCGAAGCCGTCGACCGCCCGGGCGGCCCCCTCGCCGAGGAGCGCGGCGGCCCGGACTTCGTCGGCGAGCGGGACCGCGCCGACGAGGGCCTCCCCGGCCGCCGCCGGATCGGCGTCAGCGGCGCCAACTGGGCGGCCATGGCCAGGTGCTGGGCCGTGGTGGCGGCCTACACCCGGTGGTCCGAGACCGTCCCGAGCCCGGTCGCCGTCGATCCTGGCGACGGCGACCGTGGCCGAAGGGGCGAACGGGACGCTCAGGTCACAGCCGGCCGCGAGGGGCGCGCGGCACGGACGAGGGGGCGCGGCGGCGGGTGCCCCCGTGCACGCACCCGGTGTCCAGGGCGGCGGGCAGGCGCGCGCCGTCCGGCAGCACCGCCACGCCGTCGGCGGCCGGGGCGGAGTCCTCGTTGCGCCCGCCGGGACGGGACCGCGACGAGACCGGGGCGCGCAGGACGCTCAGCACGCGGTGCGGGCGTAGGAGTCGAACTCCTCCAGGGTCCAGATCCGGGCGTGTGCCCAGACCTGGCCGGGGGAGAGGCGGGCGAGGTCGTCGGTGCTGAAGGAGACGCGGGAGGCGGCGGGTTCGGTGCTGCGCACATCGATGCCGTAGCTGCGCGGGCGGCCGTCGGGTGCCGGGAGCGGGCCGCCGTCGGAGGCCCAGTCGGCGGGCGGACGGTTCAGCGGGAAGGAGCGCGGCCCGCCGGTGCCGGGCGGCGGCCGCAGCGCGACCCAGGTGCGGCTGACGGCCTCGTAGATCTCGATGCGGTCGTAGTCCGCGTGGTGGCAGGCACGCAGCAGCACCACCGGTTCGCCGTTCTCGACCCGCACGCCGGTGATGTGGCGGCGCGGCCCCGAGCAGCCGCCGAGCGTCAGCAGCAGCACCACGGTCAGGGCGGCCACGGCGCCGCGCGGCGCCCGGCGGGCGCGCGGTGTCCGGCGGACGGTTCGTGCCCCCGTTCTCCCCATGCGGACGAGTCTGACGGCGGAGGATCTCGTCCCGGCCACGGGCGGGGCGCGGAACGGACGCACCGCCGGACCCCGGAAGAGGGGCCGGCGGTGCGGAGCGGCGCGGTCAGTGCAGGTAGGACGCGAGGCCCGCGGGCTTGAGGCCGGCGGCCTCGGCGGCGGCCAGGGCGCGCTGGAGGTCGCCGGCCAGGGTGTCGCTCCAGTGCATCAGCACGACGTCCCCGGGCGACAGGGTGCCCTCGTGCCAGATGTTGGAGGCACCCCAGCTGAAGTCCGCGTCGGCGGTGAGCACGGTGCGCATGCCGCAGTTGGCGGCGGCCTGCAGGGTGTCGGCGTTCCAGGCGAAGAACGGCGGGCGGAAGACGGTCGGCGCGGTGCCGAACCGGAGGGTCAGCGAGTCCCGGGCGTCGCAGATCTCCACCTGCTGCTCGGCGGGCGAGAGCTTGGTGAGGTCCGGGTGGGAGACGCTGTGGTTCTGCACGGAGGAGCCGGGCACGGCCGTGACCCGCCGGAAGTAGCCAGGGTCGGCGGCGGCGGCCATCGGCAGCGGGAAGGCGGTGATCGGCAGCTGGTGGTCGGCGATGAACCGCTCGGCCTCCGGGCTGGTCTGCCAGCCGTCGTCGACGGTGAAGAAGACCACCTTGTCGCTGGTCGCCACCGAGGCGGCGGCGGTCGCCGGGGCCGGCGCGGGGCCCTCCACCCGGACGTCGTCGACCGCGAACGGGCCCTGCTCGTACCAGCCGTGGACGGCGAGGCGGACGGTGGTGGCGGTGGGCCCGGCGGTGAACCGGGTGGTGAGCTTCTGCCAGCCGCCGTGGGTGTCCTCGGTCCAGGCGGGGGCGGTCGGGCGGTCGGTGCCGCCGGTGGCGCCGAGGAAGACGAACTTCCCGCGGACCCAGGCGGAGGCGGTGTAGGTGGCGCCGGGCTGGACCGAGACGGTCTGCGCGCACTCGCCGGTGGACTCGTCGCCCGCCGGGGTGACGGCCAGGGCGGAGCCGCCCGAGTGCGGGGCGGCGCTGGTGACGGACGCCTCGGCGGGCCCGCCGGAACAGCGCCAGCCGGGCACGCTGCCCCAGTCGGCGAGCGAGGAGGCGGGGATCTCGAACCCGGGGTTGGTGGCCAGGTCGACGGTGGGCGCGGCGGCCCCGGCCACGGCGGCGTTCTCGTTCGCCGAGGCCGCGGCGGGCCCGGCGAGGCCGGCCACCAGCAGGGCGGCGGTGGCGGCGAGCGCCGACAGGCGTGCGGGCATGCGCGAGGAGATGGACACGTGGGGACTCCTGCGTGGGGACGCGACCGTTGGGGCGGGCGCGCGGAGAACGGGTGTGGGGGTGCTCCCGGAGGGGGCGGGAGCCGTCGGCGTGCCGCACTCTGACCGGAGCAAAACAATGGACTGGACCACTCCGATCGTCAAGGAGTGCCGGCCGGGGAGCTCCCCACCAGCGCTGCCGTAAAAGGGACGAGACGGCCCGTCAGGGGGCGTACAGCTCCTCGATGTCCGCCGCGTAGTAGTCGGTGATCGCCGCCCGCCGCAGCTTCAGCGAGGGCGTCATCAGTCCCTGGTCGACGCCGAACTCCCGGGGCAGCAACCGGAACGCGCGGATCGACTCGGCGCGCGAGACGGCGGTGTTGGCCGCCGCGACGGCGCGCTGGATCTCGGTGTGCAGCTCCGCGTCGCCGAGCACCGCCCACGGGTCCGCCTGCCCGCGTCCGCGCCCCTTCAGCCAGTGCGCCAGCGCCGCCGGGTCGAGGGTGATCAGCGCGGCCACGTACGGGCGGTCGTCGCCCACCACCAGGCACTGCGAGACCAGCGGGTGCGTCTCGACCCGGATCTCCAGGGCGGCGGGGGCGAGGTTCTTGCCGCTGCTGGTGACGATGATGTCCTTCTTGCGGCCGGTGATGGTCAGGTAGCCGTCCTCGTCCAGGCTGCCGAGGTCGCCGGTGCCGAACCAGCCGTCGAACAGCGACTCGGCGGTGCAGCGCGGGTGGTTGAGGTAGCCGCCGAAGACGCCGGGGCCGCGCACCCACACCTCGCCGTCGTCGGCGATCGCCACGGTGGCGCCGGGCACCGGGCGGCCGACCGTGCCGACCTTGGAGCGCCCGGGCGGGTTGCCGGTGATCGCGGCCGAGGTCTCGGTGAGCCCGTAGCCCGTGTACAGCTGGAAGCCGATCCCGGTGAAGAACAGGCCGAGTTCGCGTTCCAGCGTCGAGCCGCCGCACATCAGCGTCCGCAGCCGGCCGCCGAACACGGTGCGCAGCCGCTGGTAGACCGTCCGCTCGTAGGCGAGGTGGCGCAGGCGCAGTCCTGGCCCCGGGCCGGGTCCGCGCCCGAAGACGCGCTGCTCGCGGCAGGCGGCCCAGTCGACGGCCACCTGCCGGGCCTGGTCGAACAGTTCGCCGCGCCCGGCCTCCTCGGCGGTGCGCCGGGCCTGCTGGAACACCTTGTCGAGCACGTACGGCACGACGAGCAGGAAGGTCGGGCGCAGCGCGGTGAGCGCGGGCAGCAGGGCGTCGGTGGACATCTCGGGGACGTGGCCGAGCCGGAAGCCGCCGCGCACGGTCGCGATCTGCACCATCCGCCCGTAGACGTGCGCCAGCGGCAGGAACAGCACGGTGGAGGGCTGGTGGCCGCCGGTGTCGCGCAGCGCCTCCTCCCAGCAGTCGAGCAGCGCGTCGGCCGCGGTGGCCAGCGAGCCGTGGGTGATCAGACAGCCCTTGGGGCGGCCGGTGGTGCCGGAGGTGTAGACGACGGTGGCGACGGTGTCGGCGGTGACGCCGAGCCGCTGGCGGTGGACCAGCGAGTCGGGGACCCCGCGTCCGTCCTCGACGATCGCGGCCACGCAGCCCCGGTCCAGCTGCCAGATGCCGGTCAGGTCGGGTAACGCGTCGCAGACCGCGCCGACGGTCATCGCGTGGTCCTCGTCCTCGACCAGGCAGGCCACCGCCTGGGTCTCGGCCAGGATCCAGCGGACCTGCTCGGGCGCGGCGGTGGGGTAGACGGGGACGGGGATCGCGCCGATCGACCAGAGCGCGTAGTCGAAGAGGGTCCACTCGTAGCGGGTGCGGGACATCAGGGCGACCCGGTCGCCGTAGCGCACGCCCCGGGTCAGCATGCCCTTGGCGAGGGCGAGCACCTCGTCGCGGAAGGCGGCCGCGGTGACGTCCTGCCAGCCGCTCCCGGCGGTGCCCCGGGGGCCCTCGTCGCGGCGGCACAACTGGACCAGGCCGGGGGAGCGTTCGGCGGTGTCGTAGAGCGAGTCGGCCAGCCCGCCGGCGGCCGGCGGTCCGGCCGGGGCGGGGGTGGTGAACTCGCGCACGATCCCCCCGATCAGTCCTGCCGGTCCTGCAGGTGGAGCGAAACTATCGGATGGCGTGCCGACTGCCCAGGGTTGTGACCAGGACGCGACGAGATCGGCACCGGTCCGTGCGGAAAGTGTCGCGGAACGATCGCCCGCCGCCGCCGCGCGGTGTCCGCGCTGCTGGTCGGCCGCGTCCGCGCCGCCGGTCGGCCGTGCGGGTGCGGTGCGGTGCGGGGGCGGTGTCGCGGGGGTGCCGGTCGGCGGGGTGGCGGGGTGCGAAACCGGTGATCTTGGTGCCGATCCGGACACGATCCGGCCCGGGGCGAAGAGAGGCCGGGTTCGACCCTCGAACGAGTGGTCAGGGCGTAGTAGAGTCTCGCAGACCTGCGGCCGGGGCTTCCCGGTCCGTCCTGAAACAGCCCCCCGGACCGGCCCCTGGTCCGTACCAGCACGCCCCCGTCCGCGCCGATCCACACCCCCACCGACCCCGCCGCCCGCACCCCGTCCGCGCCTGGCACTTCCCGACCGAGGACTCCATGCGTCTGCGCAGCAGCTCGATCCGCGCGAAGATCATCGCGCTGCTCCTGGTGCCCATCGTCGCCCTCGCCGCCCTCTGGGCGTACGCGACGCTCACCACCGCCGGGGACGTCTGGAGCCGGCTGGACCTCAGCAGGACGTACAAGGAGTTCGGCACCCCGGTCGACCAGTACGCGCACGACCTGCAGAACGAGCGCCGGGCCGCCGTCAAACGGCTGGCCGACCCGGCCTCGCGCGCCGCCCGGG
Organism: Kitasatospora sp. NPDC097605; assembly: GCF_040302725.1. Lineage (NCBI taxonomy): Bacteria > Bacillati > Actinomycetota > Actinomycetes > Kitasatosporales > Streptomycetaceae > Kitasatospora > Kitasatospora sp. NPDC097605. The sequence continues at coordinate 255,312 of NZ_JBEOSF010000006.1, read as the reverse complement.
ACGCCCTCGAACAGGCCCAGGCCGTCACCGACCGGGACCTCGCCGTGCTGCGGCAGAAGAAGGACGCCGGGAACGGCCGGCTCGACGAGGCCCAGCGCGGCCGCCTGCTGCAGATCCTCGCCGCCGCCGACCAGCTGCCCCCGCTGCGCGCGCAGGTCGGCCGCGCCGCGCTCAACTGGGAGTTCGCGCTCGCCCAGTACACCGACCTGGTCAAGCCCACCTTCGGCTTCCGGTCCGCCTTCGTCGCCCGCCAGAGCGGCCAGCTCCCGCGCCAGGGCACCATCCTGACCGAGCTGGTGCGTGCCCGCGAGTACCTCTCCCAGGAGGACGCGGCCATGGAGGGCCTGCGCACCGCGGCCGGCCGGCCCACCGCCGAGCAGTACCAGGTCGCGCTCGACGCCCTGCACAACCAGCAGGCCCTGTTCACCGTCTACATCGCCGAGCTGGACCCGGTCGACCAGGCCGACTACATCGCCCTGCGCGGCGGCGAGGCCTGGGCCACGCTCGCCCGGGCCGAGGCGGACTTCGTCGGCGCCGGCGGCCCCGAGCGGGTGGTCCAGGCGATCAACGGCGACGACTGGCGCCAGACCGCCGACCACGCGCTCGGCGACCTCGCCGCGATCAACGCCCGGCTGGCGGGCACCATCGACGACCGCGACCACTCGTACGCGATCGGCCTGCTCTGGCGCGGCGGCATCGCCGGTGTGATCGGCCTGGTCGCCGTGGTGCTCTCGGTGCTGATCTCCTACCGGATCGGCCGCGGCCTGGTGCGCGAGCTGATCGGCCTGCGCAACGCCGCCAACGAGCTGGCCGGCACCCGGCTGCCCTCGGTGATGCTGCGGCTGCGCAAGGGCGAGGCGGTGGACGTCGCCGCCGAGGCCCCCGAGCTGGAGTTCGGCCCCGCCGAGATCGGCCAGGTCGGACGGGCGATCAACGCCGTGCAGCGGGCCGCCGTCGAGGCCGCCGTCGAACAGGCCGAGCTGCGGCGCGGCGTCTCCGCGGTCTTCGTCAACCTGGCCCGGCGCAGCCAGGTGCTGCTGCACCGCCAGCTGACCCTGCTCGACACCATGGAGCGGCGCACCGAGGACCCGGCGGAGCTGGAGGACCTCTTCAAGGTCGACCACCTCACCACCCGTATGCGCCGGCACGCCGAGGGCCTGATCATCCTGGCCGGCGGCTCGCCGGGCCGGGCCTGGCGCAAGCCGGTGCGGATGGTGGACGTGGTGCGCGCGGCGGTCGGCGAGGTCGAGGACTACGCGCGGGTGATCGTCCGGCCGTTCCCCGGCACCGGGCTGCTGGGCAGCGCGGTCGCGGACGTCACCCACCTGGTCGCCGAACTGGTCGAGAACGCGGCGGTGTACTCCCCGCCGGCCACCCAGGTCACCGTCCAGGGCGAGGTGGTCGCGCACGGCTTCGCGCTGGAGATCGACGACCGGGGGCTCGGGCTGAGCGAGCAGGCCCTTGCCGGGATCAACGAACGCCTCGCCGTGGAGCAGGAGTTCGACCTCGCGGACACCGACCGGCTCGGGCTGTTCGTGGTCAGCCGGCTGGCCCGGCGGCACGGCATCCGGGTGCACCTGCGGCCCTCGCCGTACGGCGGGACCACGGCGGTGGTGCTGATACCGCGCGAACTGCTGGCGGAGGCGCCGGACGGGCTGCCGGAGCCGCCGCCGTCGGCGGGCGTGGCCTCGGGTACGGGCACGGGCGTGGGCACGGGTGTCGCGGCCGGGGGGCGGCGGGCGGCGGCGGGTCGCCGCGACCTCGTCGCGGTGCCGGCGCTCGGCGCGGACGCGGCGGCGAACGGTGCCGGCGGAAGCGACGGCGCGGGCGGCGCGGGGGTTTCGGGCGGTGCGGGCGGGCGGCACCGGATCAGCGGGGGGCCGCGCCCCTCGGCGCCCGAACCCGCGCGCACGCCGGGCGGGCTGCCGCGCCGCTCGCGCGGTAACGGCGGGCCGGTGCTCGTCCCGGCGCCCGCCGGCGAGCCGGCCGGGCCCGGCACCGGGCGGCACCGGCGTGCCGAGGCCCAGGGCGTCGAGGCCGAGGGCGCCGAGGCGCCGGGCGTCGAGGTCCAGAGCGTGGCCGCCGTGGCGGACGCCGCGGCCACGGGGCCGGTGGACGCCGCCCCGCCGCGTGACGGTGCCCCGCGTGACGGTGCCCCGCGTGACGGTGCCCCGACGGGGGGCCTGCCCCGCCGCGTCCGGCAGGCGAGCCTCGCCCCGCAGCTGCGCGAGCGGGCGGCGGAGGCCGCTGCCGCCACCCCGGCCGACGGCCGTCCGGACGGCGGCGCCGACGCGGCGCGCGAGCGTTCGCCCGAGGAGGCCCGGGCCGCCTTCGCCTCGTTCCAGCGCGGCTTCACCCGAGGCCGGGGCGCCACCGGTGCTCCGCCCGCCCCCCAGTCGTCGTCCGCGCCGGCGTCCGCGCCGTCGCCCGTGGTCAGGCCCGCGCCCGGCTGGCAGCCGCCGGACCCGGGGCGCCGCGCGATCAGTCCGGCGCCCGCCCCGGCGGCGCTGCCCGGCCCCGCCGGGGGCGAACCGGCGCCGCTGGCCCGCCGCGCGCCCGTCCCGCCGCCGACCAGGTTCGTCCGCGCTCCGCGCGCCACGGCGGAACCCGGCGCACCCGCCGGTCCGTTGTCCGACGGGCCGTCCGAAGGCACCGCACCACCCGCACCACCGGTACGACCCGCTCGATCCGTTCGAGCCGCACCGCAAGCACCACCGGCCCCACGAGCACGACAGGCATCACCAGCACCACCCGCACCACCCGCACCACCCGCTCCAGCGGAAGGAACAGATTCATGACCACCTCGACGCAGTCGCCCGGAGACCTCAACTGGCTCCTGGACGACCTGGTCGGACGCGTCGCCGCGCTGCGGCACGCGGTGATCCTCTCCAGCGACGGCCTGGCCACCGGAGCCTCCCGCGACCTCGACCGGGAGGACGCCGAGCACCTGGCCGCCGTCGCCGCCGGCTTCCACAGCCTGGCGAAGGGCGCCGGCGGGCACTTCAAGGTCGGCGGCGTGCGCCAGACCATGGTCGAGCTGGACGAGGCCTTCCTCTTCATCACCGCGGCCGGCGACGGCAGCTGCCTGGCGGTGCTGAGCGAGGCCGAGGCCGACATCGGCCAGATCGCCTACGAGATGGCCCTGCTGGTCAAGCGGGTCGGCGAGCACCTGGCCGCCGAGCCGCGCGCCGACGTGGCCCCGCCCGGGAGATGAGCGGTCCGATGGCGGACGAGGAGCCGGCGTCGGTGCCCCCGGATCCGGGAGCGGACGGCCCGGGAGCGGGCGCCCCGCGACCGGAGGACCGGGGGCCGCAGGGCCCGGACGGGAACGAGCCCGGGCTCGACCTGTTCCAGGCGCGGACCCCGGTCGACGACCGCTGGTTCGACGACGACGCCGGCCCGGTGGTGCGGCTGTACTCGATGACCCGCGGCCGCACCCGGCCGGTCGAGGACGGCCTGTTCGACCTGATCTCGCTGATCACCGCCAAGGACCCCGCGCCGGCCACGGGCGCCGTGCCCGCGCACGTGCTCGACCCGGAGCACCAGACCATCCTGGCCTGGTGCCGCCGGGAGCCGATCTCCGTGGCCGAGCTCGGCTCCTTCACCGACCTGCCGGTCAGCGTCGTGCGCGTCCTGCTCGGCGATCTCTACGACGCCGACCTGATCAGCGTCACCCGACCCGTTCCGCTCGCCGAGCTGCCGGACGAGCGCCTGCTGCGAGACGTGATCAATGGACTCCGTGCGCTCTGACCTGCCCGCGACCGCCGCCGCCCCGGTGCCGTCCACCCACGCGCCGTCCGTCCCGGCGCCGTCCGGCCACGACCGGGCCAACGACCCGCGCTGGCGGGGCGGCCCGGCGGTCGCGGTGAAGATCCTGGTCGCCGGCGGGTTCGGCGCCGGCAAGACCACCCTGGTCGGCTCGGTCAGCGAGATCCGCCCGCTGCGCACCGAGGAGGAGCTCAGCGAGCTGGGCCGGCCGGTGGACGACACCGCCGGCGTGGAGGCCAAGCGCACCACCACGGTGGCGATGGACTTCGGCCGGATCGACCTGCGGCCCGGGCTCGCCCTCTACCTGTTCGGCACGCCCGGCCAGGACCGGTTCTGGTTCGTCTGGGACGAGCTGGCCCGGGGCGCGCTCGGCGCGGTGGTGCTGGCCGACACCCGGCGGCTGGCGGACTGCTTCCCCTCGGTGGACTTCTTCGAGCAGCGCGGCATCCCGTTCCTGGTGGCCGTGAACTGCTTCGAGGGCAGTGAGGTCTTCGCCCCCGAGGAGGTCAGGGACGCGCTCGACCTGGACCCGGGGATCCCGGTGGTGCTCTGCGACGCTCGCCTGCGCGAGGACGGCAAGGAGCTGCTGGTGGCGCTGGTCGAACACGCGGCGGCCCGCCGCGGGAGCGCGCCGGCCACGGCCTGAGCCCGGCCCGGCCGGCGCCGTCCGTCCCCGCCACGGTGGGTGGCGACGCGTCAGCGTCTCATTTCGGTGTTCACATGCCGGACGGTCGGCGTCCGGCAGGTTGCCTTGACCGGCCCGGCGTGGAAGGCTCTGTGGACGGAGGCCGCCCGGCCCGTCGCCGGGATGCCTCCGACGTGCCACACACCGAGTGCGTCCGGCACGCGCGCCGCAGCACGGCACAGGAACGTGCCGGCGCACCGGGACCAGAGGGGGGAGGGCCGCACCGTGAACGCCGAGCAGCGACACGCCCCGGCCGCGTCCGCCTCTTCGGACCGTCCCGTCCCGGTCACCCCGGCGCTGACCGTCCGGCGGTACATCGACCACGCGCTCATCTGCAGCGCCTGCTGTCGCTGACGTCGTCACCCTTCGCCGACCACCTCACCGTCGCCGCCGCCCACCGCCCGGGGAACCCTCCCGGCCGGCCCGGCCCGTCCGGATCGTCCGACCGGGCCCCGCGGAACGCGGCGACCCCTCGCACCGTCGACCCGGCAGCACCGGACAGCCGTCCGGTGGGCCGCCGTCGTCCCTGCCCGCTTCGCGGAGAGCACCAGTGAACCTCGTCAGCACCACCCGCCACCCGTCCGCCGTCACCACCGCCACCGTCAGCGCCGCCGCCCGCGTCGCGGCGGGGACGGCCGGGGCGGTCGGGACGACGCGGCCGCGCGCGGGGTCCACCCGGTCGGATCGGCGCGGGAACCACGCCGCGGACGGAGGAAGAGGTCGGCGCGTCGACCTCGAGCCGTTCTGGACGTCCCGGCAGCCGCACCTGTTCGACCAGACGTGTCCGGGTTCGCCCAGCGCGTCCCGGCACTCCCTCCGCTGACCCCGGGTCAGTCCTCGGCAGTACGCCCGGTCGACGCGCAGACGACTCCACCCCGTCCGTCACGCGCGAAATGAGCGGCATCATGTCCACCACCTCCACCGCCACCCTCTCCCTCCCCTCCGCGACCCCGCACCTGCGCGCGGTCCGCTCCGTCTCCCCGAACCCCGAACGCCGGCACGGCGGGCCCGTCCCGCCCGGCGCGGCGGTCCCGTCGGTGTCCCCGGTGGCGCCCGGCCCGGCCCCGGTCGTGCCGTCGCTCCCTCCGCAGGCGCTGCTCGCGGCGCTGCCGGAGGGCGCGGCGGTGGTCGCCGCGCTGCCGCAGGGCTCGCTGCCGCAGGCCCTGCTCGCCCAGTACGGGGCGCAGTTCGGCGCCTCGGCGGGGCAGTCGATGGTCGGCTACCTGGTGCTCGTCCCGACCGAGGGCGGCGCCGCGCCGACCGGCTTCCCGGTCGCGTCGATCGGTGCCCCGGCGCCGGCCCCGGCCCCCGCCGCCGGCCCGTCCGGTGCCGCGCCCTTCGGCCCGGCGCCCTTCACCTCCGGGCTGTCCGCCGCTGCCCAGCCCGTCAACGCCCCGTCCGTCAACGCCCCGTCCGTGGCCGCCGCGCCCGCCGCCGGGATCCCGGTCCGTCCGGTGCGGCCCGCCGGCCGGGGCATCACGGTCGACGTGGAGCGCCGCAACGCCTACGTGGACGGGCGGCTGCTCGACCTCACCTACCTGGAGTTCGAGCTGCTCGCCCACCTGACCGAGCACCCCCAGCGGGTGCACACCCGCGACCACCTGGTCTCCGCCGTCTGGGGCTACGGCCACGTCGGCGACGGCCGCACCGTGGACGTCCACGTGGCCCGGCTGCGCCGCAAGCTCGGCGTGGCCTACCGGGACAGCATCGTGACGGTCCGCCGGGTGGGCTACAAGTACACCCCGGTCGCCTGATCCCTCGTATCCGGGGCCGGGCGTTCCCCCTGAACGCCCGGCCCGTGGAGCTTCATTGACGCATCGTCATATTCGCTGGTCCGGCGGCAGCAGCAGGACGGCGAGCGCGCCGGCGCACGACCGCGCGTGGCCGAGGAACCAGTCCAGCCGCCCGTCGGTGAGGTGGGCGGGCGTCGAGCGGACGGCCAGGGCGAAGCGGGCCTGCCCGGCGCCGTCGAGCACCGGCACGGCCACCGTCCGCACGCCGGCCGCCGACTCGCCGTCGTTGAGCGCGTAGCCGGCCGTCCGGACCTTCGCCAACTCCTCGTCCAGGAGCTCCGGTTCGGTGATGGTCCGGTCGGTGAACGGGGGCAGCGGGCCCAGCGTCGAGACCCCCGTGTCGCCCGGGCGCGGCCAGGCCAGCAGTACCTTGCCGAGCGCCGTGGAGTGCAGCGGGCGGCGCAGGCCCAGCCCGGTGTCCGGCCGGACGGAGGCGCCGACCAGGATCACCGCGTGCGGGCCGCTGCGGATCGCCAGGTCGGCGGCGGCGCCGGTGCGGCGTGACAGCAGGTCGAGTTCCGGCGCGGCCAGGTGCAGACCCCGCTGGTGGAAGGTGAGTTGGCCGAGCTCGGCGACGGCCGGGCCGAGCCGGTAGCGGGCCGTCTGCTCGTCCTGCTCCAGGAATCCGGCGCTGACCAGGGTGCGGGCCAGCCGGTGCGCCGTGGAGACCGACAAACCCATCCGGCGGGCCAGGTCCGAGGCGCTCAGATCGGGGCCGTTGTCGTGGAAGCAGTGCAACAACCCGAGGGCCCGCTGGACGGCCTGGGCGCCGGCCGGCGGGCTCTGGACGGCGGTGACGGCCTCGGCCATGGCACCTCTCGTTCTGTCCTTGGCTCCGGCCGGTTCACCGGAGTCGCTCCCAGACTATGGCAGCGCGTGCTGCGGGAATGTGTCAACGGCGTTGCAAAAGGATGCCGTTCATGAACAACCGATCCCATGATGTGGCAAACCCTTGTCCGGTGCCCGCCGGTCGTGGAACGCTCGACGCAGCGCACCGGACGAGAGCCGTCCACCGCGCCGCCGACCGCGGGAAGGAGCAGCGCCGTGATGAACCGCCGGTGCCCCTCCCCCTGCGCCTGTTGTCGCTGACGCGCCGCCCCCGTCCGCGCCGACCACCCTACGAACTCCCCGCCCCGTCACACCTGGTGACCCGTGCCGTGCCGCGCCCCGCCGCGTCCGCGCACCCTGCCGCAGAGGACCAGCCCACCGTGCCCAGCCACGACAGCCCCACCGCCGCCGCGCCGACCGCGTCCGGCCCCGACGTGCCCGACACCCTCTGGTTCACCCGCTGCCCGGTCCCCACCGCGACCGGCATCGCGGCCGACCAGGGCTGGCTCGGCCGGGAGTTCGCCGCCGACGGCATCGCCGTCCGCTCGCTCCAGGACGTGCCGCCGGAGGTGGCCGCCGACCACCACTACACCCACGCCCTGACCGGGCTGTTCCGCGAGGGCGGCAACGTGCCGGCGCTCTGGGCCCGTTCGCGTGGCGAGCGGACCAGGCTGATCGGGCTCACCTGGATCGAGGAGCGCCAGGTCGTCCTGGTCCGGGCCGGCAGCGGCATCACCGGCGCCGCGCAGCTGCGCGGCCGCAGGCTCGCCGTCCCACGACATGGGATCGCGATCGACTTCTGGCGGGCGATGGCCCTCGCCGGCCTGCACGGGGCGCTCTCGCTCGCCGGACTCACCCTGGACGACGTCGAGTTGGTGGACGTGCCGGCCGCGCCGGACGGCGGGCAGTGGGCCGCGGAACTCGCGGCGCTGCGCGACGGCTCCGTGGACGCGGTCTATGTGAAGGGCGCGCTCGCCGTCGAGGCGGCCCGCCGGATCGGTGCGGAGGTCGCCGTCGAGCTGGACGCGGTGCCGGATCGCCGGGCCCGGGTGAACAACGGGACGCCCCGGCCGATCACCGTCCACCAGCGGCTGCTGGACGAGCACCCGGACCTGGTGGCCCGCTTCCTCGCCGTCCTGCTGGAGGCCGCCGACTGGGCGGCGGAGCGTCCGTCGGAGGTCGCGCGCATCCTGAGCGCCGAGACCGGGGCGGGGGAGGAGGGCGTCGCCGGCGCGTACGCGCGGGGCGGCCACCGCACCCTGCACCTCGATCTCTCCGAGGAGCGCCTCGCCCTCCTGGAGCAGCAGAAGCGTTTCCTTGAGCGGCACGGATTCCTGGCCGGCCCGGTGGACGTCCAGGCCTGGACCGACCCCGACCCCCTCCGCGCCGCCCGCACCCTCCTCGCCGCCCGCCGCGCCGAAGGGCGGACGCACGGCGGCTGACAGCTGACAAGTGACGGATAACAGATGACAGCTGACAGATTTCATCATCTGTTATCTGTCAGCTGAAATCTGTCAGCTGTCAATTGTCACCCCCGGACCCCGGACCCCGGACACCCAACCCCCGACCGCCGCCCCCTCCGCCTCGCCCCGGCCCGCCGCCCCCGTCATCCGTCCTCAGGAGTCGACCCCGTGAATCCCTCCCGCCTCGCCCTCGCCGCCACCGCACTGCTCGCCACCACCGCCCTGGCCGCCTGCGGCTCCTCCGCCGACGGGGCGAAGGCCTCCGCCGCCGGTGGCAAGGCCGAGGTGGTGCTCCGGGTGCCCGACCCCGGCAACAACGGCTTCCTCGCCCTCGGGAAGAAGGACGGCTCGCTGGACCGGGCGCTGGCCGCCGTCCACGCCAAGGTCTCCTGGACCGGCAGCGCCGGCCCGTTCGCCCCCGCCGCCCAGGCGCTCTCCGCCGACCAACTCGATGTCGCCCAGGGATCGATCACCTCCGCCGTCGCCGCGCTCGCCCAGAAGCCCGGCTTCAAGCTGTTCGCCCAGACCGCCCCCGACGGCGTCGGCGAGGGCATCCTGGTGAAGAACGACTCGCCGATCAGGAGCGTGCAGGACCTCGTCGGCCGCAAGGTCGCCGTCAGCCAGGGCGGCACCAGCGAGTACCTCCTGCTCAAGGCGCTGGAGAAGAACGGCGTCCCGGCGGACAAGGTCGAGCGCGTCTACCTGCGCGCCGACCAGACCGCGGGCGTCTTCAACTCCGGCCAGGTCGACGCCTGGGCCACCTGGAACACCTTCTCCACCCCGTCGATCGCCAACTCCGGCGCCCACTTCCTGGTCAATGGCCAGCAGGTCGGCTCCGACAACTACGCCGTCTGGGCCGTCCGCAACGGCTTCGCCGACAAGCACCCCGAAGTGGTCAAGGCCTTCTACGACTACCTGCGCGAGAACGGCCTCAAGGAGAAGGCCGACCCGGCCGCCTACCTGAACGTCTTCACCGACTCCGGGCCCACCGCCGTCACCCCCGCCGAGAAGGGCGTCGCGATCGAGGTCGCCCGCCAGGGCTCCGCCGCCGGAGCCATCGGCGAGGCCGATGTCACCCGGTTCGGCACCGTTGCCGCGTTCTTCGCCGACCAGAAGGTCACCAAGCAGCTGGTCGACGTCAAGCCCTATCTGATCGACGTCGACAAGCTCGGGGCCGGTGCCAAGTGACCACCACCACCGACCCGTTGAGCACATCGCCCGCAGCACCGCCCGCAGCACCGCCCGCGGCGTCCGCCGCACCCGCCGCCACCGGGCTGGACGCCGACCCCGGCACCGCCGCCGCCCGCGCGGCCGGCCTGGTCGAGCCCCGCACCCGCCTCCAGGCCCCGCGCCCCCGGGCCCTCGCCCTCACCCTGCGCACCCTCGGCCCGCTGGCCCTGCTCGGCGGCTGGGCCCTCGCCTCCGCCACCGGCGCGCTCACCCAGGACGTGCTGGCCTCGCCCGCCCAGGTCGCCGAGGCGGTCGGCGAACTGTGGGGCAACGGCCAACTCGCCGACGCCCTCACCGTCTCGCTCACCCGGGCCGGCCTCGGCCTGCTGATCGGCGCCACCACGGGTCTGGTACTCGGCGTGGTGACCGGCTTCTTCCGTCTCGGCGAGGAACTGCTCGACTCCGCCGTCCAGGTGCTGCGCACCGTCCCCTTCCTCGCGCTCGTCCCGCTGTTCATGGTCTGGTTCGGCATCACCGAGACCGCCAAGGTCGCGCTGATCGGCGTCGCCACCAGCTTCCCGATGTACGTGTCGACCTCCGGCGGCGTCCGGAACACCGACCGCAAACTCATCGAGGCCATGCGCAGTTTCGGCCTCGGCCGCTGGGCGATCGTGCGCACCGTCGTCCTGCCCGGCGCCCTGCCGGCGCTGCTGTCCGGACTGCGGCTGTCCATGACGCTCAGCGTGATCGCGCTGATCGCCGCCGAGGAGATCAACTCCACCGAAGGCATCGGCTACTTGATGGCCCAGGCCCAGAACTACTCCCGCACCGACATCCTCGCCGTCTGCATCCTGATCTACGGACTGCTGGGACTCACCGCCGACGGCGTCGTCCGCCTCCTGGAGCGCGTCCTGATGCCCTGGCGCAAGGCCGTCCAGGGAGGTGCCCGATGAGCACCGCACCCACCACCGCCGAAGCCGCACCCGCCGTCCATCTGCGCGGCCTGCGCCGGGTGTTCGGCACCCGGGCCGTCCTCGACGGCGTCGACCTCTCCATCGACCGCGGCGAGTTCGTCGCCCTGCTCGGCGCCAGCGGCACCGGCAAGACCACCCTGCTGCGCATCCTCGGCGCCCTCGACCGGGCCGACGCCGGCACCGTCCTGGTGCCGCCGGTGCGCACGGTGGTCTTCCAGGAGCCGCGGCTGGTCCCCTCGAAGCGGGTGCTCGCCAACGTCACCGTCGGCCTGCCGCGTGGCGCCGCCACCCGGGAGACCGGGCTCAAGGCACTCGCCGAGGTCGGCCTCGACCGGCACGCGGACGCCTGGCCGGCCACCCTCTCCGGTGGCGAGGCGCAGCGCGCCGCACTCGCCCGGGCGCTTGTCCGCGAACCCCAACTGCTCCTGCTGGACGAGCCGTTCGCCGCACTGGACGCGCTCACCCGGTTGCGCATGCAGGACCTCGTGGGGGACCTGGTCCGCCGCCACCGGCCGGCCGTCCTGCTGGTCACCCACGACGTGGACGAGGCCGTGCGGCTCGCCGACCGGGTCGCCGTCCTCCGCGACGGCGGGCTGGTGCGCGACGAACGCGTCACCGTCGAGCGCCCGCGCGACCCGGCCGACCCCGCCTTCGCCGAACTGCGCCGCCGCCTGCTCGCCGACCTCGGCGTCCACTGAACCCCGACGCCCCGCCCCCCTCAGACCCCGACCCCCAGACCCCTCAGATCCCCCGACCCCCCTCAGACCCCCCGCTCGCACCACAGGAGTTGATCCCCTTGGCCATCACCCTCGGCGTCCACGCCAGCAACCCCTCGCTCTACTACCTCTCCCGACTCGACTACCTGGACGACGAGTTGGCCAAGGTCGGCGAGACCGGCGCGTTCCACCACTACCGTGACGGCACCCGCACCGGCGAGCTGCTCGCCGACGGCACCATCGACTTCGGCGGTACCGGCTCCACCCCGCCGCTCACCGCCCAGGCCGCCGGCCACGACCTCGTCTACGCGGCGGTCTCCGCGCCCCGCCCCGACCACGGCGCGCTGCTGGTGCGCGCCGACGGCCCGGTGCGGACGGTCGCCGACCTCAAGGGCGGCACCGTCGTCCTCGCCATCGGCTCCTGGCAGACCCACCTGCTCGCCAAGGCCCTGCACGCCGAGGGGCTTTCCTACGCCACCGACGTCACCGCCGTCCGCCCGGCCGCCGGCGAGGACCAGGCGCAGCGGCTGCGCGAGGGCGCGATCGCCGGCTGGATCGCCCAGGGCGCCGAGCTGGCGGCGGCCCGGCGAAGCGGTGAGTTCCGCGAGCTGGTGCGCACCGGCGACGTGATCACCGACCGCTCGGTGTTCTTCACCCGCCGCGCCTTCGCGGCCGACCGCCCCGAGGTGGTCGCCGCGATCGCCACCGCCCTGCGCCGCGCGGACGCCTGGGTGGCCGGGCACCTGCCGGAGGCCGCCGCGATCGCGGCCGAGGAGCTCGGCGGCAGCGCCGAGGACTGGCGGACGGCGCTGGCCGGGCTGCCGTGGCGGCTGGAGCCGGCGAGCGCCGGGTTCGTCGCCGAGCAGCAGGAGGCGGCCGACATCTTCCACCGGGTCGGCTTCATCGACCGCGCGGTGACCGTCGCCGACGCCCACCTGCCCGCGCTGGAGGCGCCGGTGGCCGCCGCGGTCACCGCAGACGCCGCCGCAGACGCCGCCGCCGTCGCAGACGCCGGAAGCGGCGCAGCCGGACACGGCACGGCCGCCGAGGCGGTCTGACCCATGGCCTCCGAAGTCCTCTGGTACATCATCCCGCGCGAGGGCCACTACCCCTGGGAGCCGGCCGGCCGCCGCCCCGTCGACCTCCGCTACCTCCAGCAACTCGCCGGCAGCGTCGAGCGCCTGGGCTACACCGGCGCGCTGCTGGCGACCGACCTCTACGACGTGTGGGACCTCGGCAACGCCCTCGCCGCCGCCACCACCCCGGCGTTCAAGCCGTTGCTGGCCGTCCACCCCGGGCTGATCTCGCCCACCCTGCTGGCGAAGATGGCGCTCAGCTTCGACCACCTGCACGGCGGCCGGCTGCGCTTCAACGTGGTCAACGGCTCCACCGAGCAGCTGCGCGAGTACGGGCTGCACGTCGAGCACGACGACCGCTACCGCCTCAGCGCCGAGTACTGGTCGGTCGTCAAGCGTCTCACCGCCGGTGAGGTCTTCGACCACAAGGGCGAGTTCTACGACCTGCGGAACGCCGGTGCGAGCCTGCGCGACCTCGCCCCGGTCCAGCCGGGCGGCATCCCGCTCTGGTTCGGCGGCAGTTCCGCGGCCGGCATCGAGATGGCCGCCCAGCACGTGGACGTCTACCTCACCTGGGGCGAGCCGCCGCAGCAGCTGAAGGAGAAGTTGGACCTGGTGCGCGAGCGCGCCGCCGCGCACGGCCGCAGCCTGCGGATCGGCCTGCGGCTGCACCTGATCGTCCGCGACACCGAGGACGAGGCCTGGGCCGCCGCCGACCGGTTGCTCGACGTCACCAGCGAGGCGACGTACGCCCGTCAGCTCGGCGGGGCGCGCGGGGAGGACGGGGTCGGCTGGCAGCGGCAGTTCCGCCAGCACGGCGGCAAGGTCCCGGCCCGGGCGCGGGAGTTGGAGGTCCACCCGAACCTCTGGCCCGGGATGAGCCTGTTCCGCCCCGGCCCGGGGACCGCCGTGGTCGGCTCGACGGCCCAGGTGATCGAGCGGCTCCAGGAGTTCGAGTCGCTCGGCGTGGACACCTTCATCCTCTCCGGCAACCCGCTGCTGGAGGAGGCCCACCGGGTCGCCGAGACGGTGCTACCGGCGCTGGGCGTCCACCGGCGGCAGAGCACCGGCGAGAACGCCTGACGGGACGCCGGGCAGGGCGCCGGGCAGGGAGCCGGGCAGGGCTCCGCCCAGGATGCCCGACGGCAGCGCCGCCCCGGGCAGGACGGGGAACGGCAGCGGCGAGGTCAGCGCCAGCTGCCGGGCGAAGCGGGCCACGGCTCGGAGGAGGTACGTCCGCACGGCGGGCTCCCGAGATCTCGAAGGACGCGTACGGACGGTCCCGTACGGGCGGTCCAACGAGCGCAGTGCCCGGCCGGTCACGCATGGACCGGCCGGGCACCGTGGCGCGCCGTCCCCCGTTCACTGTGCCCGGCGGGCCCGGAGCGTCCGTGAGGTCAGCGGCTCAGCGAGTCGATCTCGGCCAGCTCCTCGTCCGTCAGCGGACCGCCCGCCAGCGCGTCGAGGTTCTGGTCCAGCTGTGCCACGCTGCTGGCGCCGATGATCACCGACACCACCCGCTGGTCCCGCAGCACCCAGCTCAGCGCCAGCTGCGCCAGGCTCTGCCCGCGCCGCTGCGCCACCTTGTCGAGCGCCCGCAGCTGCTCCAGCTTCGCCTCGGTCAGCGCCTCCTCGCGCAGGAACTTGCCGATCGACATCCGCGACCCGGCCGGCACCTGCCCCGACAGGTAGCGGTCGGTCAACAGGCCCTGCGCCAGCGGCGAGTAGGCGATCAGGCTGGTCCCGGTGTCGGCGACGGCGTCCAGCACGCCCTCGTCCTCGACGTAGCGGTTGAGGACGGAGTACGCGCACTGGTTCATCAGGACCGGCGTGCCCAGCTCGCGCAGGATCGCCACCGCCTCCCGGTGCTGCTGCGCCGGGTAGTTGGAGATGCCCGCGTACAGCGCCTTGCCCGCCCGGACCGCCGAGGCCAGCGCGCCCATGGTCTCCTCGAGCGGGGTGTGCGGGTCGTAGCGGTGCGAGTAGAAGACATCCACGTAGTCCAGGCCCATCCGGCCCAGCGACTGGTCCAGGCTGGCCAGCAGGTACTTGCGGCTGCCGCCCTCGCCGTACGGGCCGGGCCACATGTCGTAGCCGGCCTTGGAGGCGATGAACAGCTCGTCGCGGTACGGGCGGAAGTCCTGCGCGAAGAGGTAGCCGAAGTTGCGCTCCGCGCTGCCGTACGGCGGGCCGTAGTTGTTGGCGAGGTCGAAGTGGGTGACACCCCGGTCGAAGGCGCGGCGCAGCACCGCACGCTGGACGTCGAGCGGCTGGGCGTCACCGAAGTTGTGCCACAGGCCCAGCGAGACGGCGGGGAGCAGCACGCCACTGCGGCCGGCCCGGCGGTAGGTCATCGAGGCGTAGCGGTCATCCGCGGCGAGGTAGGTCATGCGTGCCATCCTGCCAGGCCGCACCCGCCCCGGGGTGATCCGCGCCACCGTCCGGCGAGGAGTGCCGCGCGGGGCGGGTGGGGACGACGATCACACGGGGCCGTGGACCGCCGGGGGGCGGCCCACGGCCCGTGGCTTCCCGGGCCGTCGCCCGATTCTGTACCTACTGGTATGTACATTCGACTGTACCAGTAGGTACAGTGACCGGCATGGCAACCCAGGACCGCCTCATCGAGAGCACCCAGGAACTCCTCTGGGAACGCGGCTACGTCGGCACCAGCCCCAAGGCCATCCAGCAGCGGGCGGGCGTCGGCCAGGGCAGCATGTACCACCACTTCGACGGCAAGCCCGACCTCGCCGCCGCCGCCCTGCGCCGCAGCGCCGAGCAGATGCGCGCCGTCGCCGCGGCCGACCTCGCCGGCCCCGGCACCGCGTACGACCGGGTCGCCGCCTACCTGCGGCGCGAGCGCGACGTGCTGCGCGGCTGCCGGATCGGCCGGATGGCCCAGGATCCCGAGGTGGTGGCCGACCCCCGGCTGCGCGCGCCCGTCGAGGAGACCTTCGACTGGCTGCGCGGCCGGATCGCCGAGGTGATCGCCGAGGGGCGGGCGGCCGGCGACCTGCGGCCGGGCGCCGAGCCCGCCGACCTCGCCGCCGCCGTGGTCGCCGTGGTGCAGGGCGGCTACGTGCTCGCCCGCGCCGCCGGCAGCGCCGAACCGTTCGAGCGGGCCGTACGCGGCGCGCTCGCCCTGCTCGCCGCCCACCGCACCGGCTGAGCCGCCGGCCCGACCCCTTACGGAGCCCGCCGTGCACGCCATGCAGTACGAGATCACCCTGCCCGCCGACTACGACATGGGCATCATCCACCGGCGGATCGCCACCCGGGGCCACCTGCTCGACGACCACCCCGGCCTCGGTCTCAAGGCCTACCTGGTCCGCGAACGCGGCCTCGACGGCTCGCCCGTCAACGAGTACGCGCCGTTCTACCTCTGGCGCACCGCCGAGGGCATGAACGCCTTCCTCTGGGGGCCCGGCTTCCGCGGCGTCAGCGCCGACTTCGGCCGCCCCGCCGTGCGGCACTGGCTCGGCGCGGGACTGCGTCGCGGCCCCGCCGCCGACGACCCTGCCGCAGGTGACCCCACCGCCGACCGCCCCACCGCCGCCACCCGGCAGGCCGAACGCCTCCCGGAGGGCGCCGACCCCGCCGAGGCCGTCGAGGACGCCCTCGCCGCGCTGCCCGACCACCCCGACCTGCACACCGCCGCCGTCGCCGTCGACCCGGCCCGCTGGGAACTGCTGCGCTTCGCCCTCTGGCGCGGCGCCGCCCCGGACGCCGCGCCCGGCACCCGGTACCGCGTGCACCACCTCTCCAGCCCCGAACTCGACCGGCTGCCCGTCGGCCGCCACTGGTGAAAGGACCCCGCCCGATGAACCCGGCCCCTGCCACCCCCGCCGAACCCACCCCCGCCGAACCCACCGCCGCCGAACCCACCGCCGCCGAACCCACCGCCGCCCCGCTCGACCGGGCCGCCGGCTACGCCCTGCTCGACGAGCTCGTCGGGCCGAGGACCCGGGCCGACACCCTGGGACCGCTCGACGAACTCGCCCCCGGCTTCCCCGACTGGATCGTCACCGCGCTGTTCGGCGGCACCTACCAGCGGCCCGGACTCGCCCTGCGCGACCGTCAGGTGGCCAACCTGGCCGCCCTCACCGCGCTCGGCGGCGTGGAACCGCAGCTCGCCGACCACGTGCGCAACAGCCTGCGGATCGGCCTGACCAAGGTGGAGGTCACCGAGGTCCTGGTCCACCTCGCGCCCTACGTCGGCGTCCCCAAGGCCCTGGCCGGACTGCGGGTCGCCGCCGCCACCTTCGCCGAGACCGAATGAGCGCCGCCGTCGGCACCGTCCGCACCGTCCTCGGCGACGTCGACCCCGCCGAACTCGGCGTCTGCGACGCCCATGACCACCTCTTCCTGCGCAGCCCCAGGCTGCCAGGCGAGGAACTCGACGATCCGGCCGCCGCCGAACAGGTGCTGCGTGCCTTCGCGGCGGCCGGCGGCCGGGCGTTCGTCCAGTGGACACCCGCCGGGATGGGCCGGCGGGCCGACACGCTGCCGGCGCTGTCCCGGGCGACCGGCGTCCACCTGGTCGCGGCCACCGGGCTCCACCAGGCCGTCCACTACGACCCGTCGGACCTCGAACGGCGTTACGCCGGACTCACCGGTTTCTTCACCGCCGAGCTCACCACCGGCCTGCATGGCGCGCCCGAGGGTGTCCGCGCCGGGCTGATCAAGGTGGCCGGCGACTTCCACGGCCTGGACGCCCACACCCGACGGGTCATGACGGCCGCCGCCGAGGCCCACCACGCCACCGGCGCGCCGATCGCCGTCCACCATGAACTCGGCACCGCCGCGCCGGACGTCCTCGACCTGCTCTGCGAACACCACGGCGTCCCGCCCCGGCGGGTGATCCTCGGGCACCTCAACCGGCACCCCGACCTCCGCCTGCACCGCCAACTCGCCGCCACCGGAGCCTTTCTGGCGCTGGACGGCCCCTCCCGCGCGCACCACGCGACCGACCACCACCTCTTCGACACGGTGGCCGCCCTCCTGGAGGCCGGCCACGCCGACCGCCTGCTCCTCGGCGGCGACACCACCACCCGCACCGCCCGCCACGCCCCCGGCCCCACCCACCTCCTCACCACCCTCGCGCCCCGCCTCTCCCGCGAGTTCGGCCCCGACGCCCCCCACCAACTCCTCACCGCCAACCCGTCCCGAGCCTTCGCGGCCGAGTGGCGGACAGCCCACACGACGGGCTGACAGCTGGCAGTACCTGTCATCTGTCAACTGAAAGCCGAGCGCGATCTTTGAGAGGATCTCGCCCACGTCGAGGCCCGCAACGGCGTCCCGGTCACCGATACGGGAGACACCGGGACGCACTGGGAGCGCCATACCGAAGGCGGACGGGTCGCTCGAGTCCTACCTTTCAGCATCGTGCTCAGACCGTGCCCCCCGATCAAGCCAGAAGAGCAGCTCGCGGTCTCTGCCGGGCGAGCTCGGGGACGACGTCGCCACTCCGGTGGCGCCGTCATCGCCGGGACCTCGAACACCGAGGCGGGCCCACCCTGGTCGCCGATGCGGTGTCGTGTCCGATCTCCCGCCCGCGGCCGGCCAGGATCAAGCCGATCCACGCCCACGTCGTTCTCGTCGACTCGAAGCCTTCCACCGGTAGCCGGACCGTCGGGCGGGAGGGCGGTCGAATAGCATCCTGCGGGGCTTCGACCACGGTCGGTCGCTGTCCGGAGGGGAAAGAAGGCGATTCAGTGATGTTGCAGACGGGGCTCTACTACCCATACGTACACCTGCGCGACGAGTCGTGGGCCAAGGCGGCGGCCCTGTACTGGAGGAATCTGGCGCGGGTGGTCCCGCCCGGTTTCCCGGTGCGGGACCGCGACGCCATCAAGGAGTTGAACGACGCGGGGTTCCTCAGGACCACCGACCCGCAGCCGGCCGCCGAGGCGGTCGCACCCGCCTTCGTCTCGGCGATCCGGGAGAACACTGACGCGCTGCGCGCCCGCTTCGCCGTGGGGGAACGACGCTTCACCGAGCGGTGGCAGTCGGCTCCGGCACTCTCAGCGACCGCCCGCACCCTGACGGGGCTGTACCCGGAGGAAGTGCCGGATGCGCTGCAGGAAGCCCTGCGGGAGGCCGGGCTCGCCCGTCGGAGCGCGCGGGGGTACGTCGGGGATCGGCTGGTGTGGTGGTTGGCCGTCGACCCAGCCGTGGCATGGGCGTACAAGTGCGCGATCACCGAGGAACTGGCTCGTCGCACCGCGTTCGCACCGGTCACCGATCAGCTCAACGCCTTCACCGCCACAGGCGAATGGTCCAGCGAACGCGTCGCCGACACCCTCCTGGACCGAGCGGAACCGCGGATCGGCCGCGAGGCGGCCCAGTCGCGGCTCGCCCTCATGGCCGTACAGTGCGTCCTGCCCGCAGACCTGCGGAACGTCCCGACCGAGAAGATCCTGCGTCTGCGGACCCAGTACGCCGACGAGTTCACCGCGTTCGCCGCCGCCATCGAGGCGGCCGCCGCCGACATCGCCAACGCCACACGCGAAGTCACCGACCGGGCAGCCTTCGAACTCCACCTCCAGGGGGCCTTCGAACGCTCCATCGCCCAACCGCTGGCGTCGCTGCGCAAGGCGATGAACGGCCTCAAGCTGAACACCATCGTGACGGCGCTCACCATCAAGCCGGAGGTGACCGTTTCGGGTACGGGGCTCGCATGGCTGGCCGGTGGACCCGCTACAGCGGTCAGCACCGGCATCGCCTTCGCCGCTCTCGCCACCAGGCAGGCAGTGGCCCGCGAACGCGATGCCCTCGTGACGTCCTCGCCTGCCGGCTACCTGCTGAAGGTCGAGCGGGACGTGAAGCCGGCGACTTTGCTCCGTCGCGCTGGCCGGAGCATCGCGCGCACAACCGGCGTCGGCATCTGAACCGACGCCGACGCGCACTCAGCGGCGGGCCGGGTGCCCTGAATCAAGCGGACATATGTGAGCCAGGCCTACGAATCCGGACATCGGTCACGTAGGCCACGTGAACGTGGCTCCGTGGACACTCCTGATGGCCGCGCCCCCGAGACTTCGATTCACCGACTTCCGCTTCGGTCGCGGCGGGGCGCCCGGTGCCGGCACTGCCAGGTCCGGTCGGCCGGCAGGCTTTCGCTCCTGCCACGGGAAGCATGAACGGCCCGCGCCGCGCCGCGAGCACGACCGGCGGCCACTCGGCCGGATTGCGGCAGGCGATGAGCCTGCCCCGTTCGCGGCTCACCGCCGACGCCCGGGCCACTCACACGCCCCGACCCGCGCCTCCCGTCAGGCGGCTCTTCGCCCCGCCGAATGGTCGGCGGGGCGAAGAGTCAGGCGCCGAATTCCGCGTCGAGCCTCACGGCCACCTCACATGTGGGTGCCGCCGTCGATCCGCAGCTCGGTGCCGGTGACGAAGGCGCCGTCGTCGGAGGCGAGCATGGCGATCACGCCGGCCACGGTCTCCGGGCCCGCGAAGCCCTGGCCGATCGCCGGGGTGAGCTTGGCGAAGTGGCTGAAGTCGACGTCCGCCGGCAGACCGGGGTTGTTGGTCATGCCGCTGTCGATGCTGCCCGGCGCGACGCAGACGGCGCGCAGCCCCTGCTTGGCGTACTCGGCGGCGATCGCGTGGGTGAAGGACTGGATGCCGCCCTTGGACGCGGCGTAGGCGGCCATGTAGGGGTGGGCGAAGGTCGCCGAGGTGGAGCTGAAGTTCACCACCACGCCCTTGCCGCCCGCGAGCAGCGCCGGCAGCGCCTCGCGGGTCATCAGGAAGGTGCCGGTCAGGTTGACCGCGAGCACCTTGTTCCAGAACTCCAGGCTGGTCGCGTGGGTGTGCGCGGAACGCAGGATGCCGGCCGCGTTGACCAGCACGTCCAGACCGCCGAGCGCGGCCACGGCCTCCGCGACGCCGGCCCGCACCGCGGCCTCGTCCGACACGTCCAGGACCGCCGTGGTGAGGCGGTCGGCGACGCCGTCGGCGGTGGCGCGCTCCAGGGTGGCCTTCAGGCCGTCCTCGTTGACGTCGACGGCGGCGACCCGCCCGCCCTCGGCGAGGATCCGGTGCACGGTGGCCTGGCCGATGCCCGAGCCGCCGCCGGTGATCAGGACGTTCCGTCCGGTGAAGCGCTCCATGGTGGTGGTACTCCGTTCCGTTCTCCGTGCTCAGGGGGCACGTGCTCATGCAATGACTGGCACGGTACGCCTGAATGGCACGTTGTGCCAAAAAGTCTCGACGTGCCGCCTCGCGTACGCTGATCCCGTGACCGGACGCCCCACCCTGACCCAGCGCCGTCGTGAGACCACCCGGCTGGAGATCGCCCAGACCGCGGCCGAACTGTTCGCCGCGCGCGGCGCCGAGGCCACCACCGCCGAGGAGATCGCCAACGCCTCGGGCATCTCGCTGCGCACCTTCTACCGCTACTTCTCAGAGAAGGAGGACGCCGTCGCCCCGCTGCTCGCGGCCGGCGGCGAGCGCTGGGTGCGGCTGTTCACCGAGAGCGCCGCCGACCTGCCGGTCCGCGAGGCGCTGGAGCGCTCGGCGGCCGAGTCGCTGAGCCCGGTCGACCCGCGGGCCGGCGAGGCCATGCACTGGACCCGCGAGCTGCTGCGCGACCCCCGCCTCGCCTCGGTCTGGCAGCGGGTGCACGCCGACTCCGAGGAGCGGCTGCGGGCCGCGATCGCCGACCGCTGCCCGCCGGGGACCGACCCCCTGGAGATCCGGCTGGCCGCCGCCGCCGCGACCGCCGCCATCCGGGTCGCCCTGGAGCAGTGGGCGCTCTCCGGCGCCCCGGCGACCGGCCCCGGCTCGCCCCGCGAACTCGGCGCCCGCTGCGTACGCGAACTCACCGGGGGCCTCGGCCTCTGGGACCGCGTCAGCTGACGGCGCCCGCGTCACCCCCCTCCCCGGGTGGCCTCCTCCTCCAGGCCGAGGGCGTCACCGCTGGTCGGCGGGGGCGGTGCGGCCCGCGCAAACGCTAGGCTGAGTGGTCGCGCCCGGGCGACGGCCTCGCTACGGACGGGGGGAACCGGGGCGGCCCTCCCGGGTGTCCTTCCCCCGGGAGCGGGGGAGTACGAGGCGTGGGAGCAAGCGGAACATGGGTCTGACGAGCCACAAGGTGCTGGCGTTGACCGTCCTGATCGCCGTCGCGGCGATGGCCGGAACGGTCTGGCTGTGGCCGAGACTGTCGAAGCGGAGCTGGCAGGCCGTCCTCGGCCGGATCGGCACGCTGCTCGCCACCCAGCTGACCGTGCTCGCCGCGCTCGGCCTGGTGGCCAACAACTACTTCGCGTTCTACAGCAGTTGGGACGACCTGCTGGGCACCGGCGACAACGGCCCGGTGGTCATCCAGAACAAGGTGGACGCCTCCGGCCGGCTGCGCGTCGAGACCATCGGCCACGCCGAGGTGCAGGGCGGCGGGGCGCTCGGCCGCGACCCCGGGAAGTCCGGCGAGATCCGCGAGGTCCGCATCGACGGCGCCACCACCCGGCTCTCCACCGAGGGGTACGTGTACCTGCCGCCGCAGTACTTCCAGCCGGAGTACGCGCAGAAGCAGTTCCCGGTCCTGATCGTCAGCACCGGCTTCCCCGGCATCGCCAAGAACCTGGTCACCCGGCTCAACTACCCGGGCGCGGCGCTCAAGCTGCTCCAGGAGGGCCGGATGCAGCCGACCGTGATGGTGCTGGTGCGCCCCTCGCCGGCGCTGCCGCAGGACACCGAGTGCGAGGACATCCCGGGCGGCGCGCAGTCCGAGACGTACTTCACCAAGGACGTGCCCTCGGCGGTCCAGGCGACCTACCGGGTGTCGACCGACCCGCAGGCCTGGGCGTTCATGGGCAACTCGACCGGCGGCTACTGCGCCCTCAAGCTGGCGATGCGCCACCCGGAGGTCTTCCCGACCGCCGTCTCGCTCTCCGGCTACTACCAGGCCGCCGAGGACCCGACCACCGGCGACCTCTTCAAGGGCAGCGCCCAGCGGCGCAACGAGGCCGACCTGATGTGGCGGCTGAAGAACCTGCCGCAGCCCGAGGTCGCCGTCCTGCTGGCCGGCACCCGGGAGGGCGACGGCGACTACCGGCGCGACACCGAGGCGTTCGTGGCCGCCGCGCACAGCCCGATGAAGGTCTCCTACAGCATGCTGGAGACCGGTGGCCACAACTTCGAGACCTGGAGCAGGCTGCTCCCGTCCTCGCTGGAGTGGATCTCCCAGCACCTGGTCGTCCCGGCCGCCGGGCAGTCGGTCTGACGGACCTGTTCCGGACCTGTCCCGGACCTGTTCCGGACGGCCCGGCGTGATGCGGCCCGGCGTGATGCGGCGCGTCGCGGTGCGGTGCGTCGCGGTGCGGCCGAGGGCTCAGACCACCTGCTCCAGCGTCCCGGTGTGCAGCTCGCCGACCCGGCCGCCCTCGCCCTCGTACGTCCAGAACGCGCGGACCGTCATCCGGGCCAGGTCCATGACGTGGCTGACGGTGATGCCGCTCACCTCGGTCCAGCTCACGAAGTACAGCTGCGGGCCGACCTCGGCGACGTGCAGGGTGACGTCCTCCCACTGGCCCGCCGACTCGCCGAGGCCCTCCCAGCGCAGCCGCTTGCCGTCGGCCGAGTAGGCGTTGCGGAAGGCCGCGCCGTTGTCGACCCGGAACAGGTAGGTACGGCCGGCGAAGGCGGGCAGGGGCGCGGTCATGGTGGGGCGGGTCTCCTTGTCGGGCGGCGCGGACGGAGTTCCAACCTATCCGACCACCCCGCCCGCGCGGCGCACTTTCCCCGCCGGATCCACCACCCCGGCCGACCCCGCCACCGGCCCCGCCACCCGCCGCGACGCCCCACGGAACGCGCCCCCGCCCCAACTGATCCACTCCGCTGCACCGTTGATCATTCCGCGGGCGAATCGGTGTGAGCTGTGCGACAACGGCCCCGGTGAAGTTGTCCGTGTCCGGACGGACTGCCTAGCCTGCAGGGGCCTCCGCCACCGTGGAGCCCCGCCGCCGGGACGCCGAGTCCTGTCCACCCGCCGGCCGGCAGTCGAGCACGACAGCGGACGGGAGCGGGGGACCCAGGTCAGTGTGCCCCGGCCGTGCGCTTGCGCGCGCGGGCCGTGGCTAGGGGTGAAGCCGCTCCCCGGGCGGCCGGGCAACCTCAGCGCCCGAATCCGACAGCTCACCTCGCAGGCGTCGCAGAGGACCACGGCCATGCCCACCGCCCCGCAGCACCGTCCGGCCCAGTCCGATCAGCCCCGTCGACCGGACCAGCAGGATCAGCCGGGCCAGCAGGATCAGTCGGACCAGCCGAACGAGCCGAACGAGCCGAACGAGCCGGACCAGCAGAACGAGCCGGACCAGCAGAACGAGCCGGACCCGTCGGATCAGCCCAACCGGTCCGACCGGCGCGCGTTCGGCCGTCGACGCCGCCCCGCGCCCCGCCACGCCCGCCCCTCCCGCCGGGGCCGCGCCGCCGCCTTCGCCGCCGCCGGGCTGCTCGCCGTCACCGGCGCCGCGCTGTTCGGCATCCCGGCCGTCACCGGCGCGCGGGCCGAGGCCCGGCCCACCGTCACCCAGGACGCGCTCACCCCGGCCACCCTGGTCGCGGGCAAGGAGTCGACCGCCTCGCTCACCCTCCACTCCTCGGCCTGCTTCACCGCGAAGACCGTCGGCGTCGCCGTCCGCGACGAGGCCGGACGGAACCTCGACTTCCCCGGCAGCGTCGGCGACGCACGGATCTGCCCGGGCGGCCTCTCGGTCACCACCGGCCCGCGCACCCTGCCGGTCGGCACCTACACCCGGTTCGGCTTCTGGCAGGACGGCGACGGCGCCTGGCACAACCTGCCCTCCCAGGAGCTCGTGGTGTCCGCCGCCGGCCCCGCCACCACCGTCCCCGCCACGGCCGCGCCTTTCAAGGACAGGAAGCTGTCCTGGTCCGAGGAGTTCAGCGGACCGGTCGCCTACGGCTCCCGCTGGACCGGTGACCGGAGCAGCGCCTACCGCTACGGTGACCACGACCCGGACGGCGACCGGCTCGACCGGCTCGACCAGGACAACGTCACCGTCTCCGGCGGCGTCGCCACCTTCACCGCCGAACCGGGCACCGGCACGCTGGAGAACGGCAAGCGGTCCTGGGACACCGGGCTGCTCACCACCGAGTACTCCGCCGAGGGCTTCCGGGTGAAGGCCGGCGACTACACCGAGGCCCGGGTCAAGCTGCCGGCCGGCACCGGCGCCCGGCCGGCGCTGTGGACGTGGAAGGACGGCGGCGGGCAGGTCGACTCCTTCGAGTACCACCCCGACCGCCCGAACCTGCTGGAGCTGGCCAACCACGTGAACCCGGGCCACCGGTCCCACCTCGACGCCGGGGCGATCGCGAAGGGCGGCTGGGTCACCATCGGCACCCACTACGGCGCCACGTCCGTCGACTGGTACGTCAACGGGGTCAAGGTGTACTCGGACGGCAAGGGCGTCGGCGCCGACTGGTCCGCGTACCCGGTCCTCAACCTGTCCGTGAGCGCGGGGACGAACCACCCCGCGCCCCGGGGCACCGCGCCGATCACCTTCGCCGCGGACTACCTCCGCGTCTACCGGTAGCCGCGGGTCAGGCGGCCGGGCGCGGATCGGTCGTCTCGACGACCTGGATCTCGAACGGCTGCTTGTTGTTCTCGTCGTTGCAGTCGTCGGCGCCGCGCACCGACACCCAGCCCCCGGTCAGCGTGCCGGGGGCGGGGACGGTGCTCGCCAGCCGGACCGTGACGAGCGCGGTCGCGCTGCGGAACCGCTCCAGGCCGGCCGGGAAGGAGCAGCGCACCCGGTGGCCCTCCTGGAACGCGTAGCAGTTCTCCGGGAAGTACGGGCCCTCGGCGGTGACGCCCTCGGGGAGGGTGACCACGAGGGTGAACGGCGAGGCCGTGGTGTCCCGGCCGCGGTTGCCGACGAAGGCGTGCACCGTGGTGGTGCCGCCGGGCGAGGCGGCGTCCGGGTCCATCCGGACCACGTAGAGGTCGGAGTCCGACGTCGGGGCGGCCGCGGCCGGGTCGGCGGCCGCGCCCGGGCCCGCCGCACTCGCGTCCGCCGCGGCCGGGTCGGCGGCCGCGCCCGGGCCCGCCGCAGCCGGATCGGCCGCCGCACCCGCGTCCGCCGCACCCGCCTCCGCCCCGTCCGCCGCCGTCCCGCCCGTGTCCGCCGTGCCCGGATCGGCCGCCGGCTCCGCGGCCGGGGCGCTCGCCCCCCGCGCGGGCGCCTCGCCGTCCGGCGCGCAGGTGTCCGCCCACGCCTGTCCGGCGGCCAGCGCCGCCATCGCGCATCCCACTGCCAGGGACCTACCGAGGAGACCTCGAACGGATCCGCTGCGGGCCATCCCGCTCACCCTGCCCTCCGTGTCCGGCGCCCCGCGCCGTCGCGGGCCGCGTCCGGACCAGCGTCGCCGACGGGTCCGCCGGGGCCGGGGCAACCCGGGGGCAACCCGCCCTCGGGTGGCTCGAACGGGCGAACGCCTGTCGCACGGGCGGCCGCCAGAGGGGCGCACAGGACCACAGGGGGACGTCAGGAGGACGCCAGGAGGACGTCAGGGGGCCAGGACCTGCCCGAGCCGGGTCGCGATCCCCTGCATCACCGGCACCAGGGACGCCGTGCCGGACTGCTCCTCCAGCGCCCGGATCCGGGCCTCCGGGCCGGAGACCGACAGCGCCGTCGGGGCCGGCGCGCCGGGGACGGCGAGCGCGATGCAGCGCACCCCGATCTCTTGCTCCTGGTCGTCGACCACGTAGCCCCGCTCGCGCACCTCGGCCAGCCGGCGCATCAGCTCCCGCGGGTCGGTCACCGTGTGCGGGGTGTGCGCGGGCAGCGGACCGGGGCCGAGGACGGCGCGCGCCTCCTCCTCCGGCAGCTGCGCCAGCAGCGCCTTGCCGACGCCGGTGCAGTGCGGCTGCGCCCGGCGGCCGACCTCGGTGAACATCCGCATCGAGCGCCGCGACTGCACCTGGCCGACGTACACCACCTCGCCGCCCTCCAGGACCGCGAGGTTGGCGGTCTCGCCGGTGGCCTCCATCAGCTCCGCCAGATAGGGGCGGGCCCAGCTGCCGAGCAGCCGGCCGGCGGTCTCGCCGAGCCGGATCAGCCGGGGGCCGAGGGTGTAGCGGCGGGTGGCGTCCTGGCGGACATAGCCCTGCTGGACGAGGGTACGAACCAGACGGTGGATGGTCGGCATCGGTAGCCCCGAGGAGGTGGACAGCTCGCTGAGCGTGGCCACGCCGCCGGCGTCGGCGAGCGCCTCCAGCAGCTGGAAGGCCCGCTCGACGGACTGCACCCCGCTGCTCGCGCGCTCCGTCGTCGTTCTCTCGGCGCTGTCGGAGGAGGTCGGGGCCACCGGCGTTCCCTTCGCGGTCGGGGAGGGGGAGGAGGGGAGCGGGCTGCCGTCCCGGCGATCGCCGCAACAACCGTTGGAATTCTGCATTGCGGAAACTAGTCTCCACCTTACAGAATCACGCCCTTCACCTAGGAGTGTCCCGCTCATGGCTGGAGATCAGGGAACCGGCGCGTCTCGCGTCACCGCGGCCGTCACGGTCGCGGGCCCGCGGGTCGACCGCGCCGAGGAGGTGCTCACCCCGCAGGCGCTCGCCTTCGTCGCCGGCCTGCACCGGGCGTTCGAGGGCCGGCGACGGGAGCTGCTCGCCCGCCGCCGGGAGCGCCGCGTCGAGATCGCCCGCACCGGCACCCTGGACTTCCTCCCCGGGACGGCCGACGTCCGCGCCGCCGACTGGCGGGTCGCCGAGGCACCCCGGGCGCTCCAGGACCGCCGGGTCGAGATCACCGGGCCCACCGACCGGAAGATGGCGATCAACGCGCTCAACTCCGGCGCGAAGGTCTGGCTCGCCGACTTCGAGGACGCCACCGCCCCCACCTGGGAGAACGTCATCGGCGGCCAGGTCAACCTGATCGACGCCTTCGAGGGGCGGATCGACTTCACCACCCCCGCCGGCAAGGCC
The DNA here is from genome assembly GCF_040302725.1 of Kitasatospora sp. NPDC097605. Lineage (NCBI taxonomy): Bacteria > Bacillati > Actinomycetota > Actinomycetes > Kitasatosporales > Streptomycetaceae > Kitasatospora > Kitasatospora sp. NPDC097605. Next base: position 227,895 of record NZ_JBEOSF010000006.1, on the reverse strand, counting down.
TACACCCTCGGGCCCGCCGCCGAACTCGCCACCGTCGTGGTCCGTCCGCGCGGCTGGCACCTCGACGAGAAGCACCTGCTGGTCGACGGCGAACCGGTGGCCGGCGCGCTCCTCGACTTCGGCCTCTACTTCTTCCACAACGCCGCCCGGCTGCTCGCCCGAGGCGCGGACGACCCCAACTCCGGGCCCTACTTCTACCTCCCGAAGACCGAGAGCCACCTGGAGGCCAGGCTCTGGAACGACGTCTTCACCCACGCCCAGGCCGCGCTCGGCATCCCGCACGGAACCATCCGCGCCACCGTGCTCATCGAGACCGTCACCGCCGCGTTCGAGATGGACGAGATCCTCTTCGAACTGCGCGACCACGCCGCCGGGCTCAACGCCGGCCGCTGGGACTACCTGTTCTCCCTCGTCAAGAACTTCCGCGACGCCGGCGCCCACTACATCCTGCCGGACCGCAACACCGTCACCATGGCCTCCCCGTTCATGGCCGCCTACACCCGGCTGCTGGTGCGGACCTGCCACCGGCGCGGCGCCCACGCGATCGGCGGCATGGCCGCCTTCATCCCCAGCCGCAAGGATCCCGAGGTCAACGCGGCCGCCCTGGAGAAGGTCAAGGCCGACAAGGACCGCGAGGCCGGGCAGGGCTTCGACGGCTCCTGGGTCGCCCACCCCGACCTGGTCCCGGTCGCCCGGGCGTCCTTCGACGCCGTGCTCGGGAAGCGCCCGCACCAGAAGGACGTGCCCGGACCGGCCGGACCGGTCACCGCCGCACAGCTGCTCGACATCGCCGGCGCGGGCGGCAGCTGCACCCGCCACGGGCTGCACAACGCCGTCCAGGTCGGCCTCCGCTACATCGAGGCCTGGCTGCGCGGCCTCGGCGCGGTCGCCGTCTTCGACATGATGGAGGACGTCGCCACCGCCGAGATCTCCCGCTCGCAGATCTGGCAGTGGATCCACAACGACGTCGTCCTCGCCGACACCGGTGAGCCGGCCACCGCCGACCTGGTCCGCCGGCTGGTCGCCGAGGAGCTGACGCGGCTGCGGGCCGGGCTCGGCGAGAAGGCCTACGCCGCCGGGCGCTGGGACGAGGCCGCGCGGCTCTTCGAACAGGTCGCCCTGGACGAGGAGTTCGTGGACTTCCTGACCCTGCCCGCGCTGCCCCTGCTGGGCTGAGCCCCCTACCGGGCTGAGCCCCCTCCTGGGCTGAGCCCCCTACCGGGCTGATCCCCCTGCCGGGCCGAGCCCCCTGCTGGGCCCGCGCTTCTGCCGGCCGTGAACGGGGGCCGGTGGGAGCGCCCGCGCCGACGACCCCGTGAGCGGGACGGGTGCCGGCGACCCACGGGAGGTGGACGCCGGCGCCCGTCCATCTCTCCGACGGTGCGTCAGTTCGCCCGCTCGGCCAGCTCCTTGGCGGCCCGGGCGCAGGCCCGGGCGATCCGCTCCTCGGGCACCGTGGTCAGCCGTCCCTGCTCGACGACGGTGTTGCCGTTGACGAGCAGGACGGCCAGCGGCGGCAGCGCGCCGAGGACGAGCGCGGCGACCGGGTCGGCGATCGAGGAGTGCATGAGGCCGTCGACCTTCCACAGCGCGAGGTCGGCGAGCTTGCCGGCCTCGATCGAGCCGATCTCGTCCTGCCGCCCGAGCACCCGGGCGCCGCCCATGGTGCCGAGCCGCAGCGCCTGGCGGGCGGTGAGCGCCCGGGGCGAGCCGTGCAGGCGGTTGATCAGCAGGGCGTTGCGCAGTTCGGTGCCGAGTTCGCCGGACTCGTTGGAGGCGGTGCCGTCGACGCCGAGGCCGACCGGGACGCCGGCCGCCAGCAGGTCGGGCACCCGCGCCGTCCCGGCGGCCAGGCGGGCGTTGGAGGACGGGCAGTGGGCGACGCCGGTGCCGGTCTCGGCGAACTTGGCGATGTCGGAGTCGTCCAGGTGGACGCAGTGCGCCATCCAGACGTCCTCGCCGAGCCAGCCGACCGACGCGAAGTAGTCGGTGGGGCCCATGCCGAACAGCTCCTCGCAGAACTCCGCCTCCTCGGCCGTCTCGGAACCGTGGGTGTGCAGCCGGACGCCCTTGCGGCGGGCGAGTTCGGCGGACTCGCGCATCAGCCGGGTGGAGACCGAGAACGGCGAGCAGGGCGCGAGGACGATCCGCAGCATGGAGTCGGGGGAGGGGTCGTGGTGGCGGTCGACGGCCTCCTCGGAGGCGGTGAGGATGGTGTCGAGGTCCTCGACCGCGTCGTCCGGGGGCAGGCCGCCGTCCTTCTTCCCCCGGTCCATCGAGCCGCGCGAGGCGGTGAACCGCAGGCCGAGTTCGCGCACGGCCTCGATCTCGGCGCCGAGGATGTCGCCGCCGTCCCGGGGGAAGACGTAGTGGTGGTCGGCGGCGGTGGTGCAGCCGGACTTGAGCAGCGCGGCGGCGGAGCCCTGGGCGGCGGCGTGCACCAGCCGGTCGTCGATCCGCGCCCAGGTCGGGTAGAGGGCGACCAGCCAGTCGAAGAGGATGTCGTTCTGGGCGAGGCCTCGGGTGATCCACTGGTAGAAGTGGTGGTGGGTGTTGACCAGGCCGGGGGTGAGGAGGTGGCCCTCGGCGTCGATCCGGCGCGCCACGGTGTCCTCCGGCCACGGCGGGGCGGGTCCGTCGCCGACCGACTCGATCCGGTTGCCGAGGACCACCACGTGGCCGCGGGCGTATTCGGTGTCGTGGGCGTCGACGGTGGCGATCGCCGCGTTCTCGATGACGATCCGCCGTCCGGCGGGCGGGGGCTGGACTGCCATGGTGGCTCCAAGGGGGAGTCCGGAGGGAGTGTGAACGGGGGCGCCGGGTGGGGCGGTTCGGTCAGACGACCGGGATGACCGGGACGACACCCTCGCGGTGCACGGTGCCCTCGATGAGGCCGTACATCCGGTCGGCGGCGTAGTAGACCTCGTTGTCGTTCTTCAGGCCGAACGGCGCCAGGTCGACCAGGAAGTGGTGCTTGTTGGGGAGTTCGAGGCGGACCTCGTCGACCTCGGCGCTGTCGTCGAGGACGTGGGTGCCCATCGCGTGCAGGGTCTGCTGCAGGGAGTAGGAGTAGGTCCCGGCGAAGGCCTCCAGCAACTGCCGTTTGACCTGGGCGTAGCAGCGGTCCCAGTGCGGCTCGGCCTCGTCGGCGCGACCGGTGTAGCGGTACTTCCAGCGGGCGGTGACCTGGGTGGCGAGGATCCGGTCGTAGGCCTCCTGGAGGGTGGTGTAGCCGTCCTTGAGGTAGCCCCAGAACTCCGAGTCGGTGGAGTTCAGCACGACCAGGTCCTTGAGGCCGGAGATCACCTGGAGGGACCGGCCGTCGTAGCCGATCTCGGCGGTGCGGACCTCCTGGCCGCTGCGGACGAAGGAGTGGCCGGCCTCCTGCCCCTGCTCTTCGGGGCCGGTGGTGCGGATCCGGTCCCAGGCGTACTCCTCGATCCGGATCCGGGCCCGGTGGACGACGCCGCGCTCGGTGTCGTCCACGAAGTGCCGGGCCAGCAGGATGCCGAAGGCCTCGGCGGAGTCGATGCCGTACTTCTTGGCGAAGGCGTAGACGGTGTTCTTGGCGGTGTCGGTCGGCAGGCAGTTGGCGTTGGACCCGGTGCGGTGGACGTCCTCGAACGCGCCGGAGAGGGAGACCGAGATGTTCAGGTCCTTGATCTCGTGGCGGGAGGAGTCCCGGTGGACGCGGACGATGCGGTTCTCCGCCTTGCCGTACTGGTTCTGACCGAGCACGTGGGCCATGACGTGACTCCCCTGTCCATGGGTCTGTCGATGGGGCGGTCTAGCTTCCTCGGTAGACCGAGTAGCCGAACGGGTTCAACAGCAACGGCACGTGGTAGTGGTGCTGGTCGGGCGCGACCGTGAGGACGATCGCGACCTCCGGGAAGAACGGCGGGTCCTCGGTCGTCCGCGCGAAGTACGCGGCGGTGTCGAAGCGCAGCCGGACGACCGATCCCGCCTCCACGGCCGGCAGGTCGCCGACCCGGCCGTCGGAGTCGGTGGCGGAGGCCCCGAGCACCTGCCAGCCGTCCTCGGTGCGCAGCGCGAGCTCGACCGGGACGCCCCCGGCGGGGTGGCCGAGGCTGGTGTCGAGCACATGGGTGGAGATGCCGGTCATGGGTGAGGTGACCTTACTGGTGGGAGTCGTCGGTGACCGAGCGTCAATCACCCTCCAGCAGGCGGGTGAGGCGAAGGTCGTTGATCTTCCGGAGTTCACCCCGGGTGATCTCGGTCTCGGTGGCGGGGTCGTTGGTGAGTCGCTCGCGCAGGGCGGCGAGCATGCCGGCCGCGGTGCGGCCGGTGGCGCAGATCAGGAACACATGGCCGAACCTGGCCTCGTAGGCGGCGTTCGCCCGGCGCAGCTCGTCGAGCACGGCCTCGTCGGCCCCCCGCACCCCGGCCTGCTCCCGCGCGGAGGCGGAGCCGCCCGCCTCGGTCGCGCCGATCCGGGCGTGCCCGGCCATCGCGTCCCGCAGATCGGCGGAGGTGAGCGCCGCCACCGCCTCGGCATTGGCGTCGAGCAGCGCCCGGCGATCCGGCCACGGCCGCCCCGCCGCGACGGCCTCGGCCCACGCGGGGCTGGCACAGACCTCCAGCAGGACCGCCCTCAGCCCGACGGCATCGACGGCCGCCAGGGCGTCAAGGGCACGGGCGCGGTCGGTCACGAGTGGACCTCCTGGGGAATGAAGCCACCCGCACAAGCTAGATCGGCGGACTCAGACCGTCAACACTTTGTTGAACGACAGCCGCCCGCACCTCCCCGCGGGCCTGGTCACCAGTGTGCCTCGCCGGGGCGGATCCCGGTCAGTTCGACTTCGAACCGTCCTGGCGGTTGCTGCGTGGCTGCCAGACCTCCGCGCTGCACCTGAACTGCGCGACGGCCATATATCGCGACGACCCCATGTTCTCCGCTGGGCGGGCCGGCGGCCGGTACGACCAGAATCATCGGATCTCAACACGTCCACTCAGGTGGAAGGAGTGCGCTATTGGGATGAAGGAGCAGTCAATGGCTACTGGGCTGGGTATGAGCTGCTCGGTGACAGATCGCTGATGTCACGGAGAACAGGCTAGGAAACGCACCAATGAAGAGATCGTCCCAGCAGCAACTTGATGATGTGGCTAAGGCGCTCCTATCCGACATGCCAGCATGGCGGTTGCGTGCTATTGAGCGCGTTGAGCTATCGAGCGCTTTTTGGTCGGAGCGAGACCGCGAGATCCATGTTAAGCCGCTCATTGACGTGATGACTGAGAATGATGAGATTAGAGCTGCACTATCGAGCGTATGGGGAAAACGGCTTAGAAGAATTCCGGACGAGATCGACCTGGTGCTTCCAATCACAGAGCTACCTCAGCTCCCTGTTCTTGACCTGAGGATCACTGTCGCAGAAAAGCGCGTCTATCGGGTTTCTCGGGACGAAGGTGCAAGAATTCAAGCTCGGCACGTCATTGACCTAGCCAGGCATGAAGCAATTGGGCTGATGCCGGCGGAAGAAAAGGTGGGGGAAGCGGGGGAGCCTCTCCATTTGGTTGACTTTCTTACGTTCCTCTTCTATTTTCCATCCAGTCCGTATGAGCAGGTTATGCAGCGGAGGGCGGGTAACTGCAGGTTTCCCGCGGATCGCAACTTTGAGTACCTGACTGAACAGGCATCGGGAATCCCGCAGCGAGGGCTGAGCGGCCATTATGATAAATGGAAGGCATATTCCCTGGCAATTGGCAATATTGCTAAGGGGTACGTTCTTAACGACTATGCAAGTGGGTCGGAGAATCCTCTTATCTGTCTTCCCTACTTCTTTCAGGAGTTGAGAGAGCGCAGGCCGGCAGTTGAGCCTGCTCTGCAGGATGTCACCAAGCTGCTTAGCTATCTTCAAACGGCAGTGGCCACAGCCGATGCAATTGCAAGTGCGAAGCCGAGAACTGGCGACATCGGCAGGGATGAGCAGCAGGCAGTGCGCGAGGCGGCTGCCAGAATATTCCTCACGGCGTACTTCGGCTACGGGCATCGTTGGATGACATTCGCCAGATGCACAATCCCTCTCAAGAGCCCGTTCACTATCGCCGTGCGGGAGAAACGGGCAATCTACTTCACGCCCAAAAGAAGGCTGAATCGCGAGACGCGGTCACCACGAGAACTTCTCGAACAAGCTTGGCAAATGGTCGCATACGCAGATGCTGAGACTAACCACGTAAGTATCCGTATTGAAGACATGGCAGTTCGTCTAAAGGGGCGCCCAGTCGTATTTGACGAGACGGCGAGGAGGCCCGTTGAAGGTGAAGTTGACGAGGAGGAGAGCACGTTTGAACTGTATTTTCGGCAAGACTCAACAAGGGGAAGGCCGGGGCGAATTTATATCAAGTGTCCATTGCGCTTGACGAGAATCCAATCGGGCATGCTTTGGTTAACCATCCTAATCACAGGCGTCGCCATCGGCCTACTAATTAATCGCGGAGTGGTCGACGGATTTATCGCAGACGAGGCGGGGGAAACCCTCGGGCACAATCTCACTGCAAAGGATGCTGCGGTTGTCCTAATCCCCGTTGCCTTTGCCGCCTCATTCCTACTTGTCAGGGACAGTTCCACATTGAGTATGTGGCTGAGGCGAACTCGTCAGACATTTCTTATGGTAGAACTATTCGCGCTTTTGGCTCTAGCATTTGTTTTATACTGGGCTCACTACATTAAAGCTGGCTGAAACATGTCATCCATACTTGGGTCCAACTGAGCGGCTACTCTACCGTGGGGCGCGGGCGCTGCCTCAGACTCGGCCCCTTGCCTGGCTCCGCGCTCCACTCAGACCCCCTTGCGGGGCGTCTGGCTTTCGTAAGCGAGCGCTTCGCGCCTCAGCGATCAAGGAACGGGCGCCGCCGGCGCCTGTGCTTCTCGGGCTTCTGGTGACCCCTGCGGGCACGTGGGAGAAAACGTGAGAAGGCCGGTGTGTCGGTACGCGCCGGCCTTCCTAAGTGCCCAGGTTTATTTGGATGTTGTGCCAGTAGAGCCGTCCTGGCGGTTGAGGTAGTTGTAGACGGTGAAGCGGCTGACGCCGAGGGCTGTGGCGACCGTTTCGACGCCGTGGCGGACGGTGAAGGCGCCGCGTTCCTCCAGGAGGGCGACGACGCGCTGCTTCTCGGCGCGTTCCAGGTCGGCCAGGGGGCGGCCGTCGAACTGGCGGGTCATCTCGGCGAGGAGGCGGTCCAGGGCGTTGCCGAGGTGCGGCAGGCGGACGGCCAGTGCGCGTTCGCCCTCCCACTCCAGGACGACGTCCTCGGGCCTCGCCTCGGCCAGCGGGACGGGCGTCGCGCCGACCGCGTCGAGGAGTGGTTTGAGGGCTGTGGCGAGCGGGTGCTGCGGCTGGTCGGTCACGGCCTGTCGCCTTCCGCGGCCGCGCTGTCGTCGGTCCGGCCGAGCACGCTGACCTGGAGCGAGATGCGGGTCGCGCCGGCGTCCAGGCTCTGTCGGAGCAGCGCGGTCACGGCGGCCAGGACTTGGTCCGCCTCGCCCTCGGCGCCGGTGCCGAACGGGCCGACCGAGGCCGCCAGTCCGGCCTCGTCGACCGCTTGGCGGGCCGCCGCGGCGTGCGGCGGGAACGTTTCCAGTTCGAACGGTTCCGTCGTGAACTCCACCATCAATCGCACCTGCTCACTCTAACGATCGGGGGCTCGGGCGGTTGGCGGAATGACAGCTGACAGAATCTGTTATCTGTTATCTGTCGGCTGAAATCTGAAATCTGTCAGCTGTCAGTTGTCAGTCGTCGATGCTTGAGGGACAGCGCCAGCCGGTCCGGAAGTGAGGCCCACGTCATGCCCGCCAGCTCCCGCCAGGGCCATGTGGTCGTGGCTCCCGACAAGTTCAAGGGCACCCTGGAGGCCGCCGAGGCGGCGGCCCGGATCGCCGCCGGCATCCGCCGCGCCGTTCCCGGTGTCGAGGTGCGCGAGCTGCCGGTCGCCGACGGCGGCGAGGGCACGCTGGCCGCCGCCCTCGCCGCCGGGTTCGCCAGGGTCCCCGCCGAGGTGGACGGCCCCACCGGCCTGCCGGTGGACGGCGCGTTCGCCGTCCGTGGCGACACCGCCGTGGTCGAACTCGCCCAGGCCGCCGGCCTGGCCCGGCTCCCCGGTGGCCGGCCCGCCCCGCTGGTGGCCGGCACCTACGGGGTCGGCCAGCTGATCGGCCGGGCGCTCGGCGGGGGCGCGCGGCGGATCGTGCTCGGCCTCGGTGGCAGCGCGAGCACCGACGGAGGGGCCGGTCTGCTCCAGGCGCTGGGCGTGTCGCTGCTGGACGGCGACGGCGCCGAACTGCCCTCCGGTGGAGCCGCGTTGCGACGGTTGGCGCGGATCGACCCCGGCCCCCTGGCCCGCACCCTGGAGGGCGTCGAGGTCATCGTGGCCTGCGACGTCGACAACCCGCTGCTCGGCCCGCGCGGCGCCGCCGCCGTCTACGGCCCGCAGAAGGGCGCGAGCGGCGAGGACCTGGCGGTGCTGGAGGAGGGCCTGACCCGGTTCGCCGACGTGGTCGGCGCCGCGGTCGGCCGGGACGTCCGCGACGCCCCCGGGGCCGGCGCGGCGGGCGGCGTCGGCTTCGCCGCGCTCGCCCTGCTGGGCGCCACGGTGCGGCCCGGCATCGACTTCCTGCTCGACCTGCTGGGCTTCGAGCAGGCGGTGCGCGGCGCACGCCTGGTCGTCACCGGCGAGGGCTGCCTGGACGCGCAGACCCTCCACGGCAAGGCGCCCGCCGGGGTGGCGGCGGCGGCCGTCGCGGCGGGGGTCCCGGTGGCCGCCGTGGCGGGGCGGGTGGAGCTGTCCGAACGCGCGTGGCGGGCGGCCGGCTTCGTCGCCGCCTACGCGCTCGGAGAGTTGGCCGGGCACCCGGCCGAAGGCCTGGCCAGGGCCGGGGAGCTGGCCGAGCTCGCGGGGGAGCGGCTGGCGGCGGACCTGCTGCGCGGGTAGCGGCCCCCGCGCCCGGCGTCCCCTCCATTGACGTCCTGTCGAGGGCGGTCCTAGGATCTCCGGCCCACCCTTCGACGCACCCCGCCCCTCGTTCAGGCTTCGGAGGCCTCCGATGCACCACAGTGAGACCGAGGTGATCCGCTCCCGCCGGGTGGTGCTGCCGGACGGCGAGCGCCCCGCGGACGTGCTGGTCAGCGGCGGCAGGATCGCACGGATCGCCGCGCACGGCTCCCTCCCGCCCGACGGGGCCCGGCTGACCGACCTCGGTGACACCGCCCTGCTGCCCGGCCTGGTCGACACCCACGTGCACGTCAACGAGCCCGGCCGCACCGAGTGGGAGGGCTTCGCCACCGCCACCCGCGCCGCCGCGGCCGGCGGCGTCACCACCATCGTCGACATGCCGCTCAACTCGATTCCTCCCACCACCACCCTCGCCGCCCTGGAGGCCAAGCGGAAGGCCGCCGAGGGCCGGGCCTGGGTGGACCTCGGCTTCTGGGGCGGCGCCGTCCCCGGAAACCTCGCCGACCTCGAACCCCTGCACCGCGCGGGCGTGTTCGGCTTCAAGTCCTTCCTCGTGCCGAGCGGCGTCGACGAGTTCCCGCACCTGGAGCCGGCCGGGCTGGAGGCCGCGCTCGCCGAGCAGGCCCGGCTCGGGGCGCTGGCCGTCGTCCACGCCGAGGACCCGGCCGTGCTGGCCGCCGCGCCGCGGCAACCCGGCGTCCACTACCGGGACTTCCTCGCCTCCCGCCCCGACGGCGCGGAGAGCGCCGCCGTCGCCCGGCTGCTGGCGGCGGCCCGCCGAACCGGCGCCCGGGTGCACGTCCTGCACGTCTCCTCGGCGGCGGTGCTGCCGCTGCTGCGCCGGGCCCGCGCGGAGGGCGTCGACGTCACCGCCGAGACCTGCCCGCACTACCTGACCCTGGCCGCCGAGCACATCCCGGACGGCGGCACCGCGTTCAAGTGCTGCCCACCGATCCGCGACGAGGCCAACCGGGACGCGCTCTGGGAGGCCCTGGCGGCAGGGGAGTTCGCTGCCGTCGTCTCCGACCACTCGCCGTCCACCCCTGACCTCAAGCTGCTGCCCGAGCGCGGCGGCAGCGGGGACTTCGCGGCGGCCTGGGGCGGCATCGCCTCCCTCCAGCTCGGCCTGCCGGCGGTGTGGACCGAGGCCCGGCGGCGCGGCCGCACCCTCGCCGAGGTGGCCGGCTGGATGTCCGCGGGAGCGGCCCGGCTGGCCGGCCTCGACGGGCGGAAGGGCGCCGTCGCGGTCGGCCGTGACGCCGACCTGGTGGCGTTCGACCCGGGCGCCGAGTTCACGGTCCACGCCGCCGAGTTGCACCACCACCACCCGGTCACCCCGTACGCGGGCCGCAGACTCACCGGTGTCGTGCGCGCCACCTGGCTGCGCGGCCGGGTGGTGGACGTCGCCGGCGAGCCGTTCGGCGTCCAGCTCGTCCGGCCCGGGTGACCACGTCCACGCCCGGGGCGGGCCGGCTCAGGTGCTGTCGGCGACGATCGTCCGCACCTGCCCGTCGGGGAACGTCACCTCGCCGCGGACGGCGACCGGCCGGTTCATCCCGAACACCATCCGGGTCCAGAACGGCGGTGTCTTGCCGTTCATGGACGTGCAGTCCTCCGGGAAGCACACCCGGTCGGTCGGTGAGCTGACCGTCAGCCGCCCGCTCCACCCCGAACGGATGTGCAGTGCGCCCCAGTTGGTTCCGCAACGCGGCGAGTACCAGTTGACGAGCTTGCCGACCACCTCCTCGCCGTCCATGATCTCGGTGAGGTGGCCCTGTTCCGCGTGGCTGTCCCAGCAGCCGCTGTCGTTGGGGTCCTTGTGCTCGCAGCCGTACCCGGCCTTCTGCCCTCCGCAGGACTCGGTGGGCATCGCGTCCCGGCCCGGCGGGTACTCCGAGGTGGTGCGCGCGGTGGCGGTGGCCCGTCCGCGCTCCGGGGCGAGCGCGAGCGTGACCGTCGCGGTGAGCGCGGAGGAGAGCAGCACCGCGAGCAGCAGCGGCCACCAGCGGGTGCGGACCACGACCACCGGCTAGGGCGCCCCGCTCCCGGGCTCCGGTCCCGGTTCCGGCTCGGGCCTGGCCGGTCGGGCGGCCGAGCACTGTTCCTCGGCCGCCTCCCACCACCCCCGCCAGCGGTCGACGTCCGTGCGCCCGCAGGCCTGGACGAAGGCCTCGGTGACGTCCCAGGAGGGCAGTCGCCGGCCGCTCTCGGCGAGGGACAGGGTGGAGTGCGAGTAGCCCGAGACGGCGGCGAGCCGGCGCAGGGTCAGCCCCGACTCCCGCCGCACCTCGCGCAGTCGTTCGGCGAACCGCGCCGCCGCGCCGTCACCCTCCAGCGGAGCCTGTCTGCGTGCCATCGTTGCGACCCCCGGGGATCGTGGCGCTGCCGGCACTGTCCGATTGTTCACCGTTGTCCGGCCACGTCAAGGCCACCACGTGCGCGGTGGGGGCCCTGTCCATCGTTGGTCACCAGGGGCCTGTGGGGCCTGGTCCGGGAGGGCCGCTCGCTGCTGGACTGGGTGCCGTCGGACGCGGCGAACGTCGCGACGGAACGGAGGAGTTGACATGCGGGTGAGGAAGGCGCTGGCCGCCGTGGCCCTGTCGGCCGGCCTGGTGACCGGCGGGATCGCGAGCGGAACGGGTACGGCCCGGGCGGCCGACGGGTGCGGTGCGATCGGCGGGCGCGCCAGCGACCGTCCGTGGATCTCGTGGAACGGCTGTGTGGCGGCCACCGACGGCCTGTGGTCCCGTTTCTACGACGGGCGTCCGGAGGTCGCCTGGTCGGACGAGAAGTTCACGGCGTTCCCGTACAACACGGGTCTGTCGATCAGTTGCTGGCTCAGCGGCCCGGCAGTGCAGGGGCCGTGGGGCACCAGCACGATCTGGGACAAGGTGGAGTTCTACGAGTGGCCGGGCGCCGGCGGCTCGGGCTTCACCTTCCGCACTCTCGCGGTTCCGGACGCCTGGGTCTACACCGGCAGCAACGACCCGGCGGTCCCGCACTGCTGATCACCGCCTGGCCGTAAGGGGGTAGGAGGGGGCGCGGTGAGGCATATGCCAGTCAAGTGTTTCACCGCGCCTGCTCGTGATTCCCGCGAAGGAGGCGTTGGCGGCGTCCGGTGGTCGATAGGCTGGACCCTACCCGCCGGTCACGCCGCGGGGGGACATCGGAAGGGGACGACATGTCGACACCAGCCCCGGGCCGTCACGCCGTACCGGAGCAGGGCGTGCCCGGTGCGTTCACCTCCCTGCAGCACGCCCTCAGACTGCTGGAGGCGGTCGACCGGCACCCCGGCGGCGCCACCCTGGTCACCCTGGCGAGGGAGACGTCCCTGGGGCTGCCCACGGTTCGCCGGCTCGCGGAGATCCTGGAGGTCGAGGGCTATCTGCTCTGCCAGGACGGCGGTTGGGTGCTCGGCGGGACCTTCGCGCTGCTCGGCCAGCACAACCGGGAACAGCTGGTCCGCGCCCGGCTGGACAGCAAACTCGCCGAGCTGCGGGACGAGTTGGGCGCCGCGGTGTACTTCGGCCGCTATCACGACGGGGAGTTGTCGGTGGAGGCGGTCTCGGCGTCCGAGGGCGCGCCGGCGGTGCAGGAGTGGGTGGACTTCCGGGCCACCGCGCACGCCAGCGCGATCGGCAAGTGCCTGCTCAGCCAGCTCGACCACGACGCCCGCCGGGACCACCTGTCCCGCCACCCGGTGGCCCGGCTCACCTCGCGGACGGTCACCGACGCCGACCAGCTGATGCACCGCCTGGAGCGCCAGCCGGCCACCGTGCCGATGCTGGACATCCAGGAGTACGCGCTCGGCACGGTCTGCGCGGCCGTGCCGGTGACCGCCGGCAGCACGGTCGGCTGCCTGGCCACCTCGATGCCGGTCGACAATGTGTACCGGCTGAAGGCGGCGGCCGAACTGCTCGCCGCCCGCGCCGCGCCGCTGATGCTCGCGATGGCGGTCTGACCGGTCCACAGCGTGCCCCTGGCCCCGCTTCGGCGGGGTCTTCGCGTTTCCGGGGCCGCGCTCCGGCGGCGGTGTGCGGCGCAGCGCCACTTATTAGACTCGATGTCGATAAGGCTCACCGAAACCCTTGTGGCGCGGGCTACCCGCGAGTACGTTGAGCCGGGTCGAGCCGCCACCCGCAGGTCAGGAGGGCCCTCCCATGCCCAGCCCCACCCCCGTCCCCGCCCTCGCCGCGCCCGCCGCCCGGGTGCACGAGGGCCTCGTCCTGGAGCCCCGCGACGTCCGCTTCGACTGGGCCGGCCTGCCGCTGCACTGGATCCCGGACGAGCCGATGGCCACCCACGTCATCAACGTCCTGCACCTGCTGCTGCCCGAGGGCGAGCGCTGGTTCGTCAAGGTCTTCAAGGAGGCCCTGCCACTGGTCCGCGACGAGCAACTGCGCGAGGAGGTCCTGGGGTTCATCGGCCAGGAGGCCATCCACGCCGAAGCGCACCAGGAGGTCCTCGACCACCTGCTCGGCCAGGGCCTCGACCCGCGCCCGTACGTGCGCCAGATCGCCTGGCTGTTCCAGCGGGTCCTCGGCGACAAGCCCGGACTGTCCGCCGCCCGCCGGCGCGAGAACGTCATCGAGCGGGTCGCCTTCGTCGCGGCGATCGAGCACTTCACCGCCTTCCTCGGCAACTGGGCGCTCAACTCCCCGGGCCTGGACCGCGCGAAGGCCGACCCGACGATGCTCGACCTGCTGCGCTGGCACGGCGCCGAGGAGGTCGAGCACCGCAGCGTCGCCTTCGACCTGATGGTCCACCTCGACCCCGGCTACGCGCGCCGGATCCGCGGCATGCTGATCTCCGGGCCGCTGCTGGTCCACCTCTGGGTGCGCGGCGCCCGCTTCCTGCTCGCCGCCGACCCCAGCCTCGACGGTCGGCTCAAACCGACCTGGCGCGAGGCCGGCCGGATCGCCCGGCGCGGTCTGCTGCCCGACCCGGTCGGGTCGCTCCGCTCCGGCCTGCGCTACCTGCGGCCCGGCTACCACCCCAGCCAGGAGGGTTCCTCCAGCCAGGCCCTCGGCTACCTCGCGACCTCCCCGGCCGCCCGCGCCGCCGCCGGGCGGAACGGCTGACGACGGACGACTGACAGCTGACAGCTGACAGCTGACTGAGAACGGATAACGGCTGACGGATGACAGCTGACGTTATCTGTCATCTGTTATCCGTCAGCTGAAATCTGTCAGCTGTCAATTGTCAGTCGTCAGTCCTCAGCGCGCCGCCCCCACTCAGGACCCCGAGCCCGTACCGCCCGAGCCCCCAAGGACCCCGCCGGATGGACCTGCGCACCCCGCCCCCCGACCTCTACGGCCGCCCGCGCGCCGACAAGTTCTTCCGCTTCCTCACCGCGTTCGGGGACCGCTACAGTCCCGCCCTCGGCGGCCCGCTGCTGCGCCGCAACCCCCGGCGCCCGCTCGGCCGCCCCGCGCCGGCGCTCCAGCTGGTCGTCACCGCCCGCCGCACCGTCGCCGCCGACGCCGTCGAACTGACGCTCGCCGACCCCTCCGGCGGCCTCCTCCCGCCCTGGCAGCCGGGCGCCCACCTGCGCCTCACCCTCCCCTCCGGCCGCGAACGCCACTACTCGCTCTGCAGCGACCCCGCCGACCGGGCCGCCTACCGGATCGCGGTGCGCCGCCTGTCCGACGGGGGCGGCGGCTCCGTCGAGGTCCACGACGACATCCACCCCGGCACCCGGCTCACCGCCCGCCGCCCGCGCAACGGCTTCGCCTTCTGCGCCGAGCCGGCCGTCCTGCTGCTGGCCGGCGGCATCGGCGTCACCCCGCTGCTCCCGATGGCCCGCGAGGCCCAGCGGCACGGCCTGGACTGGCGGCTGGTCCACACCGGCCGCAGCGCCGACACCCTCCCCTTCGCCACCGAGCTGCGCGCCCTCGACCCGCACCGGGTCCACCTGCGCACCGACGACGAGCACGGCGGCCCGCCCACCGGCGCCGAACTGCTCGCCCACGCCCCGCGCGGCGCCGCCGTCTACTGCTGCGGCCCGGCCCCGATGCTCGCCGCCGTGCGGCAGGCCCTGGACGCCTCGCCCGCCGCCGCCCTGCACTTCGAACGCTTCGGCGCCGCCCCGGTCACCGACGGCGAGCCGTTCACCGTCCGCCTCGGCTCCGACGGCCCCGACCTGGCCGTCCCCGCCGACCGTTCCGCCCTGGACGTGCTCCGCGAGGCCCGCCCCGACCTCGCCTACTCCTGCCGGCAGGGCTTCTGCGGCACCTGCGAGGTCCGCCTGCTGGCCGGCACCGCCGAGCACCGCGACCGCCGCCTCACCCCCGACCAGCACGCCGCCGGCGCCCTGCTGCCCTGCGTCTCCCGCGCCGCCGAGGGCGAGACCCTCGTCCTCGACCTGTAGCGACCAGCGACCCGCGCCCCGTAGCCAGTAGCCCGTAGCCAGTAGCCCGTAGAAGGAGCCTCGCCGTGCCGCGCACCCCCGCCTTCCCGTTCACCGAGCGCGACCTCGCCCGCTTCCGGGAGACCCAGCAGCTCGCCTACGACTGCGCCGAGCAGGTCGCCGCCTGGATCGAACCCGGCGTCACCGAACGCCAGACCACCGCCGAGCTGCGCCGCCGTCTGGTCGCCGCCGGCGTACAGGACTTCTTCCACGTCCCCTTCGCCTGGTTCGGCGACCGGACGGCGTTCCGCCACTTCCACACCCCGCTGCAGTTCTTCGCCGGCAACCGCCGCCTTCAGGAGGGCATGCCGTACGTGCTGGACTGCGCGCCCGTCGTCGACGGCTACACCGCCGACATCGGCTACGGCGGCAAGGTCGGAGAGAACCGCGTCTGGGACCGCCTCGCCGCCGACCTGCGGGTCTACCGCGAGCTGATCCTCGCCGAGGTCCGCGCCCGCAAGCCGCTCGCCGAGGTGTACGCGGCCGTCGACGCGCAGATCGAGGCGCACGGCTACGACAACCGCCACCGGGTCTACCCGGGCCGGGTGATCGGCCATCAGGTCACCCGGATGACGGCCCGGGGCCCGGCCGGGGTGAACGTCTTCGGCTTCGGCGTGCGCACCCTCCAGACGCTCGGGCGCGAACTCATCAGCGAGCGCCTGCACGGCCGTTCCCCGCTCTGGGCGGACGGCCGCTCCTCCCGGCACGCGCCCACCCCCGGCCTGTGGGCGGTGGAGCCGCACATCGGGTTCCGCGAGACCGGCATCAAGTTCGAGGAGCTGCTGGTGGTGACGGAGGACGACGCCTACTGGCTCGACGACGACCTCCCGCACGTCCGCCGCTGGAATACTGCCCCCACCACGACGGGGACCGCGACCGCGAACCCCGCCGCCGAGACCGCGCCCGCCGCCCCCGAGGGAGCCGCCCGATGAGCACCCCCACCCGCCGCCGCACGGTCCACTCCGCGGGCCTGCCGCTCGCCGTCCACGAGCAGGGCGACCCGGGCGCGCCCACCGTCCTGCTGGTCCACGGCTACCCCGACACCCACGCCGTCTGGGACGACGTCGCCGCCGACCTCGCCCGCGACCACCACGTGGTCCGCTACGACGTGCGCGGCGCCGGCGCCTCCGGCGTCCCCGCCGACCGGGCCGGCTACCGCCTGGAGCGGCTCGCCGCCGACCTGCTCGCCGTCGCCGACGCGGTCAGCCCCGACCGCCGGGTGCACGTGGTCGCCCACGACTGGGGGTCGCTGCAGTCCTGGGAGGCCGTCACCGCGCCCGGCGCCGAGCGCCGCCTCGCCTCCTACACCACCATGTCCGGGCCCTGCCTCGACCACCTGGGCTTCTGGCTGCGCGAGCGCCTGCGCCGCCCCACCCCGCGTCACCTGAGGCAGCTGCTCACCCAGGGGCTCCACTCCTGGTACATCACCGCCTTCCACCTGCCCTACCTCGCCCCCGGCGTCTGGCGCCTCGGCCTGGCCCGCGCCTGGCCCCGGGTGCTGCGCGACCTGGAGGGCGTCACCCCGCGCGAGGACCACCCGCAGCCCAGCCTGCGGCGCGACGCGGTGCGCGGCATCGAGTTCTACCGGGCCAACATGCGCCCCGTCCTGCGCGACCCGCGCGAACGCCCCACCGAGGTGCCGGTCCAGCTGATCACCCTCACCGAGGACCGCTACGTCGGCGGCTACCTCTCGGAGGGCCTGGAGCGCTGGGTGCCCAGGCTGACCCGTCGTACGCTGCGCGCCGGCCACTGGTCCGCGCTGCTGGAGAAGGGAACCACCGTGGCCGGAATGGTCCGCGAACACGTCGCCCGCACCGAGGCCGGCGAGGCCGCCGAGGCCGTGGGGAAGTCCGCCGCCGCGCCCGAGGACGGCCGGCTGGTCGTCATCACCGGCGGCGGCAGCGGCATCGGCCGGGCCACCGCGCTCGCCTTCGCCGAGGAGGGCGCCCGGGTGGTGGTCTGCGACCTCGACCTCGACGCGGCCCGCCGCACCGCCGAACTCGCCGCACTGATCGGCCCGACCGCGTACGCCTACCGGGTCGACGTCAGCGACGGCGCCGCCGTCGACGCCTTCGCCCAGCAGGTGGCCGCCGAGCACGGCGTGCCCGACGTGGTCGTCAACAACGCCGGCATCGGCCACTCCGGGACCTTCCTGGAGACCACCGAGAAGGAGTGGCAGCGGGTCCTGGACGTCAACCTCTGGGGCGTCATCCACGGCTGCCGGGCCTTCGGCGCCCTGATGGCCGACCGCGACGAGGGCGGCCACATCGTCAACCTCGCCTCCGCCGCCGCCTACCTGCCGTCCAAGGCGCTGACCGCCTACGCCACCAGCAAGGCGGCGGTCTTCATGCTCTCCGACTGCCTGCGGGCCGAACTCGCCGGCCACGGCATCGGCGTCTCCACCATCTGCCCCGGCATCGTCAACACCAACATCACCCGCACCTCCACCTTCTCCGCCACCACCGCCGACGAGCAGTCCGCCAAGCAGGACCGCGCCGCCCGCCTCTACGCCCGCCGCGGCTTCCCGCCGGAGAAGGTCGCCACCGCCATCCTCGCCGCCGTCCGCACCAACAAGCCCGTCGTCCCCGTCACCCCCGAGGCCAAGGCCGCCCGCTTCCTCAGCCGCCTCGCCCCCGGCCTCCTCCGCCTCGCCGCCCGCCTCAACGTCACCTGACGGCCCCTGGGCCGCGGCGATATCGGATAGGCTTGAATCTGATATCGCATGCTCTGTGCTGCTTCTGGGAGGTCGACCATGGCCCGTACCGTGATAGACGTCAATGACGCCCTGTTGGCCGAGGCCGCGGAGATCTTCGGCACGTCGACCAAGGTCGCGACCGTCAATGCCGCCCTGGAGGACGCGGTCAAGCGTCGTAAGGGCAGGGAGTTCCTCGCCTGGCTCGCCGAGGGCGGACTGCCCGATCTCACCGGACCGGTGGAAAAGGGTGAGTGAGCGCTTCCTGATCGACAAGTCGGCTTTCGCCCGCTACTCCAAGCCGGCGGTCCGGGTGGTGGTCGATCGACTGTTCAACGAAGGCCTGCTCGCGCTCTGCGGTGCCGTCGAGCTGGAGATCATGCACAGTGCGCGGTCCAAGACCGACGCCGACCGGATCCGCGAAGGCCTGTCCGGCTTCGACTGGCTGGTGACCCCGGACGAAGTGTGGGACCGGGCCATCGAGGTCCAGGCCCTGCTCACGGCCGCCGGCAACTGGCGGGCCCTCTCGGTGGCGGACCTCGTCATCGCGGCCACGGCCGAGCGCCACGGCGCGACCGTCCTGCACTACGACGGTGACTACGACATGATCGCCGCTGTGACGGGTCAGCCGACCCGGTGGGTGATCCCGCCCGGCTCGGCGGACTGACGGACGGCCGCCACTTCCGGAGGTCCTCGGCTTCTGCGCGCCGACGATGATCCGTCGGCGTGCCCGGTCATCGTTCCACGGTTCCCGTTCGAGGTTCTGGCGGAATCCCGACAGGAGGTGTCGGGATTCCGGGGGAGCATCGGTGGCGACGGGTGGAGACACCGTGGAGCGCGAGGAAGGGTGAGGGATGACGGAGCAGCCGTTGAAGGGGAAGGTCGCGGTGGTGGCGGGGGCCACCCGGGGGGCCGGGCGGGGGATCGCGGTGGCGCTCGGGGCCGCCGGGGCGACGGTGTACGGGACGGGGCGCAGCGCCGAGGGGCACCAGGGGGAGTACGGGCAGCGGCCGGAGACCCTGGAGGAGACGGCGGAGCTGGTGACGGCGGCGGGCGGGCACGGCATCGCGGTGCGCGCCGACCACCTGGTGCCGGCCGAGGTGGCGGCGGTGGCCGCGCGGGTGGAGGCCGAGCAGGGCGGGCTGGACATCCTGGTGAACGACATCTGGGGCGGGGAGCAGCTGTTCGCCTGGGACCGTCCGGTCTGGGAGCACGACCTGGACAAGGGGCTGCGGCTGCTGCGGCTGGCGGTCGAGACGCACGCGATCACCAGTCACCACCTGCTGCCGCTGCTGGTGCGCCGCCCCGGCGGGCTGGTGGTGGAGATGACGGACGGCACCGCCGAGTACAACGGCCCCCGGTACCGGAACTCCTTCTTCTACGACGTGGCGAAGACGGCCGTGCTGCGGATGGCCTTCGCGCTGGGGCACGAGCTGGGTCCGCGCGGGGCGACGGCGGTGGCGCTGACGCCGGGGTGGATGCGCTCGGAGCTGATGCTGGAGCACTTCGGGGTGACCGAGGAGACGTGGCGCGAGGCGACGGCGGCCGAGCCGCAGTTCGGCATCTCGGAGTCCCCGGCGTTCGTCGGGCGCGCGGTGGTGGCGCTGGCCGCCGACCCGGAGGTGGCGCGGTTCAACGGCACCTCGCACTCCAGCGGCGGGCTGGCCCGGGAGTACGGGTTCACCGATCTGGACGGCAGCCGCCCGGACGCCTTCCGGTACCTGGTGGACGTCGAGGGCGCGGACGGTCCGGTGGACCCGGCCGGCTACCGCTGAGGGGGGCCGTAGAGGGCGGCGGCGCGGGCCGCCGCCTCGGCGAGGCGGCGCCGCAGCGCGGGCGGTTCGAGCACTTCGGCCTCCGGTCCCAGCCGCAGCAGCTCCTCGTAGCCGACGTCCAGGGATTCGACGGGGAGCCGGACGGTCACCCGGCCGTGGGCGTCCGGCTCGCCGGCGCCGGCGAGCGCCTCCTGGACGGCGGCCGGTTCGAGCAGGTGCGGCAGCCGGGCGAGGCCGTGCGGGCTGAGCCGGACGGTCACCCGTTCGCGCAGCAGGGAGCGGGCGAACTCGGCGGCCTTGGCGTCCCAGAACGCGGGGAGGTCGAAGGTCTCGTCGCGTTCGAACGGCCGGTCGGCCAGCGGTTCGGCGGCGGTCAGCCGGTCGACCCGGTAGACCCGGTGGGCGGGCGCGGGGGCGTCGTCGTCCGGGCGGGCGACCAGGTACCAGGCGCCGGCCTTCAGCACCAGCCCGTACGGCCGCAGCACCCGTTCGACCGGGGCCGCCGGCGGGTCGGCGTCGGGGCGGCGCGGGTAGCGCACCCGCAGCAGCCGCCCGCCCCACACCGCCCGCGCGACGTCGGCCAGCAGCGGCGGCGCGGGCGCGTCACGGAACCAGCCGGGCGCGTCCAGGTGGAACCGCCGGGCTCCGGCGGCCGGCGCCTCGCCCAGTTCGCCGGCCACTTTGAGCCGGGCGGCGAGCGCCGGGTCGGCGAGGCCCATGTCCCCGAGCGGCCCGGGCAGTCCGGACAGCAGCAGGACCTCGGCCTCGGTGCGGTCGAGGCCGGTCAGCCGGGTGCGGTAGCCGTCGAGCAGCCGGTAGCCGCCGGCCCGTCCGCGGTCGGCGTACACGGGGACGCCGGCCTCGGCCAGCGCCAGGACGTCGCGCTGCACGGTGCGCTCGGAGACCTCGAGTTCGGCGGCCAGTTCGGCGCCGGTCATGCTGCGGCGGGCCTGGAGCAGCAGGAGCAGCGAGATCGCCCGGGCGGTGCGCATCGGCGGCCCGTCCTCCCGTTCGGGGCCGGGCGCGCGCCCGGCCGGTCCAGCAGCGATCATGGGGGCCGGGGGGGTGTTCCGGCCCACGCGCCCACCACCGGACCCGAGGAGACCCGATGGCCACCGGCACCGTGCAGTCCTACCACGTGAACCTCGGGTACGGTCTGATCACCCCCGACGACGACGGGCGGCCGCTGTACGTGTACGACGACTCGATCCTGACGGCGGCCGGCGCGGACCGGGTGCTCGCGGAGGGGCAGCGGGTGGAGTTCGACCCGACCGAGCAGGAGGGCCGCCGGGTCGCCGAGCGGGTGCGGCGGCTGGACTGACCCGCCCCCGCTCTCCCGCCGCGGCTGTCCCGCCGCGGCTGTCCCGCTGCGGCTGTCCCTGCGAAACCGCAGGTGGAAAACCGGTCCGGCCGACGATCGGCGCCCCCGTACGATGAGGGTCCATGGAAATGACGACTGCCCTCTGGTCCTTCGCCCTCGTCGTGGGGCTGCTGACACTCACCCCGGGGCTGGACACCGCCCTGATCCTGCGGACGTCGGCGCTGGGCCATCGGCGGCAGGCGTGGGGCGTGGTGCTCGGCATCCAGACCGGCACGCTGCTCTGGGGGGCGCTCACCTCGGCCGGGGTGACGGCGCTGCTCACCGCCTCGCGGATCGGCTACGAGGTGCTGCGCTGGGCGGGCGCCGCGTACCTGGTGTGGATGGGGATCGGGATGATCCGGGCCCGGGTCAAGGACGGGGCCGGGGACGGGGCCGGGGACGGACCGGAGGAGGAGCAGGCCCCGGCTGGCGGCCTGGCGGCCGGCTGGCGGCGCGGCCTGCTGACCAATCTGCTCAACCCCAAGGTGGGCGTCTTCTACGTGGCGGTGCTGCCGCAGTTCATCCCGGCGGGGGCGCCGCACTTCGCCGCCGGGGTGGCGCTGACCTGCGTGCACGTGGTGGAGGGGCTGCTCTGGTCGGTGGTGCTGGTGGGCTTCGCCCGGGCGCTGCGCGGCTGGCTGCGCCGCCCGGCGGCGCGCCGGGCGATGGACCGGGTGACCGGTGTGGTGGTGGTCGGGTTCGGCGTGAAGCTGGCGGTCGCCGACTGACACCCCCGGGACGGGGGCGGGCTCAGCGGTCCAACCGGCCCAAACCCTCCTGGAGATCGTCCGGGGTCATGCAGATGTGCATGTCGATGTGGGCGTTGAACTCCAACCAGAACGGTTCGCAGATCTTGACGACGGCCGCTTCGTCGGGCACGTCGACCACGACGATCTGGCAGCGCCGGCCGTGGCGGGGGAAGGCGTAGGCGGCCTCGGGCCGGAGGTCGGCCATGATCTGGTTGAACCTGGCCGTGATGGCGCCGTCGGCGATGGCCCGGTTGGCGGTCTGGGTGTCGAGTTCGATCTCCAGCAGCGCGCGCATGGCGGTGCTCCTTCCCGGGCTCGGGCGAGTCCTCGACTCCAGCGTCCCGCCGTCCGGAGGGGCCCGCAATTCACCCGTTCGGCGGTACCGAGTTGGCTGCCGCGCGGAACCGCGGGCTGCACTGGAGGCGACCGGGCGACGACGGACCGTCGCCGGAGAGCGCGTGAGCCGCGCGAGCAGGAACAGGAGCCGTCCCATGGCGATCATCGCGGTGTTCGACCTCCCCGGGGTCACCCAGGAGCAGTACGAGGAGTCGGTGGACCGGCTGACCGGCGGCACCGGGCTGAACCGGCCCGAGGACTGGCCGGTGCGCGGCCTGCTGCTGCACGCGGCCGGTCCGCTGCCGGACGGCGAGGGCTGGCACGTCACCGACGTCTGGGAGTCCCGGGAGGCCTTCGAGCACTTCGCGGCGGTGCTGCTGCCGATCCTGCGCGAGGTGGGCATGGCGACCGCCCCGCCGATGATCTGCGAGGCCTACAACGTCGTCAGCTGAACCCGGCCCGCGCCGCCCCCCGCGCCGCCCGGCGCACCGCCCCCCGCACCGCCCGACGCACCGCCCGCCGCGGGGTCGTGCCCGACGTCGGACGGGAGGTCGGGCCCGGGATCGTGGTGGATCGGCCCGTCGCCGGCGCTGAGCGGCAGGCAGCCGCCGCCCCGCCGGTGGGCGACGATCTCGGCGGCGACCGAGACGGCCGTCTCCTCGGGGGTGCGGGCGCCGAGGTCGAGGCCGATGGGGGAGTGCAGCCGGGCGAGTTCGGTGCCGGTCAGCCCGGCCGCGCGCAGCCCGGCCGCGCGCTCGCGGTGGGTGCGGCGCGAGCCCATCGCGCCGACGAAGCCGAGCGGCAGCCGCAGCGCGCGTTCCAGCAGGGGGATGTCGAACTTGGCGTCATGGGTGAGCACGCAGAGCACCGTGCGGCCGTCCAGCCGGTCCAGCTGGGAGTCCAGGTAGCGGTGCGGCCAGTCGACGACGACCTCGTCGGCGTCGGGGAAGCGCCGTGCGGTGGCGAAGACGGGCCGGGCGTCGCAGACGGTGACGCGGTAGCCGAGGAACCGGCCGATCCGGACGACCGCGGCGGCGAAGTCGATCGCGCCGAACACCAGCATCCGGGGCGCGGGCACGTAGGACTCGACGAACAGGGTGACGGTGCCCCGCCCGTGCGGGTCGCAGGGGCGCCCGTCGGGGCCGAGGACGAGCCGGCCGGTGCGGCCGGCGTCGAGCATGGCGCGCGCCTCGGCGACGACGGCCCGCTGCAGCGGCGCCGGGGGCAGGGCGCCGTGGTGGGTGTCGGCGGTGACGGCGACCGCGCGGCCCAGCAGCCCGGCGGGGCCGGCGGCCTCGGCGGACCCGGCGACCACCCGGGCGAGCGCCACGGGGGTGCCGGCGGCGATCAGCGCGAGGCCGGCGTCGAGCGCCGGGTCCGCGCCGGGGACGACCGGCTGGACGAGCACCTCCAGGACGCCGCCGCAGGTCAGCCCGACGGCGAAGGCGTCCTCGTCGCTGTAGCCGAACCGTTCCAGCACCGGCTCGCCGGAGGCCAGGGCGGCCCGGCACAGCTCGTAGACGGCCCCCTCGACGCAGCCGCCGGAGACGCTGCCGACGACCTCGCCGTCCGCGTCGACGGCGAGCGCGGCGCCCGGGTCGCGCGGGGCGCTGCCGGTGATGCCGACCACCGTGGCCACGGCGAAGGAGCGGCCGGACGCGTGCCAGGCCAGCAGCTGCTCGGCGATGTCCTGCATGACGGGAGCTCCTTTGCGCTTCCGAGGGTAGGCGCACCGGGCCACCGGGGCGCCGCCGTACCGGGCCGTACGGAGAACGATCCGGTACCGCGGTCGGGTACTCCCGGCGGGCCGTGCCGCGGCGATGCTACGGGGCGTCAGGGCTCCCCGGCCGCTCCGTGGCCGCGCGCTCGGTGCTCAGGTGCCCGGGCCGCTCGGTGCTCAGGTGCCCGGGTCGCTCGGTGCCGGGCCGCTCGGCGCCGGGCCGCTCAGCTGCGCGGGCCGCTCGGTGGTCAGGTGCTCCGGCCGGACCGGGATCCGCCGCAGGTCCAGCCCGGTGGCGTCCCGGATGGCCGCCACGATGGAAGGCGTGGCCGAGACGGTCGACGCCTCGCCGGCCCCGCGCAGCCCGTACGGGGCGTGCGGATCGGGCAGTTCGAGGATCTCGACCGGCAGCGGCGGGGTGTCCAGGATGGTCGGGATCAGGTAGTCGGTGAAGGAGGCGTTGCGCACCTTCCCGTCCCGCACGACGATCTCCTCCATCACCGCGAGCCCGAGCGCCTGGGCGCAGCCGCCCTGGATCTGGCCGGCCACCGCCACCGGGTTGAGCGCCTTGCCGACGTCCTGGGCGGAGGCCAGCTCGACCACCTTGACCAGGCCGAGTTCCACGTCCACGTCGACCACCGCGCGGTTGGCGCAGAAGCTGTACTGGACGTGGCCGAAGCCCTGCCCGGTCTCCTTGTCGAACGGGACGGTCGGGCGGTGGTGGTACTCGCGGGTCAGCTCGATCGGGTCGTCGCCGACCAGCTCGGCCAGTGGGACCAGGGGGACCGGCGGGACCAGCGGGCCGCCGGACGCGGAGACGACCGCGCCGCCGGCGAGCGCGAGGTCGGGATCGGTCCAGCCGTAGCGGCGCCGGCCCCGTTCGATCAGCTCCCGCCGGACGGCCTCGGCGGCCAGTTTGACCGCGCCGCCCGTCATGTAGGTCTGCCGGGAGGCGGAGGTCGAACCGGCCGAGCCGACCCCGGTGTCGGCGGGGTGGATGGTCACCTGTTCGACGCCCAGCTCGGTGCGGGCGATCTGCGCGTGCACGGTGACGCCGCCCTGGCCGACCTCGGCCATCGCGGTGTGCACCAGGGCCACCGGCTCGCCGCCGATCACCTCCAGCCGCACCCGGGCGGTGGAGTAGTCGTCGAAGCCCTCGGAGTAGCCGACGTTCTTGATGCCGACCGAGTAGCCGACGCCGCGCACCACGCCCTCGCCGTGCGAGGTGTTGGACAGCGCGCCGGGCAGCCGCCGCGGATCGGGGTCGTCGGGGTCGAGGGGCGGCGGCAGCGGCAGGTCCTTGACCCGCCGCAGCAGGTCGGCGACCGGCGCCGGCGCGTCGATCTCCTGGCCGGTGGGCATCCGGTCGCCCTGCCGCACGGCGTTGAGCCGCCGGAACTCGACCGGTCCATGCCCAGTTCGGCGGCCAGCCGGTCCATCTGGCTCTCGTAGCCGAACGCCGCCTGCACCGCGCCGAAGCCGCGCATCGCCCCGCAGGACGGGTTGTTGCTGTACAGCGCGAGGGCGTGCATCCGCACGTTCGGGATCACGTACGGGCCGTTCCCCAGCGAGGCGGCGTTGCCGACCACGGCGGGCGAGGAGGAGGCGTACGCGCCGCCGTCCAGCACGATCCGGGCGTCGGAGTAGACCAGCCGGCCGTCCCGGGTGGCGCCGTGCTCGTAGGTCATCCGCGCCGGGTGCCGGTGCACATGGCCGAAGAACGACTCGTCCCGGGAGTAGACGATCTTGACCGGGCGGCCGGTGCGCAGCGCCAGCAGGCAGGCGTGGATCTGCATCGAGAGGTCCTCGCGGCCGCCGAACGCCCCGCCGACGCCGGCCAGGGTGAGCCTGACCTTCTCCTCCGGCAGTCCGAGCACCGGCGCCATCTGCCGGCGGTCCACGTGCAGCCACTGGGTGGCGATGTAGAGGTCGACGCCGCCGTCCTCGGCGGGTACCGCCAGTCCGGACTCGGGGCCGAGGAAGGCCTGGTCCTGCATGCCGACCTCGTAGCTGCCGCGCACCACCACGTCCGCCATCGCCCGCACCTCGTCGGTGACGCCGAGGCCGGAGACCAGCCGCTGCTCGTGGCAGATGTTGCCGTGCGCGTGCGCCTTGTACTCGTGCGGCTCGTGCACGTACCCGTGGGTCCGCGGGTCGAGGCACTGCTCCTCGGTGACGATCGGGGTGAGCACCTCGTACGCGACCTTGATCCGTCCGGCCGCGCGCCGGGCGGTCTCCGGGTGGTCGGCGGCGACCAGCGCGACCGGCTCGCCGTGGTAGCGGACCCGGTCGATCGCCAGGGCGGGCTGGTCGGCGATCTCCAGGCCGTAGTACTTGGCACCGGGGATGTCCTCGTGGGTGAGCACCGCGGCCACCCCGGGCACGGCGAGCGCCTCGGAGACGTCGACGGAGAGGATGTTCGCCCGGGGGTGCGGCGAGCGCAGCGCCGTTCCCCAGAGCATGTCCTGGTGCCACAGGTCGGAGGCGAAGGCGAACTCGCCGCGCGCCTTCAGCGTGCCGTCCGGGCGCAGCGGCGAGCCGCCGACGCCGTGGGTGCTGCTCTGCCGGATCGCCTGGAGGTTCTTCTGGCCCTGGATGGTGCGCGCGTTCATCCGGTCACCTCCCTACCGGCGCCCGCCCGGGCCGACGCCAGCCGCACCGCGTCCATGATCTTCTCGTAGCCGGTGCACCGGCACAGGTTGCCCGACAGCGCCTCGCGGATGTCGGCGTCGGACGGCCGCGGGTCGCGGGCCAGCAGCGCGTCGGTCTGCACCAGCAGGCCCGGGGTGCAGAAGCCGCACTGGACGGCGCCGGCGTCCACGAACGCCTGCTGGACCAGGCCGAGGCCGCCGTCCCCGGGGCCCAGGCCCTCGACGGTGCGCACCTCGCGGCCCTGCGCCTGGCCGGCCGCGACCAGGCAGGCGCAGACCGGCACGCCGTCCAGGTAGACGGTGCAGGAGCCGCACTCGCCCTGCTCGCAGGCGTTCTTGGACCCGGGCAGGCCGACGCGTTCGCGCAGCACGTGCAGCAGGCTCTCGCCCTCCCACACGTCGTCGGCCTCGACCGGCCTGCCGTTGGCGGTGAACGTGACCCTCATGGCGCACCCCTGATCTGCCGGCGGTAGTCGTTCCAGGCCCAGGTGAGCGTGCGCCGCGCCATCACGGCGAGCGCGTGCCGCCGGTAGCCGGCGCTGCCCCGGACGTCGTCGATCGGGTCGGCGGCGGCCGTGACCAGCTCGCCGAAGCGCCGCAGCACCCCGGCGTCCGGCGGCTCGCCGCTCTCCCACAGGCCGCGTTCGGCGAGCACCGCGCCCAGGTAGTCCTCGGCCTCGACGGCGCGGCGCGGGGTGGGGGCGGCCGAGCCGATGCCGGTGCCGACGGTGCCGGTGCGCGGGTGCAGGGCGAGGGCGAAGGCGCAGACCGCGATCACCATCGCGTTGCGGGTGCCGACCTTGGAGAACTGCTGGGGGCCGTCGGCGGCGGGGATCCGTACGGCGCGGATCAGCTCGTCGGCGGCCAGGGCGTTGCGCTTCACGCCGGTGTAGAACGCGTCGATCGGGATCAGCCGGGTGCCGCGCACCGAGGCCGCCTCGACCAGCACGTCCCGGCCGGCGGCCAGCAGCGGCGGGTGGCAGTCGCCGGCGGGGGAGGCCGCGCCCAGGTTGCCGCCGACGGTGCCCCGGTTGCGGATCTGCGGGGAGCCGACGGTGCGGGCGGCCAGCGTCAGGCCGGGCAGCGGTCCGGACAGCTCGGCGATGATCCGGCTGTAGGGGACGGCGGCGCCGAGCCGCACCACCGCGCCGTCCCGCGACCAGCCGGTGAGCTCGCCGACCCGGGTCAGGTCGAGGATCGCGGGCGGGCGGCGGAGGTCGAAGTTCAGCTCGACCATGACGTCCGTGCCGCCCGCGAGGGGCAGCGCGTCCGGGTGCCCGGCCTTCGCCGCGAGCGCCTCGTCCCAGGTGGCGGGGCGAAGGAACTCCATGCGGACGCCTCCTCACGTGCTTCCCGCCCGGCCGGGGTCGTGTCCGGGGGTGTCCGGCCAGTGAACCGCGACGACCGGGGCGCCGGCAGTCACCGATGGCATGAGCCCCGGCCACGGCGGTGCCCGGCATCCTGTACGTTCCTCTAAAGGGCCCGCGTGCGGGACGTCGCCGCGGCCCGGCCGCCCGCGCGCTCCCCCCTACGACCGTAATCCGGCCGTGATCCCCGGGCCACGGGCCCGCGATCCGGGCACCCGCGGGTCGTGACGCCGAGCACGGATGTTCGGGCACACTGTGACCGCGGACCGAGCGCTCGGACCACCCCACCCCACCTCCAGCCCCTAAGGAGCCCGCGGAATGCGTGTCCGTGACCTGCTCGCCCCCGGCGCCCCGCGCCTGCGCCTGCTCGCGGCCGAGGAGGAGCTGGACCGGCAGGTCAGCGGGGTGATGACGACGGACCTGCACGATCCCGGGCGGTATCTGCACGGCGGCGAGCTGGTCCTCACCGGCATGCTCTGGCGCACCGCCCCGGCCGACTCCGAGCGGTTCGTGCGCACCCTGGCGGCCGGCGGCGCGGTGGCCCTGGCGGCCGGCGAGGCCGAGGTCGGCCCGGTCCCCGAGGACCTCGTCGAGGCCTGCCGCCGGCACCGGATGCCGCTGCTCGCCGTGCCCGACGACATCGCCTTCGGCACCGTCACCGAGTTCGTCGGCCGGCAGGTCTCCGCCGACCGGGCGGCCGACCTGGCCGCGCTCGTCGACCGGCACCGGATGCTGGTCTCGGCGGCCGGCGGCGGGGGACTGGACGCCGTCCTCGACCTGCTCGGCGGCGACCTCGACCTCGACTGCTGGGTGCTCACCCCGGCCGGCGCGGTGATCGCAGGTCCCGCCGACCGGCTGCCCGCGGAGGACCGCGACCAGCTGGTGCGCGCCCACCTCACGGCGCAGCGCCAGCGCCGCCGCCCCCCGTACCGGACCCGCCTGGCGGCCGGCGTCTACTCGCTGCTGCCCGCGCCCGCCGCCCCGGACGCCGCCTCCCCGCTGGCGGACTGGGTGCTCGCGGTGGCCGGCGACGTCACCGAGTGGACCGCCAAGCGCCAGCAGCTCGCCGAGAACCTCGCCCGGCTGGTCGCCGCCGAGCGCCACCGCCGCGACGAGGGCCGCCGGCTGCGCCGCCGCCTCGCCGACGAGGTGCTCGCCCTGCTGCGGCGCGACGCCGACCCGGCGGAGATCGGCCGCACCCTGTACGCGTCCTCGGCGATGACCGCCCGCGACGAGGGCCCCGGGTCCGGGGCGCCGGCGGCGGACGAGGCCTGGCTGGTGCTCAGCGCCGAGGGCGCGGGCCTGCCCGAGGGCGCGCTGCGGGCCGTCCTGGAGGAGGCGCTGGGCGGCGCCGCGGACCGGGCGCTGGTCGCCGGGGCCGGGACCGGCGCGGTGGTGCTGATGCCCGCGCCGGACGGCCCGGTGCCGGCCGAGGGGCTGCGCGAACTGCTCGCCCCGCTGGAGGCGGGGCTCGGTCCGGAGGCCCGGATCACCCTCGGCGTCTCCGCCCCCACCCGGGAGGTGGTGGGCCTGCGCGGCGCGCTGGAGGAGGCCCGGCACGCCCGCCGGATCGCGGCCGCCCGGGTCGGCCGGGTCTGCGTGGCCGGGCCGGAGGAGCTGGCCTCGCACGTGCTGCTGCTGGCGGCCGTCCCCGACGAGGTCCGCCGGGCCTTCCGCGGCCGGCTGCTGGACACCGTGATCGCCTACGACCTGGAGCACCAGGGGGACCTGGTCCGCACCCTGGAGGCGTTCCTGCGTTCGGACGGCTCGTGGACCAGGTGCGCCGCCCAGCTGCACGTCCACGTCAACACCCTGCGCTACCGGATCGGCCGCATCGAGGAGTTGACGGGCCGCGACCTGTCCCGGCTGGAGGACCGGGTGGACTTCTACCTGGCGCTCGAACTGGCCTGAGGCCGAGCGCGCCACCCCGCCCCGGAGGCGAGCGGGTGGGTAACGCCGCCCCGTCCCGAGCCGAAGGGTGAGGCGAGCGGGTGAGCAACGGCGGCCCCGGAGCGCCGGAGGCTCCGGGGCCGCCGCCGTCACGGGCGGGGGCCGGCTACTGGGCCGGGATGATGCCGGTGAGCCACTCGAAGACGCCCGGCACCATGTCCTTCCACACGTCGCTGGAGTGCGGCCCGGTGGTCTCGACGACCTGCACGGTGGTGGGCGCCTTCGCGGCGGCGGCGATCGCCTGGCCGTCCTCGTAGCCGTCGCCCTTGTTGCCCGAGACGTACAGCGCGACCTTCGGCGGCTGGGCGGCGCCCTTCACGATGGCGACCGGGTTGTTGGCCTCGCGCAGCTTCGCGTCCTTGCCGACCAGCGAGTCCTTCTCGGTCGCCGGGTCGTTGTAGCCCGAGAGGCTGACGCCGGCCCGGTAGCGGTTCGGGTGGGCGAGCGAGAGCTTGGCGGCGCAGTGGGCGCCCGCCGAGTAGCCGGCGATCGCCCAGCGGTCGGCGGACGGGTCGGCCCGGAAGTTGTCCAGGATCATCTGCGGCACGTCCCGGGTGAGCCAGGTGTCCGCGTTGACCTTGCCCGGCACGTCGGTGCAGCCGGCGTCGGTGCGGTTGCCCAGCAGCAGGGTGCGCGGCGAGACCAGGATGAACGGCGCCACCTTGCCCTGCTGCATCAGCGGCTTCAGCTGCTCGGAGACCTTGAGGGTGCCGTACCAGGTGGAGGAGGAGCCCGGGTAGCCGGGGATCAGCTCGACCACCGGGAACTTCTTGTCCTTGAACGCCGGGTCGTTGTACTGCGGCGGCAGCCAGACCAGCACCTCGCCGTCGACGCCGGACAGCTGGCCCTTGAGGTCGGTCTTCTGGACGTCGCCGGGCACCTTGGGGTCGTCGACGCCGCGGAAGGCCTGCTGGACCTTGTTGGCCGGCGGGTGGGCCGCCGCGTCGGCGGCCGGCGCGCCGCCCCCGCCCCCGGCCGCAGCCGGGGCCGCGCCCTGGCCGGCGCCCGCGGCGGGCTCCTGCGGCGGCACGGGGGGCACCGCCCGCACGTGGTTGCCGGTGCCGAGCAGGTCGTCCCAGCTGCCGTAGATGAGGTTGGCGTTGTTGACCATGACGAAGACCATGACCACCGCGGTGGCCTGGCAGAACACGATCATGGCGAGCCTGGACAGGACGCGCACCGGCTTGGGGCCCTTGACCCGGCCCCAGAACCACATCGCCACCGCGATGGAGACCGGCACGAGGACGACCGTGCAGATGAGGAATGGCGTACCTGTCAGTTGCATGAAGTTCTCGTATCCGGGTTCGAAGCCGCCCGGGCCCCACTCGCCCGGAGCGCCACCTCAATGGCATCAGACGGCGGGGAACCTGGATCGGTTGCCGTCGGAATCTGTGCGGAACCTGAGAGGAACATCACGTTCCCGCGAAGCCCCCCGTTTCGGGTCCGCCCCAGTCTGCCACCCCGGCGGACCCGGCTCGGACCTCGCACCCGGCGGACTCCCGGGAAACCGCCCGCGGGGCACGATACCGTCCGGACGGATCGCCCCACCGGGCGAGGCGGTGCGAACGCGCGTCCGCCGGGAAGCGAGACTATGGGGATGAGCACAACCCGCATGAGTCCCGTCCGCCGGCTGAGGCCCGCCGCCGCCGCGCTGGCCGTCCTGGCCCTCACGGTCGCCGTCGCCGGCTGCAGCAGCACCGGAGGCAGACGCGCCGAGGAGGCCCGCGCCAAGGCCGCGGCCGCCGCCGGCGGCGCCGTCACCACCCCGCGCTGGAAGGTCGCCATGGTGACCCACGCGGGCGCCGGCGACGCCTTCTGGGACACCGTGCGCAAGGGCGCCGAGCAGGCCGCCGCCAAGGACAACATCACCTTCCTGTACTCCAACGACGCGCAGACCCAGAACCAGGTCCAGCTCGTCCAGGCCGCCATCGACCAGAAGGTCGACGGCCTGCTGGTCACCCTCGCCAAGGGCGACGCGATGGCCGACGTGCTCGGCAAGGCCAAGGCCGCCGGCATCCCGGTGATCACCATCAACTCCGGCCAGGAGTTCTCCGCGAAGTTCGGCGCGCTCACCCACATCGGCCAGGACGAGGCCACCGCCGGCCAGGCCGCCGGCACCGAGCTGGAGCGGCGCGGGCGCAAGAACGTCCTGTGCGTGATCCACGAGCAGGGCAACGTCGGCCAGGAGCAGCGCTGCTCCGGCGCCCGGGGCACCGCCGGCGGCGCCTTCCAGGTGCTGTACGTCGACGGCGTCAACATGCCCGACGCCCGCGCGGCGATCTCCGCCAAGCTCCAGGCCGACCCCGCGATCGACACCGTGCTCACCCTCTCCGGCCCGATGGCGGCCACCGGCCTGCAGGCGATCCAGGACGCCCACCGCCCGGTCGAGCTGGACACCTTCGACCTGGGCACGCAGGTGGTGTCCGGCCTCAAGGCGGGCACCGTCGGCTTCGCCGTCGACCAGCAGCCCTACCTCCAGGGCTACCAGGGCGTCGACCTGCTCTGGCTCTACCGCTTCAATCTCAACATGCTCGGCGGCGGCAAGCCGGTGGCCACCGGCCCGCAGATCCTCACCGCGGAGAACGCGGACGCGCTCGCCGAGTACGTCGCGAGGGGGACCAGGTGAGCGTCCCCGACGTCCTGGCGGCCGAGCGCCGGGAGCGCCCGGCCGCGCTGCGCCGGCTGGCCGGGCGGCCCGAGCTGGGCGCGCTGATCGCGGCCGCCGCGGTCTTCCTGGTCTTCGCCGCCGTCGCCGAGCCCTTCCTGCGGGTCTCCTCGCTGGGCACCGTGCTGTACGCGGCCTCCACCATCGGGATCATGGCCGTCCCGGTCGCGCTGCTGATGATCGGCGGCGAGTTCGACCTCTCGGCCGGCGTCCTGGTCACCACCGCCGCGCTGACCTCGTCGATGGTCTCCTACCAGCTCACCGCGGTGACCTGGGTGGGCGTGCTGGTCTCGCTGGCCGTCACGCTGGTGGTCGGCCTGTTCAACGGCTGGATGCTGGCGCGCACCAAGCTGCCGAGCTTCATCGTCACCCTCGGCACCTTCCTGATGCTGACCGGCGCCAACCTCGGCGTCACCAAGCTGGTCTCCGGCACCGTCTCCACCAAGCCGATCTCCGACATGGAGGGCTTCGCCTCCTGCCGCTGGCTGTTCGCCTCCGAGGTCACCGTCGGCGGGCTGACGGTCAAGGCGACCGTCTGGTGGTGGCTGGGCCTGCTGCTGGCCGGCAGCTGGGTGCTGCTGCGCACCCGCTTCGGCAACTGGATCTTCGCGGTCGGCGGGGACGCGGACGCGGCCCGCGCGGTGGGCGTCCCGGTCGCCCGGACGAAGACCGTGCTCTACCTGTTCGTCGGCTTCGGCGCCTGGGTGCTCGGCCAGCACCTGCTGTTCTCCTTCGACACCGTGCAGTCCGGCGAGGGCGTCGGCAACGAGCTGATCTACATCGTCGCGGCCGTCATCGGCGGCTGCCTGATCACCGGCGGCTACGGCTCGGTGGCCGGCTCCGCGCTGGGCGCGCTGATCTTCGGCATGGCCAGCAAGGGCATCATCTACGCCCAGTGGAACCCCGACTGGTTCAAGTTCTTCCTGGGCGCGATGCTGCTGCTCGCCGCCCTGCTGAACTCCTGGGTCAAGCGCCGCGCCGAACGGGGGCCCCGATGACCGAGCTCCTCTCCCTGCGGGGTGTCGGCAAGACCTACGGCACCGTGCGCGCGCTGGAGGACGTCTCGCTGACCCTGCGGGCGGGCGAGATCAGCTGCGTGCTCGGCGACAACGGCGCCGGCAAGTCCACCCTGATCAAGATCATCGCCGGGCTGCACCGGCACGACGAGGGCACCTTCACGGTGGGCGGCGAGGAGGTCCGCTTCGACTCGCCGCGCCAGGCCCTGGACCGCGGCATCGCCACCGTCTACCAGGACCTCGCCGTGGTGCCGCTGATGCCCGTCTGGCGCAATTTCTTCCTCGGTTCCGAGCAGGGGTACAAGCGCTGGGGCGGGCTGCGGATCGACGCCGACGGCATGCGCGACACCACCCGCCGGGCGCTCGCCGACATGGGCATCGACCTGCCCGACGTCGACCGCCCGATCGGCACCCTGTCCGGCGGCCAGCGCCAGTGCGTGGCCATCGCCCGCGCCGTGCACTTCGGCGCGAAGGTGCTGATCCTGGACGAGCCGACCGCCGCGCTCGGCGTCAAGCAGTCCGGGGTGGTGCTCAAGTACGTCACCGCCGCCCGGGACGCCGGACTCGGCGTGGTGCTGATCACCCACAACCCGCACCACGCGTACCTGGTCGGGGACCACTTCACCCTGCTCAAGCGGGGCCGGATGGCCGGCAGCCACCCCCGGGCGGAGATCGGCCTCGAACAGCTCACCACCGAGATGGCCGGCGGCTCCGACCTCGCCGAGCTCTCCCACGAGCTGTCCCGCGCCGACCTGCCCCCCGGTCCCGATCCCGTCGACCCCGAGGAGCGTCCGCAGCCGTGACCAGCCCCCAAGGCGGCACCCGGCCGCCGGTCCTGCCCACCCTGCTCGGCCTCGGGCCGCGTGCCGAGCGCCGCCGCCGGGCGCTGCCCGCCGGCGTGCTGCGGCTGCCCACCATCGGCGTCGACATCGGCGGCACCAAGGTCGTCGCCGGCGTGGTCGACGGCGAGGGCAAGGTGCTGGAGAAGCTGCGCACCGACACGCCCCACAAGTCCAAGAGCGCCAAGGTGGTCGAGGACGTCATCGTCGAGCTGGTGCTGGAGCTCGCCGACCGGCACGACGTGCACGCGGTGGGCGTCGGCGCGGCCGGCTGGGTCGACGCCGACCGCTCCACCGTGCTGTTCGCCCCGCACCTCAACTGGCGCGGCGAGCCGCTCCAGGAGGCGCTCAGCGGCCGGCTGCGGTTCCCGGTGATCGTCGAGAACGACGCCAACGCCGCCGCCTGGGCCGAGTGGCGCTTCGGCGCCGGCCGGGGCGAGGAGCACATGGTGATGCTCACCCTCGGCACCGGCATCGGCGGCGCGGTGGTCCGCGACGGCTTCGTCGACCGGGGCAAGTACGGGCTGGCCGGCGAGTTCGGGCACATGCAGGTGGTGCCCGGCGGCCACCGCTGCCCGTGCGGCAACCGAGGCTGCTGGGAGCAGTACTCCTCCGGCAACGCGCTGGTGCGCGACGCCCGCGAGCTGGTCGCCGAGGAGTCCCCGGTGGTCCAGCCGCTGCTGGCCCGGGCCGGCGGCACCGTCGAGGGCATCACCGGCCCGCTGGTCACCGAGGCCGCCCGGGCCGGCGACCCGACCGCCACCGAGCTGCTCTACGAGGTCGGCACCTGGCTCGGCGTCGGCATCGCCAACCTGGCCGCCGCCCTCGACCCGGGCCGCTTCGTCATCGGCGGCGGCGTCTCCGAGGCCGGCGACCTGCTGCTCGGCCCGGCCCGCGACACCTTCCGCCGCACCCTCACCGGCCGCGGCTTCCGCCCCGAGGCGGCCATCGTGCACGCCGCCCTCGGCAACGAGGCCGGCCTGGTCGGCGCCGCCGACCTCGCCCGCCAGGTCGCCCGCCGCTTCCGCACCATCAAGCGCCGCCGGGTGGAGCGCGCCGTGCCGTGACCGGCCGCCCGGCGGGTCCTCCCGGTGGCGTGTCAACTACCCGTTGGTAGCGACGCGGCACTGTTGTCGGGGTCATGGCTCCTGTGAAACAACGGAGTTGACGTCGACTCAGAGGAGTATCGGATGAGAGCACTGGCCCGCGTCGCCCCACCGCTCCTGCTCGCCACCGCCCTGGTGTGGTCCACCACCGGACCCGCCGGGGCGGCGCCGCCGCCGGCCAAGGTCCCGGAGGCGGTCGGCTGGGGCGGGGCGGTGGCCAGCGTGGACGCCGACGCCACGGCGGCCGGCATCGAGGTGCTGCGCAAGGGCGGCAACGCCGTGGACGCGGCGGTGGCGGTCGCCGCGGCGCTCGGGGTCACCGAGCCGTACTCCGCCGGGATCGGCGGCGGCGGGTACTTCGTCTACTACGACCACGCCACCGGCAAGGTGCACACCATCGACGGCCGGGAGACCGCCTCCCGCAAGGCCGACACCTCACTGTTCCTGGAGAACGGCGCGCCGCTGCCGTTCGCCGACGCCGTCACCAGCGGCCTGTCGGTGGGCGTGCCCGGCTCCCCGGCCACCTGGGAGACCGCCGTCGGGCTCTGGGGCCGGCGCGACTTCGCCGACGCGCTGAAGCCCGCCCAGCGGATCGCCGAGCGGGGCTTCACCGTCGACCAGACCTTCCAGGACCAGACCGCGCTCAACCAGGCCCGGTTCAAGGACTTCCCCGACACCGCGAAGCTCTTCCTGCCCGGCGGCGCGCTCCCGGCCGTCGGCTCCACCTTCCGCAACCCCGACCTCGCCGCCACCTACCGCCAGCTCGGCAAGGAGGGCACCGCGGCGCTCTACCGGGGCGCGATCGGCGAGGACATCGTCCGCACCGTCCAGCACCCGCCGGTCGACCCCGCCTCCGGCCGCACCGCCCGCCCCGGCCAGGTGGACGCCGCCGACCTGGCCGCGTACCGGGTCCGCCGCCAGCAGCCCACCCACGTCGCCTACCGGGACTACGACGTCTACTCGATCGCCCCCTCCAGCTCCGGCGGCACCACCGTCGGCGAGGCGCTCGGCATCCTGGAGGACGGCGAGCTCGCCGACGACGACGCCACGCAGTACTACCACCACTTCCTGGAGGCCTCCCGGCTCTCCTTCGCCGACCGCAACCGCTGGGTCGGCGACCCGGCGTTCAACGACGTGCCGGTCAAGGAGCTGCTCTCCGCCCGCTACGCGGCCTCCCGCGCCTGCCTGATCAGCCCCGACCGCGCGCTCACCAGCCCGGTCGCCCCCGGCGACCCGCGCCACCCGGCCGGCTGCCCGGACGCCGCCCCGGCGCCCGCCGCCGAGCCCTACGAGGGCCTGAGCACCAGCCACCTCACCGTGGCCGACCGCTGGGGCAACGTCGTCTCCTACACCCTCACCCTGGAGCAGACCGGCGGCAGCGGCATCACCGTCCCCGGCCGGGGCTTCCTGCTCAATAACGAACTGACCGACTTCAACTTCACCCCGCTCTTCCCCGGGGTGCCCGACCCCAACCTGCCCGGCCCCGGCAAGCGGCCGCGCTCCTCGCTCTCGCCGACCATCGTGCTGCGCGACGGCGAGCCCGTGCTGGCGGCCGGCTCGCCCGGCGGCGCGACCATCATCACCACCACCCTCCAGGTGCTGCTCGGCCGCCTCGACCGGGGACTGAGCCTGGAGCAGGCGATCGCCGCGCCGCGCGCCAGCCAGCGCAACACCGCCGCCACCCAGGCCGAGCCGGCCTTCCTGGCGCTGCCCGAACGGGCCCGGCTGGAGGCGCTCGGCCACGTGTTCGCCGCCACGCCGGAGATCGGCGCCGCGACCGGCGTCGAGCGGCTGCCGGACGGACGCTGGCTGGCCGCCGCCGAACCGGTGCGCCGCGGCGGCGGCTCGGCGGCGGTGGTCCGGCCCGCGCCGTGAGGCCGGGCCGGGCTGTCGGTGCCGTTCGGTAGATTCGGGGTGGGCGTCCTGCCGGGCGCCCGCCCCTGTCGGTACCGAACCGTCCGTACTGGACCGTCCGTACCGAACCGTCCGTACCGAACCGCCACCGGGAAGGCCGCCCGCCGTGACCGTCCGCATCGCCACCTGGAACATCAACTCCGTCACCGCGCGGCTGCCCAAGCTCCTCGAATGGCTGGAGAGCGCCAAGCCCGACGTGCTCTGCCTCCAGGAGCTCAAGTGCGCCGCCGACGCCTTCCCCTACGAGCCGGTCCGCGAGCTCGGCTACGAGACCGCCGCGCACGGCACCGGCCGGTGGAACGGCGTGGCGATCGTCTCCCGGATCGGCCTCGACGACGTCGTGCGCGACCTGCCCGAGCAGCCCGGCTACCTCGCCGACGACGCCCTGCTGCCCGACGTCGAGCCGCGCGCCGTCGCCGCCACCTGCGGCCCGGTCCGGGTCTGGTCGGTCTACGTGCCCAACGGCCGCGAGGTCGACCACGCCCACTACCGCTACAAGCTGGAGTGGCTGGAGGCGCTGCGCCGCGCCTCGCTGGAGGACGCGGCCGGCGAGCGCCCGTTCGCCGTCCTCGGCGACTTCAACATCGCGCCCGGCGACGAGGACGTCTTCGACGTGGCCGCCTTCGAGGGCCTCACCCATGTCACCCCCGCCGAGCGGGCCGCCCTCGCCGCCCTCGACGCGGCCGGCCTGCACGACGTGGTGCCGCGCCCGCTGAAGTACGACCGCCCCTACACCTACTGGGACTACCGCCAGCTGGCCTTCCCGAAGAACCGGGGCATGCGGATCGACCTCACCTACGCCAACAAGCCCTTCGTCGACGCCGTCACCGACAGTTACGTCGACCGTGAGGCACGCAAGGGCAAGGGCACCTCGGACCACGCCCCGGTCGTCGTCGACCTGGACCTCTGACCACGGCTCCGGCCCCGGCCGGGTGACGCAGGGTGGCGGGGGCTCCCTCGAACGGGCCAGAGCGGTGGCCGGGTGCGCGGTGGGTGCCTACCGTCGGTGAGTGACCGGGTGTGGTTGTTCGATCACGAGGGACGTCGGAGTCCCCGGCCGCGCCCGAGAGAATCCCGGAGGTTCCGGTATGCGCCCCACGCGTACGGCCGCCGCCGCCCTGATCGGCGCGACGCTGCTGACCGGTCTGACCGCCCCCCTGGCACTGGCCAGGGACGGCGCGGCCACGGTCAGCCCGTCCCAGGCCGCACCGGGCCAGACCGTGACGGTCACGGTCGCCTGTGAGAAGTCCGACAAGCCCGAAGCCAAGACGATCACCGCCCGCTCGCCGGCCTTCGAGGGCGGCCCCGCCACCCTCACGCTCGGCGCGGACGGCAAGCACACCGGCTCCGCCCGCCTGGCGGACAAGGGCGGCGGCGACAACAAGGTCGACGGCACCTGCCCCGACGGAGCCGCCTTCACCACCAGCGTCACGGTGACCACGGTCTCGGTGTCCACCGGCTCCGGCGGTGCCGCCGCGGCCGGCGGCTCCGCACCCTCGGGCATCGGCGGGTGGAGCGAGGCGGCCGGCGAGTGGGCGGGCTCGCTCGGGCAGTCCGGCGCCGGCAGCCACCAGGTCGCCCCGCACGGCGCGGTGGAGACCGGTCTGGGCGGCTCGATCGCGGCGAACCCGGCGGAGCTGGCCGGCGGCGCGCTGCTGGTCGCGGGCGGGATCGGCGGCTTCTGGCTGCTGCGGCGACGCACGGGCGCCGGGTCCGCCTGATCGTGACGAAGGTGCCGCCGGACGGGGTGTCCGGCGGCACCTTCGTGCGGTCAGGCCGTGCCGTCGGGCAGGACGGTGGTGGTGTCCCGCGGCTTCTGATCCTGCTGCTCGTCCTGCTGGTCCTGCTCGTCCTGCTGGTTCTGCTGGTCCTCCTGGGCCGCGGCGGCCCGCAGCGCGCCGGTCGCCAGCAGGTACTGCGCGAGGATGTAGGTGGCCATGATCCAGAACTCGTGCCCCCGCAGCTGGCGCCAGTTGGCCAGCTTGGTGGCGATCAGGGTGTCCGAGAGCAGGAACAGCGCCCCGCCCAGCCCGGCCCGCACACCCAGCCCGGCCGAGGTCACCGCCGTCGAGGCGAGCAGCAGGCTGTACCCGGCCACCGGGATCCGCAGGTCCCCGAGATCCGGCCAGAGCAGGGCCACCATCGAGGCCCAGGCCGTCGCGTACGCCGCCGCGACCACCAGCGTCCGGCGCCGGTCGGTCAGCGCGCCCTGGCCGACGAACATCGTCACGTAGCAGACGTGCGCCGCCGCGAACGAGCCCATTCCGGCCAGGAACGCGGGGTCCGAGCCGAGCTGGAGCAGCACGTCGCCGCCCGCGCTGGCCAGCAGCGCCGGCGCCAGCAGCTTCGGCGCCCGCCGGCCGGCCGCGGTGGCGCTGACGACGCTGTGCGCGGCCAGCAGCGGCATCAGCGCCGGCTTGGTGGCGTGCCGCAGCGCCGGAGTGTCGGTCAGCAGCGCCCCCAGGTGGGCCGCCGAGGTGGTGGCGAAGCCGGCGAGCAGCCCGGAGGCCGAGCGCAGCCGGCCGCCGAGAACGGCGCGGGTGGTCGTACGGATGCTCATACGGCGGTGTCCTCCGGGTGGGTGGGGGAGCGGATGGTGGGCGGACGGCCCGTGCCGGGCACGATAGGGGACGGGGACGGGGGTCCGGAAGAGATTGTTACCGGTGCGTAGATCCGGCGGGGAGGCCGGGGTGACGTCTCGCCGGGCCGGCCCGCGCCACGGCCGTCGCGTGCGAGGCCGGTCGGCGGCCCGTCGGCGGTCGGTGGGCGGTCGGTGGGCGGTCCGGCCGCGGTCCGGCCGGATGTCGCCGCGCCCCGGGCGGCTGCCAGCGGGGGCCGCGCCCAGCGTCTAGTCTGGTCCCCGACATGAAGCAGCAGGAGTACGCGACCGGCGCCGCACGGACGGCCGGTGGCACGTCGGACGGACGCACGGGCGGGGCGGGGCGCAGCACCACCGACGCCGTCGTCGCCGTACGCGAACCCGTGTCCGGCGGTGCGGCCGGAGCTGACGTCCCGCAGGAACTCTCGCCCGACCCGGGGCTGCTCCGGCTCGCGCGCTGGTTCGCCGAGGCCGACCCCGGCACCGCCGACGACCTCTGCGCCGCCTCCTTCGGCCTCTACCCGGCCCGTCACTTCGGCGCCCCCACCGAGCCGTCCGCCGCCGAGGTCAGCTGGTGGCACGGCCCCACCGCGCACACCCCCGCCACGGCGCGCGCCCGCGAACCGCGCACCGGCCCGGGCCTGCGCCGCGCCCGTCGGGACGCCGCCGCGCTGCCCGTCGTCCTCTCGGGCGCCAAGTCCGGCACGCCCGGGCGCCACCGCAGGCCCGAACGCTCCCGGGGCGCGGCCACCGTCGTCCCGCAGGACCGGTCCGCCGCCACCACCGCCGCCGAACGCCGGATCGCCGCCCGGCTGCTCCTCGCCCACCCGCTGGTCACCGCCTCCGGGCCGCACGCCGACGGCTTCCCGCTGATTCGCCGTCACCGCGACTGGCTCGCCGAGCGCTTCGACACCCTGCTCGGCTACCCCCTGGTGGTCGGCCCCTGGCACGCCCGTCTGCACAAGGCCGGCCCCGGCCCCGGCGCCGTCCGCCGCCTCGAACACCCCGTCACCGGCGCCCCGTTCACCCCCGGCGGCTACGCCCGGCTCGCCCTGGCCCTTGCCCTGCTCGTCGACGCGCCCGAACGGCTCCCGCTCGGCCGCCTGCTGGCCGCGATGCGGGCCGCCGAGCCCGGTCCGGCCGCCGGGGGCGGTGACCTCCCCGACCTCGCCATGGCGCTCGCCGTGCTCGCCGACTGGCAGGTGCTCGCCGATGTCCCGGCCGGCCTCGGCGACCTCGGCGACCTCGGCGGGGCGTCCGGCGTTCTGACGGTCGACCGGGAGCTCGCCCGCGCCGTCCCGGTCGGCCCGCCCGCGCTCGCCGACGACGCCGCCGACCTCATTCGCCGTGCCGCCGAGGCCGAACCCGGTACCGCCGTCCGCCGCCGCCTCGCCGAGACCCCGGCCGTCCTGGCCGCCGACCTGCCCGAGGACCAGCGCGCCTGGCTGCGCGACCACCGGCACTCCGGTCCCGCCGCGCTCGCCGACTTCCTCGGCCTGGAGGCGGAGCAGCGGGCCGAGGGCGTCGCCCTCCTCGACCCGGCGGAGGAGCTCACCGACCTCGCCCTGTCCGGCGCCGGGACGGCCGCCCAGGCGGCCCTGCTGCTGGTCGAGCGCCTGGTCGAGGAGGTCCGCCCGCTGCCCGGCGAGACCACCGGCGCCGACGTGCCCGTCCCGGACGCGCTGATAGACGGCGTGCTCGGCGACATCGCCGACGAGTACGGCCTCCCGGCCGGCTGGCGCCGCGACTACCTGGCCGACCGCACCGCCCTGCGCCGCGACGCCCTCGACCTGCTCCACCGGATGGGCCTGATCACCACCCGCCCCGCGGGCTGGCTCCTGCGCGCCCCCGCCGCCCGCTACGCCCCGGCCCCCGACCTCCTCCCCGCCCCCGGCACCGGCCGCCACTCCCGCCCCACCTCCGACCTCACCATCCCCGCCCCCACCACCCCCCGCGCCGGCCAACTCGCCTGAGTCCGGCGTGGCCTCCCCGGCCTCCCTCCGCCCCGTTTGAGGCCGGACGGCCGGCGTTGCCGTCCCCGCGTTCAGCTGTCCCGGCGCTGGTCAGCTTGCCTGGCCCATCTGCGCCCACATGGCGGCGGATGCGCGGCCGTGCTTCCGCTGCGCCCAGTGAGAGCCGGTCAGCCCGCATGACGGGGGGCCGGCACCCTCAGGGCGTCGTCCTCCGTCTCCACGTGCCCTGGCGCTTCTCGGCGCGCTCGAGGTCGGCCGGCCGACCTTGCAA
Organism: Kitasatospora sp. NPDC097605; assembly: GCF_040302725.1. NCBI lineage: Bacteria > Bacillati > Actinomycetota > Actinomycetes > Kitasatosporales > Streptomycetaceae > Kitasatospora > Kitasatospora sp. NPDC097605. The sequence continues at coordinate 185,536 of NZ_JBEOSF010000006.1, read as the reverse complement.
CGCCTGCTTCCCCCTGCCCCGCGTCGGTCGGCTCTGCCCGGCCTGCCATGCCCGCTCGGCTGTGGATGCGTCGCCGTTGCATCCACCGCGCTCCCGTCCTCATGGCCTCCCCGGGAGCCGGTCAGCCTCCGCGTGGCGGCCGGCACGCTCCGGGCGTCATCGTCTCCGCCTTCCCCGGGCCGGTCATCGTGTCCGGCTCGTCCGGCGCCCGGCGGATGCGCGGCCGTCCCTTCGTTCGCCGTGCCCTGCGCGCGAGCCGGTCAACCGAGTGGCGGGGGCGGGCGGGGCTGGGGTGGGAGGGCCGGGACCGGGGACGCGGCCGTGGGCTCCGGCCGCGCCCCCGGGTTCGCCGGCGTGCTTGGCGTGGGTTGCTTCCGTGCGCCGGCTGGGGCGCGGGCGTGGTCGTGGTTCCGGCCGCGCGCCGAGCTCCGCGCCCCCCTGATGACGGCGGTCCCCTCACCGGGAAGGATGTTCGGCGTCATGTCCGTCGAGTTCGCCGGCCCCGCCGTGCCGGTGACCGGACAGCCTCGTGTCCTGCCCCGCGAGGAGAAGGCCGGAGCAAGGCGTTCGGCGTCATGGCGCGCCCCAGGCGGCCGCTCCGGGCTACTTCCGCACGGTGGCCGTGGCGGTGGCGATGGTGTCGTGCTGGACGGTTTCGACGGTGGCGCCGACGCCCAGGGTGCCGAGGGCGACGGAGGCGAGGACGGCGGCGCAGGCCAGGAAGCGGCGGTGGCGCTGGGGCAGGGGGAAGCGCGGTTCCTGGAGGGTCGCCTGGACATTGGCGTTCATGACAGCGAAGGTTCCACGCCGGTGTGAACGATCGCTACGTGCGGGTGAAGTCCGGATGGGAGGTGGGCGTCGGCTTGGGCGACATATGCAACGCCGCAGGTCACAACCCCCGAAGACGGTCGTCGAGGCCGTCCCCGGAGGGCGGACGTTCACTCGGTCGGGGGACGCCGGTTGCCCTTTCGGACATCGGCCAGGGCCTCGCCGACCGCGACCCGGACGGCGTCCCGCAGGCCGTGGGCGGGGTGGAAGCGGGACGGGCCGGCGGCCGGGTCGGAGCGCAGTTCCTTCACCAGGGCGAGGCAGAGCAGCAGCATCACCGCGACGAACGGCAGCGCGACCAGGATGGTGGCGTTCTGCAGCGCGGTGAGCCCGCCGGCCAGCAGCAGGGCGGCCGCGACGCCGCCCATCAGCACGCCCCAGACCACCACCAGCCAGGTGCGCGGGTGCAGCGAGCCGCGGCTGGAGAGCGAGCCGAGGACGAGCGAGGCGGAGTCGGCGCTGGTGATGAAGAAGGTCATCACCAGCAGCACCGCGACCACGCTGGTCACCGTGCCGCCCGGGAGTGCGCGCAGCATCTCGAACAGCGAGGCCTCGGCGCCCCGGGGGATGGTGGCGACGAGGTCGGCGGCGCCGGTGGAGTCCAGCCGGATCGCGGTGCCGCCCATCACGCAGAACCAGATGACGGTGGCCCCGCTGGGCACCAGCAGCACGCCGATCAGGAACTGCCGCACGGTGCGGCCGCGCGAGATCCGGGCGATGAAGGTGCCGACGAACGGCGCCCAGGAGAGCCACCAGGCCCAGTAGAAGATGGTCCAGGTGCCGAGCCAGTCCTCGTCGGTGAAGGCGCCGGTCTGGGTGGACATCACGGTCAGGTTGGAGAGGTAGCCGCCGACCGTCGAGGGGATGGTGTCCAGCACGAAGACGGTCGGGCCGACGAGGAAGACGAAGACCATGATCAGCGAGGCGAGCACGACGTTGGCGGTGGACAGCCACTTGACGCCCCGGTGCACGCCGGAGAAGGCGGAGAGCACGAAGGCGGCGGTCAGCGCGCCGATGATCACCAGCTGGGTGCGCTCGCCGTTGCCGATGTCGGAGACGTAGCCGAGGCCGTCGGCGACCTGGAGGGCGCCGAGGCCGAGGCTGGTGGCGGAGCCGAAGACGGTCGCGAACACCGCGAGCAGGTCGATCGCCCGGCCCTTCCAGCCGTTGGCGCCGCGCTCGCCGATGAGCGGGACGAACGCGGCGGAGATCCGGTTGCCCCGGCCCTTGCGGAAGGTGGTGTAGGCGAGCGCGAGGCCGCCGACGGCGTAGATCGCCCAGGGGTGCAGGGTCCAGTGGAAGAGCGAGAACTCGAGGGCCTGCCGGGCGGCGGCCGCGGACTCGGGTTCGATGCCGGAGCCGGGCTGCGGGGCGGCGAACAGCTGGAGCGGTTCGCCGACGCCGTAGAACATCAGGCCGATGCCCATGCCGGCGCTGAACATCATGGCGACCCAGGCGGTGGTGGAGAACTCCGGCTCGTCGTCGTCGCGGCCGAGCCGGATCCGGCCGAAACGGCTGAAGGCGAGCACCACGGTGAGGACCAGGAAGACGTCGGCGGCGGCGACGAACAGCCAGCCGAAGTTGTGCAGGACCCAGCCGAGGGCGGTGCTGGAGGTCCGGCCGAGGGAGTCCTCGGCGAAGACGCCCCAGGCGACGACCCCGAGCACCGCGACGGCGCCGACCCCGAACACCACCCGGTCGAGGGGGAGGGTGGCGGCGGGTTCGTCCGGCGGCTCGGGCGGCTGACTGGTCATGGGGTACCTCTCGCGACGTACTGGCGAGCCGGCGGCATGCGCCGACGACATGATCGAAATCGGGATGCATGTCGTACTATGTCCAGTTCTCGCCGGGAGAGGCGGCAGGGCACGCCGGGAAGGCGCGACCTGAACGGGCGTCAGGCGCCGGGCATCACGCGGCCAGGTACGGGCGGGCCGGCGGCACGGCGGCGTCCAGGTAGCCGGCCAGGGCGTCGCGGCTGCGGCTCAGCTCGTCGATGCGCGCGTCCAGCTCGGCCAGTTCACCGCGGAGGGTGTCGAGCAGGTCGGGGCAGGCCAGCAGGGCGGGGATCGGCCCGGTGGCGCAGGGGAGGATCTGCGCGATCACCCGGGTGGACAGGCCCGCCGAGAGCAGGCTGCGGATCTGGCGGACCCGGACGGTGTCGCCCTCGCCGTACTCGCGGTAGCCGGCGGCCGTGCGGGCGGGTTCGAGCAGGCCCTGCTCCTCGTAGTACCGCAGCAGGCGGGTGGACACCCCGGTCAGGCGGGCGAGTTCTCCGATGCGCATGATCGGACGAACGACTCCGTCCGGCGGGGTGTTCCCGTCCCGGCGGCCGTCCCGTCGCCCGTCCCGGCGGCCGTCCCGGCGCCCGTCCCGTCGGCCGTTCCGGGCCGTGAACGGGTGCCGTCCGGGGCGCTAGGCGGCGGCCGGCTCGGCGGCGGTGTCCGTCAGGAAGCCCACCACCAGGTCCCGCAGTTCGGGCAGCCGCTCCACCATCGGCAGATGGCCGGAGGCCAGCTCGGCCAGCCGGGCGCCGGGGATGCCCCGGGCCAGGGCGCGGTGCTGCTCCGGGGCGACCAGGCCGTCCTCGGTGGTGGAGACGACCAGGGTCGGCACGCCGACGCCGGCCAGTTCGGCGCGCACGTCGGCGCGGCCGGCGAGCTCGAACTGCCAGCGGAAGCCCGCCGGGACCGGTGTGGCGGCCAGGGCGGCGCGCCACGCGGCGAACCGCTCGGCGGGCAGCGCGTCCACCCAGGTGCGGCCGAAGGCGGTGGCCAGGGACTGGTCGGCCCACAGCGCGGGGTGCTCGGTGAGGGCGATGGTCTGGTCGGCGAGCAGCCGCAGCCGCTGTGAGCCGCCGGCGACCCCGGCGAGCAGCAGCAGCGAGCGGACCCGGCCGGGGTGGCGGGTGGCGATCCGGACGGCGACGGCGGCGCCGAGCGAGTAGCCGGCGAGGTCGAAGCCAGCGAGCCCGGCCTCGTCGGCGGCGGCCACCAGGCGGTCGGCCAGTTCGTCGAGCGAGTGCGGCGTGCCGGGCTCGTCGGGGCTGTCGCCGGAGCCGGGGTAGTCGGGGGCGACGACGGTGCGGTGGGCGGCGAGGTCGTCGAGCAGCGGGCCCCAGTTGTCGTGGGCGCTGCCGCCCGCGCCGTGGGCGAGCAGCAGGCCGGGGCCGGTGCCGCGGACGGTGCGGGCGAGCGGGGCGGCGGGGGCGGGGTGCGTGGTCATGGCGGTGCTCCTGTCCGGGGGGTCCGGGGATGGGGGAGGGCGGTCGGCCCGCTCCGAACGGTAGGAGTTCACACCGGTGTCAGGGTCAAGCCCCGGTTCGCCTGACGCGGCGTCCGCGGCGGCCCTATGATCCGACCGTGACCGGGGGACCGCGCGCCGTGATACCCGCCGGGCGGCCCGTGGCCGCCCCCGGCGCCGTGGGCGCGCCCGTCCTGTCCCGCCGCGGCCGTTGTCGCCGCTGTCAGCGCTGTCGCTGAGGCCCCTCGCCGTCGTCCGCCCGCGGCTGTTCCCGCGCCACGGCCACGGCCACGAGCACGTCCACGATCATCGCCCCGAGCATCACCACGACCCGAACGGGAGTGTGCCGATGTCTGCCGACATCCCCTCGGAAGCCGCCCACGACCGGCCGAACGGCCGCCGGCGGGGCATCGAACGCCGCGAGCTGCTGCGCCTGCTCGCCGCCGCGGGGGCCGTCGCCGCCCCGGCCGCGGGCGCGCTGACCGGCGCGCGGAGCGCGGCCGCGGCGCCCGCCGCCACCGTGCCCGCCCCAGCCGCCCCCGCCGCCGCCGCCACCCCCGCCCCCGCCGCCGTCCCGCCGACCGCCGGGCCGGTGCCCGGGATCGTCAAACCGCTGCCCGCCGAGTGGTTCGTCCCGCGCGGGACCAACGCCGAGATGCGGTTCGACGCGCTGCGCGGCGGCGCGGACGGCCGACCGGTGGGGCGGCTCGTCCCGGTGGAGCGGTTCTTCGTCCGCAACCACACCAGCACCCCGCTGATCGACGCCGGCACCTGGCGGCTGAGGCTCTTCGGCACCGGCCTGCGCGGCGCCCCGACCGCCGAGCGGCCGGTCGAGTTCTCGCTCGCGGACCTGCGGGCCCTGCCCGCCCACACGACCACGGCGCTGATCGAGTGCGCCGGCAACGGCCGCAGCTTCTTCACCTCCCAGCAGCACCAGAGCGTGCCCGGCACCCCGTGGACGCTCGGCGGGACCGGATCGGCCCGCTGGCGCGGGGTGCGGCTGGCGGAGGTGCTGCGCCGGGCCGGCCTGACGGCGGACGCGGTGGACGTGATGCCGGCCGGCCTGGACCCGGAGCCGGTCGTCGGCGGGGTCGGCTTGGGCCGGGTCCGCCGTCCGCTGCCGGTCGCCAAGGCGCTCGACGACGTGCTGCTCGCCTACGAGATGAACGGCGAGCCGCTGACCCCCGACCACGGCGCGCCGGTGCGGGTGGTGGTGCCGGGCTGGGTCGGGATCGCCTCGATCAAGTGGGTCGGCACCGTCGAGGTCGCGGACCGGCCGCTGTTCTCGCCCTGGAACACCGACTCCTACCGCCTGTTCGGCCCCGACCACCCGCCCGGCGGCAGCGCGCCGCTCACCGCCCAGGTGGTGAAGAGCGCCTTCGAACTGGCCCGCGACGCCGTCCTCCCGGCCGGCCGCGCGCACCGGCTGCACGGCCGTTCCTGGTCGGGCGCGGCCCCGGTGCGACGGGTCGAGGTGTCGGTCGACGGCGGCCGGCGCTGGCGCCCGGCCGAGTTGCGCGACGAGCCGCGGTTCGGCGACTGGACGCGCTGGAGCTTCGACTGGCGCCCGGAGCGGCCCGGCCCGTACGAGCTGCGGGCGCGGGCGACCGACCGCCGGGGCCGGAGCCAGCCCGAGGTGACGGTGTTCAACCGCGAGGGCTACCTGTTCGACGCGGTGGTGGTCCACCCGGTGACGGCGGTCTGAGCGGGCGCGCCCGCGCGCGCCCGTCCCGCCGTCAGCGCAGGTTGGACGGGACCTCGTACGGGGCCGGGCAGGCGGTCTCGTACGGCGTCAGCACCAGCCGCACCACGTCCTCCAGCCGCCGGCGGGCGTCGCCGAGCGTGGTGCGGCCGGTCACCCAGGCGGTCAGCTCGCCCTGCCAGGCGTGGCCGACGATGTGCCGCACCAGGTCGCTCGCGGCGGCCGGCACCTCGTCGGCCATCACCGCCTGGAGCGCCGTGCTGTCGGCCCGGGCCATGCCCTGGAGGGACTCGCTGGCGAACGGGTCGGTGGAGGCGGCGACGGCGACCCGTAGCCGGGCCAGCTCGGGCTGGCGCTGGTAGGCGCGCATGCCGCCGCGGACGAACCGCACCACCCGGTCGGTGGCGCCCAGGCCGGCGCGCGGTCCGCGCAGCTCCGCCACCAGGTCGGCGAGCAGCAGCCGGTGCCATTCGGCGATCGCCGCGGCCAGCAGGTGGTCCTTGGAGGAGAAGTAGCGGTACGCCGTCCCCAGGGCGACTCCGGACCGCTCGCAGACCTGCTTCATCTGCAGCCGCTCGACGCCGATCTCGTTCACCAGGGCGAGCGCGGCCGCGATCAGACTTCCGCGGCGTTCGAGCTGACGCGGAGACATCGCCTCCACCGGCCGTGGTGACAGGTCAACCTTGGTCACCCGCACCATGATACGGGCCGGGGGCGCTCAGGAATATGACGCCGACCGGCCTCCCGCCGTTCGCCCCCCGGCCACCGGGGGGTGGCGGGGGGCGACGGCGGGTGCCGGAGGCGGGTGCCCGGCCCCGGCCGGGCGCGGTTCAGCGGGGCGCGACCAGGCGTTCGCGGATCAGCGCCTCCTGGACGGCGGAGGCAACCAGCCGGCCCCCGCGGTCGTAGAACTCGCCCAGCGCCAGCCCGCGCCCGTCCGAGGAGGACGGGCTGCGCTGCGCGAACAGCAGCCACTCGTCCGCCCGGAAGGGCCGGTGGAACCACATCGCGTGGTCCAGCGAGGCCATCAGCAGCCGGGGCGCCTCGGTGCGCTGGAAGAAGTTCGGCTGGACGTGCAGCCCGGCCGTCGAGGCGAGCGTGAGGTCGGAGAGGTAGGTGAGCGCGCAGACGTGCAGCAGCGGGTCGTCGGCGGGCAGCGGCGAGCCGGTGCGCAGCCAGACGAACTGCTGCGGCATGCCGGGCACGGCCGGCGGCACACCGGGCGCGTCCGGCGGGACGAACCGCAGCTCCAGGGCGCCGAAGCCACTGTCGGCCAGCGCGGCGCGGGCCGCGTCGTCCCAGAGCGAGAAGGCGTCCGGCAGGTCCTCGGGGCCCGGCAGGCGGGGCACCTCCCGGTGGCGGTCGGCGGCGGGCTCGGGGCGCTTGAAGGAGGCGGAGAGGCTGAAGACGGCCTCGCCCCGCTGGACCGCGGTCACCCGCCGGGTGGCGTAGGAGGTGCCCTGGCGGACCCGGTCGACCCGGTACTCGATGGGGCGGGTCGGGTCGCCCGGCGTCAGGAAGTAGGCGTGCAGCGAGTGCACCGAGCGGTCCGTGCCGATCGTCCGCCCGGCCGCCACCAGCGCCTGCGCGGCGACGTGCCCGCCGAACGCGCGCATCGGCGCACCGGCGTGGCAGTGGCCGCGAAACGTGTTCTCGTCGAGGCGCTCGACCCGCAGCAGCTCGGCGAACGGGCCGACCGTGCCGGTGGCCCGTCTGTCCTGTTCGGTCAGCTCTGTCACAGGCCCATACTGGCAGACCCGGGCCGTGCGCCGGTGTGACCTGGGTAACCCCGACGGGCGAACATTCTTGCTAGAACGTGTTCCATATTTCGAAAGGCCGGGGGGTGCTCGGGCGGTGGTCGGGGCCGACTGTCAGTGCCCTGACCTAACGTGCTCGGCATGTCGCAATCCGCACACGCGTACGCCTATCTGCGCCCCTCCGCCGTCCTCGACGGCGGCGCCGGCCGGCGCCTCGCCCTGGAGACCTCGGGCGGCACCACCCCGCTCGGGGCGGCCGCCCACCCGCGCTTCTTCGCGGGCTTCCTGGCCGAGCCCGCGCCGGCCGCCGCCGCGCTGCTCGCCGTCGCCGACGTCGCCGCCGCCCGCTACTACCAGCCCCAGCTGCGCGCCTCGCTCGACCCGGTGGTCACCGCCAACGGCGACCGGCTCCGCTTCGAGTCCTTCTCCGGCTGCTGCGGCGTCTACGCCCGCCTCGACGTGCTGGCCGCCGGCCTGGACGGCGACGAGATCGGCCACGGCACCACCAACGTCGACGTCAACAACCCGCTGCGCGAGGCGCTCACCCGGATCGGCCCCGCCGAGCCGCTGCACCTCGCCGTCGGCCCGGACGCCCTGGAGGTCACCACCTTCGACGGGCCGGTCGTCGAGAAGAAGGTCCCGCTGCCCGAGCGCTGGCTGCGCGGCTTCGCCGAGACCCAGGTCACCGCCGCCGGCTTCGACCTGCGCGCAGAGCTGCCCGCCGCCGAGGCGGTCCGCTTCCTGCGCTCGCTGCCGCGCGGCGGCGGCCGGGCCGGGGCCCGCGTCGCCCAGTGGGTGGTGCCGGCCGGGCGGACGCTGCGGCCCACCACCCGGCCGGTGCCCGGCGCGGTCTGCCTGCCCGGGCCCGAGCGGCTGGCCGCCCTGCAGCGGGTGCTGCGGCACGCGCGGGCGCTGCGGATCTACGGCCCGCCGGTCACCGGGAGCGGCCTGGCGGCCTCCGCCTGGGAGGTCGAGCTGCCCGGGATGCGGCTGACCCTCACCCTCTCGCCGGACGCCTCCCGGGGCTTCAGCGGCGAGGGCGGGGTGCTCGGCGCGCTCGCCACCGGCACCGCCGAGCAGGACGCCGACCTGGTGTCGGCGCTGCTCGCCTGGGAGCCGCGGATCGAGATCGCCGAGCTCGCCGAGCAGTCCGGGCTCACCCCGGCCCGGGTGCGGGCCGCGCTCACCCGGCTCGGCACCGCCGGGCAGATCGGCTACGACGCCGCCGAGGCCGCGTACTTCCACCGTCAGCTCCCGTACGACGCGGGGCGCGCGGAGGCGGCCAACCCGCGCCTGAGGGCGGCCCGCGCGCTGGTCGCGGCCGGGGCGGTGCGGCTGGAGAAGGGCGGCGCGACGGCCGTCGTCACGGTGGACGACCACGTCCAGCGGGTGCGCACGGACGCGGACGGCGCGGTCGGCTGCACCTGCCTGTGGTGGGCGAAGTACCGGGGCGGGCGCGGGCCGTGCAAGCACGTGCTGGCGGTCGGCATGGTCCGCGAGGCGCGGGCGCAGGGCACGGCGGACGGACCGGCGAAGGAGGCGGCGCGATGAGCACCGGCACGGTGAAGAGCACGAAGGCCGTGAAGGCACGGCCGGCGATGGCGCTGACGGAGGGGGTGAAGGCCGTGCTGGCGGCGGTCCGCGAGGGCGAGACCGGGCGGCTGCCGGGGCTGCTGGCCGCCCTCGGCCCGGCCGAGCGGCGCTGCTGCCTCCTGGAGCTGAAGGAACTGCGCCGCACCACCCGCGGCGACTGGTCCAAGGAGGCCGGCCGGCGGATGTGCGCGCTGCTGGTGGCCGGCGCCGGCTGCCACCTCGGCGCGGCCGGCGCCGCCACCTGGATCGGCGCCCGGGACTTCTCCGGCCGCTCCTGGGCCCGCAACCCCGCCCTCGCCGACGTCGTGGAGGCGCAGCCGGTGGAGTGGCAGATCGAGGTGGCCGGCCGGCTCGCCGCCAAGCGCGGCTCCGGCTGGAGCTGGGACCTCTATCCGCTGATCACGCGGGTGGTGCGCCGCACCGGCTGCGCGGTGCCGACCTCCGACGACTTCGCCGCCGAGTGGCTGCGCTCGGCGGCCGAGGCGGAGAACGGGCCGCACGGCACCGCCGTCACCCTGCTGAAGCGGCTGCGGGCGGACACCTTCACCCCCGTCCTGCTGCCCCGGGTGTTCGAACTCGAGGATGTCGCCTGGCCGCTGAACGCCGTCTACACCACCCGTTCGGGTGACAGCTGGCCGGCGGCGATCGCCGGTCTCGCCGAGTCCGGGGACTTCGACCGCGGCGACCTGGTCGACCTCTGCCTCGGCCGCCTGGTGCGCGGCGGCAAGACCGCCGACCAGCGCGCGTTCCTCACCGTGCTGACCGCGCTCGCCCCCACCCCGCAGGAGTACGCGGCCCGGGTCCGCGACCTGCTGGCGCTGCTCGACGGCCTCCCGGCGGTGGCCGGCCACGCCCAGCAGGTGCTCGCCGGGCTGGACGAGGCCGGGCTCGTCGAGCCGGAGGTGGTCGTCGAGGCCTCGGCGGTGGTGCTGTTCCGCAGCGAGAAGAAGCTGGTGCGCGCCCAGCTCGGCTGGCTGGAGCAGGCCGCGAAGCGCTCGCCCGGGCGGTCAGGACCGGTGGTGCTCGCCGCCGCCGAGGCCTTCGGCCACCCCGACAGCGCCATCCAGGAACGGGCGCTCAACGTGGTCGCCCGCCGCCTCAAGGCCGCCGGCGAGGCCGTCCTGCCGGAGTTGCTGCTCGCCGCCGAGGCGCTCAACCCCGCCCACCACGCCCGGGCCGGCCAGCTGTTCGGGGCGCCCGTGGGCGGCTCGGAGGACGACGACACCGCCTGGGCCGAAGCGCTGCCGCCCGCCCCGGTGCCCGCCCCGCTCGGCGAACCGCTCGCCACCCCGGCGGAGGTCGCCGAGGAACTGGCCGTGCTGCTGGCCGCCGAGCGGCCCGAGGTCGCCGTCTTCGAGCGCGTCCTGGACGGCCTGGTCCGGCACGCCCACCGCGACCGGGCGGCGCTGGTGAAGGCGCTGGAGCCGGTGCTGCGGGCGAACCACTGGCAGGACGGCAACCGCTGGCGGGACTGCGGCCCGGCCGACGCGCTGTACGTCGCCGCGGTGCTCGCCGGGCAGGTCGAGTCGAGCCGGACCGGCTTCCTCCTCCGCCGCAGCCGCAACCCGCTGCGCGGCACCCAGAACACCGAGTACGGCAACGCCTTGGCCGCCCGGATCTCCGAGGCCGCCGAGCGCGCCAAGGCCGATGGCCCGCCGTTCCTGCTCGCCACGCCGACCGACGCCACCGGCGCGATCACCGCGACCGCGCTGGTCGAGCGCCTCGCCGGGTACGAGGCGGCCGGTGCGAGCGCCGGCCCGGTCGACCTCAGCGCCGCGCTGCTGCGGGTCGCGCCGACGGCGGACCCGGTCGTGCTGGCGGCGTCCGGCAGGCTGACCTCGGCCGCCGGGCGGTGGGCGGCCGCCTGGCTGCGCGACGGCGGCCTGCCGGCCCAGGCCTCGGAGCGGGTGTTCTTCGCCCCCGGCGCCGGCAGCGAGCGCAAGCGGCCCTCCTGGGACCGCTGGTGGGAGGACCTCCGGCGGATCGCGGTCACTCAGCGCGGCACCGCCGGCCCGGCCGGGCCGGCGCGCGAGCGGCTCGCCGCCGACTTCCGGACGCTGCTGGAGGGCACCGAGCCCAGCGTGGCCCGGGCCCGGCGGTCGGAGGAGTGGCTCCGGGAGCCCACCGAGCACTGGGCCGCCATCCTTCCGCACCACCGCGAGGAGCTGGCCGCCCGCTGGCTGGACCGGTTCGCCGATTGCGCCGACCGCGAGCGGCGCGGCACCGCCCGGATGCTGGTCGTGCTCGCCGAGGCCGGCGGCCCGGCCGGGCTCGCCCTCCACCTGGCCCTCGCCTACGGCCTGGGCGCCCGCCACCCCGAGGACCGCGCCGCCGCCGTCGACGCCCTGCTCGTGCTCGCCGCCCGCGGCGACCTGGACGGCGCCCTGCTCGGGCGCGAGCTGGGCGAACTGGTGGCGCTCGGCACGGTGAAGCCCACCCGCCTCGCCCAGTCCCTGGCCACCGCCGCGGAGACCGGCGCCCACGCCACCGTCTGGTCCGTGTTGTCCGCCGCCCTCCCGGCCCTCCTCACCGGCGAGCCCCAGCGCGGCACCGCGGACCTCCTCGCCATCGCCGCCGACACCGGCCGCCGCAGCGCCGCCCGCGGCCCGATCCCCGAAGTCACCGCCACCGCCGCCCGCCCCGGCACCAGCCGCCTCCTCAAAGAAGCCCGCACCCTCCGCGACCTCCTCGCCTCCCCCTGACCCCCACCGGCCGCGGTCCCCCCGCCCCCCACGGACGGCGGCCACCGTCCGGGCGGGGCGGGCGCCTCGGCGGCCTCCCACCACACCCGTCCGGCGGCTGGCCGCTCGCCCCTACCGGGAGGCGGCTACCGCCCACTCCGGGCCGCCGAGCCCGCCCCTCGGCGGCTTCCTGCCGGGCTGGCAACAGCCCCGGGCCTCGACGGGGCCGGGCACCACCACCCGCAGCCGGTGTCCGCCGCCGACACCGGCCGACCATCGGCCCGCAGCTTGGCGGCCGCCGCCGGTCCCGGCCGTAGCTGGCGGACCTGACTCCGACCGGCCGACCAGGCGTCACAGCACGCCGTTCCGGCGCTTGCCGGGCCGAGGGCTGCGGAGCGTGTCGCGGGGCGGCAGTGGGCGCCGGTTCGGATGCCCCCCCGGCGAGGTGCTGTTGGGGGCGACGTTCTGTCTTCCGCCCCGGCGCCCCGGTCGCCGGGGCGGGCCGGCGTGCGGGAGTGGTGGTGTTGTGCGGCGTGAGTGCCGTCGGCAGCGGTGGGCGTGTGCTGGGGACCGGGCGCCGCCGGGGTTTGAGAACGGTCGTTCTTGACCGAGCGTTCTTTAACTCGTAGAGTCCTGGCCATGGGAAGACCACGCGCCTTCGACGAGGAACAGGCTGTGCGGGCGGCGGCGGAATTGTTCGCGGTTCGCGGATACGAGGGGACCTCGGTGGACGATCTCGTCACCGGGCTCGGGGTACACCGGGGGAGCCTCTACAAGGTGTTCGGGAGCAAGCGCGGGCTGTATCTCGCCGCGCTGCGCCGGCACCTGGACGAAGAGGTGCTGCCGCTCGCGGCGGTGCTGCGGGAGGCCGAGGGGCTCGGTGCGCTGCTGACGCAGGCGGTGGCCGCGTTCGACGGCGGGCCGGCGGCCGGGCTGCTGCTGTCGGCGGCCGTGGAGCGGGCGGGGAGCGACGCGGAGGTCGGGGCGCTGGTCGGCGAGGGGCTGGCCGCGCTGGACGGCGCGGTCGAGCGGGTCGGCGGCCACGGGGCCGGCGCCGCCGGGGTGCTCGCCGCGACCGTCCTCGGCCTGCGGCTGCGCGCCCGCGCCGGTGCGGGGGGACCCTCCGCCGACGCGGTGCTGGCCTTCGCCGAACGCGTCGCCTGACCCCGGCGCGACCCCCTGCGCAACCCCCGGCCGACCCCGGCCGACCTTCGATCAGCACAGAGCACATTCACCAGTGGGAGGAACAGTTCCATGGCCCGTGTCAGCATCACCGACCAGACCCTCGTCGTCGAGATCAACGGCCTCGACCGGCTCTGGGCGGTCCGCAGCCGGATAGAGATCCCGCTCGGCAACGTCCGGGGCGCGACCGTCGACCCCGGCATCTTCCGGGAGCCCAAGGGGGTCAAGGTCGGCGGCACCCACTTCCCGGGGGTGATCACCGCCGGCACCTTCCGCTCGGGCGGCGAGTGGGTGTTCTGGGACGTGAAGAACCCCGCCAAGGCCGTGGTGATCGAACTCGTCGACGAGCGCTACAGCCGGCTGGTCGTGGAGGTCGACGACCCGCGCGCCACGGTCGACCTGGTCGAGCACGCCAAGCGGTCCGCCTGACCGGCTCAGACCGGCACGCCGTCACCCCCGGCCGCCGCCCGGGACCGCGACCCGTCGGCCGCGGCGGCCGGGCCGTCCGGCACCACCAGCGGCGCGCCGTCCCGGGGCGGCGCGGCGATCGCCCGCCACCAGCGCCGCGGCTCGGGCGGCTCGGCCGGCTCGAAGGGCTTGCCGGGCCGCGGCACCACCAGCCGGGCACCCCGCGCCCGGGCGGCGGCGACCACCCGCTCGGCGGGCTCCTCCCACGGGTGCGGGGCGAGGTTGAAGGTGCACCAGTGGATCGGCAGCAGCACCGCGCCGCGCAGGTCGAGATGGGCCCGCACGCCCTCCTCCGGCGTCATGTGGACGTCGGGCCAGAAGTCGCTGTAGGCGCCGACCTGCATCATCGTCGCGTCGAACGGCCCGAGCCGGCGGCCGATCTCGGCGAAGCCGGCGAAGTAACCGGTGTCCCCGCTGTGGAAGACGGTGCGGCCGCCGCCGGCCACCACCCAGGACGCCCAGAGGAAGAGCGGGCTGGTGCGCGGGCCGCGGCTGCAGTAGTGGCGGGCGGGGGTGGCGGTCAGGGTGAGGCCGGCCACCTCGGCCGACTCCCACCAGTCGAGTTCGACGATCCGGCCGGCCGGCACCCCCCAGTGCTCCAGGTGCGCCCCGACGCCGAGGGGGACGGCGAACACCGCGTCGGTGCCGGTCAGCGCCCGGACGGTGTCCATGTCGAGGTGGTCGTAGTGGTCGTGGGAGACCACGACCACGTCGACCCGGCCGAGTTCGGCGAGCGGCAGCGGCACCGGGTGGAGCCGCTTGGGGCCGGTCCAGGAGAACGGGGAGCAGCGCTCGCCCCAGACGGGGTCGAACAGCACCCGGCGCCCGCCGATCTCGGCGAGCACCGTGGCGTGGCCGAGCCAGGTGAGCCGCAGGCCGGAGGCGGGCGGCGCGGCGAGGTCGGCGGGCAGCAGTCGGTGCAGCGGCACGGCGGCGGCCGGCTCCCGCCGGGCGCGGTCGGCCGCCAGTTGGGCGCGGGCGATCTCCAGCGGGCTGCGCGCGGAGACCAGCCGGCGGGTCGGGACGGGGTTGCGGAAGGCGCCGTCGACGAACTGGGGCGAGCGCCGGATCCGGGCCAGCCGCTCGCCGCGCGGCTCGGCGCCGAAGGCGTCCGTGCGGACCCGGTGCCAGGCCGCCCGGGGCAGTCCGGTCAGCCCGGCCAGGCCGGGGGGCGTGCCGAGGGCGGAGGAGGCGAGGGAGGACAGGCCCGACGGCAGGCCGAGGGCGCGGGAGTACCACGAGGCGGCTGGACGGGGCACGGCACCTCCAAGGACGGCGACGGATACCTGGCATGCCGGGGCGGCGGACCGCCGACGGTGGCGCCGACGGCGACGCCGATCCGGTACGACGACCATCTCGTCGGAGATTACTCGTGCTCGGCCCGGCGGACCCGGCGAGCGGTGGCCGCCGTCCGCCGACCAGGGGCCTTCCCCCGTGATCAGGCGTAGAAACGGGTGATCGTCTCGGCGACGCAGTGCGGCTTGGCGCTCTCCGCGCTGGTGATGGTGAACCGGACCACCGCCTGCACCCCGCCCGCGACCTCGGTGGCGGAGACCAGCTCGGCCTTGGCCCGGATCGCCGTGCCGACCGGCAGCGGGGCGGGGAAGCGGACCTTCTCCGAGCCGTAGTTGAGCGCCATCCGCACGCCCTCGACGCCGTAGCACTCCTTGGCCAGCACCGGGATCATCGACATCGTGAGGTAGCCGTGCGCGATGGTCGAGCCGAACTGGCTCTCCTTGGCGCGCTGCGGGTCGACGTGGATCCACTGGTGGTCGCCGGTGGCCTCGGCGAACAGGTCGATCCGGGCCTGGTCCACGGTGTGCCACTGGCTGGTGCCCAGCTCGGTGCCGACGGCGGCGGTCAGCTCGGCGAGGGAGGCGAAGGTCGTCACAGGGGCACTCCTGGGGCAGGTGGGGCGGGTCGGCGGCGCGGATGCTGCGGTGGACTCCGCAGAGTATGCCTACTCGCCGGTCACCTGTCAGGGGTTCCCAGGAAGGCCCGCACTCCCGGGGGAGCCTCAGGCATCGGGGGAGGGCCTCAGGAGTGCGGGACGGGACGGGCGGCCGCGGTCAGCCGGCGGCCGCTGATCAGTTCGGGCACCAGGGAGACGAACATCGGGTCCGGGTCGCCGACCCAGGGCCGCAGGCCCGAGCGCAGCGCGCGGCGGACCTGCTCCGGGTCGCGCAGGACGTCCGCCCGGCCGTGCACCAGCACGCTCCAGCCGGTCCGGGTGACCGGGTCCAGCTGGTCGGCCTGGAAGGCGACCACGGTGCCGTCCAACCCGCGCGCGGTCGCACTGCCCCGGCGCACGGCGAGCAGCAGGCGCCCGTCCGGCGCGACCTCGAAGGAGACCGGCAGGACGGCCGGCAGCGCGTGCTCGGTGTACACCACGCGTCCGACGGGCACGGTGCTGAGCAGGCGCAGGCACGTGTCCGCGCCGAGTTCCTCCAGGGGGTCGTCACGCTCCATGGGTCCGATGGTCCCCCTCCGGAGCGCGGGCCGACAGGGCCCATGGTCCCTGGGCGATAGGGCCTTGCGGCCGTCGCGCGGCACCGGGGGAGGGGCGCGGGCGAGGTGTTCGGACGGAGGACGGACCGTCGGGCGACGGCGGACGGGCGACGGCCGGACGCGGGACCGGGCCCCGGAACGCGGCCCGCGGGCCCGACGGCGGCGGCCGGGGACGGTAGCCTGCCCGGCGGTGGCACCGGGGCACGCCGGGCGTGCCGGGAGCCGGACGGGCCGCCGCAGCAGGCGGGCGGCGCGTGCGGCAGGGCCGGAGCGGACGCGGCGGAACGGTTCGGCGGCCCCGGGGGACCGGGGCCGGGCAGGAGGGGGCGGTGCGGGTGGCAAGTGGGGTCGACCTGGTGGTCATCGGGGCGGACGGCGGGCCGGACCGCGCCTTCGGCGGGTCCGCGCAGGCGGCCGAGGGCGCCCGGTCACTGGCCGAGGTGCTGCCGGGGATGTGCTTCGACGCCGGCGCGGCCGGAAGCCGGGTCGCCGTGGTCGACCCGGGCGCGGACGCCAACACCATGCTCACCGCTGTCCGGGAGGCGGCCGCCCGCCCGGGCCGCTGGCTGCTGGTCTGCCTGGTGGGCCAGTTGGTGGCCGACCCGCGCGGGCGCCGGCTCGCCCTGGTGACGGCGGGCTCCACCGCCGACAACGCCTACCGGCGCGGGCTGGCCTGGGACTGGGTGGTCAGCGCGATGGTGCACGGCGACCAGGAGGAGGCGCTGCTGCTGGTCGACGCGGTCGCCGACAAGGACACCTGGGCGGCGCTGGAGCGCGGCGGCGGCGAGGACGGCGCGGGCGAACTGCTCAGTTACTCGCGGGTCCCGCTCTGGGGCCGGATCGGCCGCCACGCGCCCGGCCGCTACACCCCGGGCAGACGCGGCCGGGACGCCGTCCTGCCGGGCGGGCCCGGCTCGTTCAGCCAGGCGCTCACCACCGTGCTGCGCCAGGGGATCCCGGGCGCGCCCGCCGCCGTCGGACCGCACGACCTGCAACCGGCCGTCGGCGCACTGCTCGACGGCGGCGGCGCGCACGACGGCGGGGGCGCCGGTGCGCCGTCGAACCAGCACGAAGCGCCGGGTGTGCGCCTGCTCGTTCCGCCGGAGGGCGGGCGCCTTCTGATGCGCAATCGGGCGGCGGTTCGCGGCGCATTGGCCGGATTGTCGCTTTCCGAGGAACTGTTGGCCCTGCTGTGGCGGGAAAGTGCACCGACGGATCCGCCTTCCGCGTAAGGTCAGGAGGCCGTAGGTGTTGCCGTGAAGGCCCGGTTTGGCGAAGAATCGATGCCCGCGGGGGAACACCGGCGGGACGGCGGAATTCTTCTGGCGGCCCCGGTCCACACCCGGGGTCGGCTGCGACGAGGTGGGGCGATGCGGCAGCGCGGAATGGTGTTGCGCCCTGGGGCGGTTGGGGCCGGAGGGCTGGTTCTGGCGTTGCTGCTGGGCGGCTGCGCGGGCAGCGGGGCCGGTGGTTCCACCGATCGCCTGGGGACGAGCGCGCCCACGGTTGCGGGGGTGACGGCGGTCCCTCCTTCGGGTGGTTCGGCAAACGTCGGGAACGCGCCGACCGACGGGCCCGAAGGGGCGGCGGCCCGGCTGGCGCTGAGCACCTATCAGGACTGGTGGCAGACCCAGGTGGAGGCGTTCGGGCAGACCGATTCGGACGGTTCCCGATTCGACACCTTCGCCTCCGGGAAGGCGCTGACCGAAGCCCTGGTCAATCTCCGTCAACTGCACGAGGCCAAACTGGTGATGACGGGTGAGCCGCGGACCTCCGCGGTGGTGAAATCCGTCGATCTGACGTCGGATCCGAACACCGCCGTGATCGAAGACTGCCTGGACGTTTCCGGGTGGCACCAGGCGGACGCCGTGACCCGTGCGGTGAAGGACCCGCCCGACCGGCTCAGCCGGTACGTGGCGACCGTTTCCCTGCGACAGTTCCGAACGCGCTGGCTGATCAACGACTTCAAGCGGGAGGTGGGACGCACATGCTGAAACCGGTACGGCGATTGGTGATCGGCACGCCGCTGTTCGCCGGATTACTCCTGGCGCCAACCGGCCCTGCCGCAGCTGATCCCACCCCCGCGGACACGGGGGGCGCCACCCATTGCGAGGTCACCGTCATCTGCACGGGTGGCGGCCACGGTGGCAGCACGCCACCCCCCTCCGGCGGTGGCGGCGGAGGGGGAGGGGGCGGAACCTCGGGGCCGCAACTCTGCCTCTGGAACGGTCAGATCTTCGCCTGCACCGACCCGGAGCTGGGTTGGTTCAGCGCCTCCAACGGCTGCTACTACCGGGTCCTCAACCCGCAGCCCGAGGCCGGGGATTCCCGCTGGGAGGGCCACAAGCCGGAGGAGGGGGCGGTCTATCGCATCACCTGCCGCTACCCCGACGGGGGGATCGGTGCGCCCGACGACAAGTTCCTCCCCGAGGCGCCCGTGCCCGCGCCGCCGGACCCGGGAGCCATGGCCGCCGCGTACGTCAAGGACCGGCTGGAGTTCAAACCCCCGGTCCTCGGGGTCGCCCCCAAGAAGGACCCGGTGGTGGGCGGAAACGTCTGGCTCTGGCTGGCGGATCCGAAGAAGCCGGCCACGGAACCGCTTCACGCGGGCAGTCTCACGGTGACGGTCACTCCCCGGGTGGCCTCGGTGAAGTGGGACCTCGGTGACGGGACCAGCGTGACCTGCAAGGGCGCCGCCGCGGTCGGCACCGCGTACGACGTCAAGTACGGAGCCGGCCCGTCGCCCACCTGTGGTCACGTCTTCACGACCGGATCGGGCACCAAGAAGGGCGGCACGTTCACCGGCAAGGTCGAGGTCGTGTGGATGAACGACGTGACGGTGTCCGACGGCACGAAGGTCAACCCGATCGAGATCCGGGTCAGCACGGACGTCAGCTTCCGGGTCGCCGAGGTCCAGGTCCTCAACTAGCGCACAGCAACCCCGACGAACGAACGAACGCGAGGAAGGCCGAAGCCCGGTGGAGAACCGTACAGTTGCCACGCCCGGCCCCGGCACGTCCGCCACGGCGACCGCGGCCACCGCCGCGACCGCCCCGGCGGTCGCGCCGGAGCAGCGGCGCGGGGCGCCGCGCAGCCCCGGGCGGACGCTCGGCGCGCGGCGCCGGCGGCCCGCCGTGCTGGCGATGGCGGTGGCCCTGATAGCCGCGGGCGGGCTGGGCGGCGCGGTGCTGTACAACAGCACCGGCCAGCGGGTCGCCGTGCTGGCGCTCGCCCGGGACGTGCCGTGGGGTCAGGTGCTGACCGAGGCCGACCTGGTGGTCGTCCGGATCGCCAGTGACCCGGCGCTCAAGCCGCTGGACGCCGCCGACCGGACCAAGGCGGTCGGGATGCGGGCCACCACCGACCTCCACCGGGGCGGGCTGCTCACCAAGTCCGACCTCGCGCAGTCGCTCGTCCTCAGCCCCGGGCAACTGCTGGTCGGTGTCTCGGCCCGGCGCACCCAGCTGCCGGCCACCCGGCTCCAGCCGGGCCAGCCGGTGATCGTCGTCTACACCCCGGACAGCGCGCGGGCCGAGTCGCTCGCCGCCACCGTGTACACGGTGGGCCGGGTGGACACCGACGGCAGCCAGGTCTTCGACGCCGTCGTGGACCAGGCGGACGCCGGGAAGCTCGCCGCCTGGGTGGCCACCGGGCGGATCCAGGTGGTGCTCGCCCCGCGCCCGGCGGCGTCCGGCGCGCCCGCCGCCGGGGCTCCCGCCCCGACCGGGGCGCCGGCCACCGGGACCGCGGCGTCCGGCGCGCCCGTCTCCGGCGCGCCCGCCTCCGGCGCGCCGTCGGCCGCTGCCAGTGCCCCCGCCGCGGGGACCCCGGCCGCCGGCCGCCCCGCGACGGCGCCCGCCGCCCCGGCCGGGGCGGGTGGGAACTGACATGGCCGTCATCGCGGTGGTCGGCGCTCCGGGGGCACCCGGCGCGACCACGACGGCGCTGGCGCTGCTGCTGGCCTGGCCGCTGCAGCCCGGCCGCCGCGTCCTGCTGGTCGAGTGCGACCCGGACGGCGGCGCCGTGCTGGCCGGGGCCCTGGAGGGCCGGGTCGAGGCGGTCTACGGGCTGCGCAACCTCGCGGTGGCCGACCGGCGCGGCCTGCTCGCCCAGACCCTCTGGGAGCAGCTGATCGACATCTCGCCGGAGGGCAACGCCGAACGCCTGCTGCTGCCCGGCCTGACCGACCCCGTCCAGGCCCCCGGCCTCGCCTACACCTGGGAGCCGCTGGTGGAGCTGCTGCGCGGGCTGGAGCCGCAGGGCTACGACGTCATCCTCGACCTCGGCCGCTCCGGCGCGAGCGGCACCAGCGCGGTGCTGGCCCGCCGGGCCGACGTGGTGGCCGCCACCGTGCGCACCACCCTGCGCGGGCTGAGCGCCGTCCGGCCCCGGCTGACCGCGCTCGCCGAGGACCTCGCCACGGCCGGCACCGGCGCGGACGCGCTGGGCCTGCTGCTGATCGCCGAGGGGCCGTACTCGGGGGCGGAGGTGTCCCGGGAGTTCGGGCTGCCGGTGCTCGGGCTGCTGCCGCACGCGCCGCGCACCGCCCGGGTGCTGTCGGACGGCGGGGACGTCACCGACCGGCGGTTCATCCGCTCGGAGCTGATGCGCACGGCGCGCTCGGCGGCGGACGAGATCCAGTTGACGGTCCGTCGGCGACGCCAGCGGCTCGCGCCCGCCCAGGCGCAGCCCGCCCGGCCCGCGCAGCTCGCGCCGGGGAGCGCGCCGCCGCCGGTGGCGGGGCCGGCCGCCCAGTCCGGACCGCGGCCCGCGCCGGCCGGGTACGACTACGCCCGTCCCGCGCCGGCCGCGGTTCCGCAGCCGGGGCAGCCCGTCGGACCGGCGCAGCCCGCGCCGCCGTACGGGCCGGCGCAACCGCAGACCCCGCAGCCCCACCAGGCCCAGCAGCCCCACCAGCAGCCGTACGGCCCGGTGCCGCCGGTGATCACCACCGGCCCGGTGGCGCCGCTCGCCGGGCTGGCGCCGCAGCCGGCCGCGCCCGCGCCGTTCCCCGGCCACGGCGGTCCGCCGTACGCGGCCGCGCCGGGGCAGGAGCAGGGGCAGCCCCACCCCGGACAGCCGTACCCGAACGCCCAGCCGTACCCGGGACAGCCCCGGCCCCACCACGCGCCCGTCGACGGGGAGGTGCTCCGTGCGCGGTAGCCCGCTGCACCAGCAGCCCGCGGCCGACCCGGCGGCGCTGCCCTGGACCACGCCGCTGCCCGGTCCGGTCCAGCCGGTGGCCCCCGGCCGGGTCGCCCCGGCCGGCGGGCCGCAGGCCGCCCAGGCCCCGCCGCAGGCCGCCCAGGCCCACACTCAGGCCCAGGCCCACACCCACGCCCAGGCCCACACCCCCGCCCAGCCGCACGCCCCGGCCGCGCCCGTCGCGCCCACCGCCGTGCCCTCCCAGCTGCCCTCGCTCGACCCGCGCGGCGCCGGCACCCGCCCGGCCGTCGACCCGCAGGTCGCGCGCGAGCTCAAGCGCCAGGTGGCCGCCGAACTGCACCAGCAGATCACCCGGCTGACCACCGGCTCCGGCACCGAGCCGGACCGCGCCACCCGCCGCCAGCGCGGCCGCGCGCTGATCGAGGAGGCCGTCGCCCGCTGGTCCGACGCCTACGCCCAGACCCACGGCATCCCGCCCACCCGGGACCAGGACCGCGCGCTCGCCGAGGCCGTCTTCGACCTGCTGTTCCGGGCCGGCCGGCTGCAGCCCTACCTCGACGACCCCGAGATCGAGAACATCCTGATCAACGGCTGCGACGACGTCTGGGTCTCCCGGGTCCACCAGCCGCTGCGCCAGGTCCCGCCGGTCGCCGACAGCGACGCCGAACTCGTCGAGCTGCTCCAGGACCTCGCCCGCCAGCACGGCGGCGGCGAGCGCACCCTGTCCACCGCCAGCCCCACCCTCGCCCTGCGCCTGGAGGGCGGCATGCGCCTCCAGGCGCTCACCGAGGTCACCCCCCGCCCGTACGTGGCGATCCGCCGGCACCGGGTGGCCTCGGCGACGCTGCCCGAGATGGTCCGGCTCGGCACCCTGGACACCACCCTCGCCGCCTTCCTGGCCTCGGCCATCCGGGCCCGGAAGAACGTGATGATCACCGGCACCCAGGGCGTCGGCAAGACCAGCCTGCTGCGCGCGATGGCCGCCGAGATCCCGCCGGACGAGCGGATCGGCACCCTGGAGTCGGAGTTCGAGCTCTGGCTGCACACCCTCGGCCATCTGCGCCAGGTCGTCCCGATGGAGGCCCGCGAGGGCAACGGCGAACGGGTGGACGGCCGTTCGGCGGGCGAACTGACCATCGGCGACCTCATCCCGGCCGCGCTGCGGATGACCCTCTCGCGGATCATCGTCGGCGAGGTCCGCTCCGGCGAGGTCGTCCCGATGCTGCGCGTGATGACCAACGGCGAGGGCGGCTCGATGTGCACCCTGCACGCGCGCGGCCCGCACATGGTCGTCGACCGGATCGCGGAACTCTGCCTGGAGTACGGCTCGCACATGACCGACGCCCTCGCCTACCGGCTCACCGCCAACGCGGTCGACCTCATCGTGCACGTGGCGATGGTCGACGAGACGGCCGTCGGCGGCCGCCGGCACCGGTTCGTCTCGCACGTCCTGGAGGTCACCGGCCTCGGCGAGAGCGGCCGGCCCGCGCTGAACACCGTGTTCGGGCCGCGCCCCGACCTCGGCGAGCCGCGCGCCGTCCCGCACACCCCGCCGCAGTGCCTGGACGACCTGCGCCGGGCCGGCTTCGACGCCGCGCTGCTCGGCTCCCGGTACGGCGGTTGGGCCGCACCGCTGCAACTCCGGATCGGCGGTGGCGCCCGATGATGCCGCTCTTCGTCCTCTGCGGCCTGGCCGTCGCGGCGGGCCTGGTCGCCCTGGTGGCCTGGGCGCGCGGCAGCGAGCCGGCCGGCGAACAGGAGGAGCACGAGCCCAACCCGCTGGCCTCCCGGCTGCACGTGTTCTGGTACGGCGCGCCCGGCACCGCCTCGCACCGGGTGGCGCGGCTGCGCCGCGTCCAGCTGCCGCTTGCGCTGATCGGGGCGCCGCTCGGCTGGCTGTTCACCCGCATCCCGCTGACCGTGCTGCTGGTGCCGCTGGCGGTGTTCGGCCTGCCCTGGCTGTTCGACGCCACCCGCTCGGACACCGACCGGATCGAGCGGCTGGAGGCGCTCTCCGAGTGGACCCAGCGGATCGCCGACGTGCTGCTGCTCGGTGTCGGCCTCAACCAGGCCATCGTCACCAGCCGGCGCACCGCGCCCGCCGCGATCGAGGCCGAGGTCGGCGAGCTGGCCGCCCGGCTGCAGGCCCGCTGGCGGCCGGAGGAGGCGCTGCGGCTGTTCGCCGACAGCATCGCCGACGCCACCGCCGACAAGGTGCTCGCCGCACTGCTGCTGCGGGCCGGCGACAGCGGGCCGGGTCTCGCCCGGGCGCTGTCCGACATGGCCGAGTCGGTGCGCGAGGAGGTCCGTCAGCGGCGCACCATCGAGGCCGACCGGGCCAAGCACCGCACCACCATCCGCTGGCTGGTCGGCATCATCCTGCTGGTCGTGGTGGTGGGCTCGTTCAACGCCGAGTACACCCGCCCGTACGACACGGTGCTCGGGCAGATCGTGCTGGCCGTGGTCTGCGCGCTGTTCGTCGGCGTGATCGCCTGGATGCGGGCGCTGGCCTCGTACCCGCCGGTGCCGCGGCTGCTGGAGGTGGACCGGCGCAGCCGTCCCGGCCGGGCGCTGCGCCGCCGCCGGGGCGAGGGCGGCGCGGAGGAGGCCGACGGCGCGGACGCCGGGGCCGATCCGGGCTCCGCGGCCGGCACCGAGGGCGGCGCGCGACTGCTCGGGGAGGCGCGATGATCTCCCCGTGGTCCGTGCTGGCCGGTGCCGTGGCGGCCGGCGGCGTCGCCCTGCTGGTCGCCGAACTCCGGCCCGCGCCGCCCGACCTGGGCCAGGCGCTGGACCGGCTGCACCGCACGCCGGCCGAGCGCACCCCCGACCCGGACGAGCGGCCGCGCTGGTTCGACCGGATCGGCCAGCGCTCCGTCACCCTGCGCGGGGTGCGCATCCCCGAGCGGGAACTGGCCCTGATCGGCCGCACCCCGGCCCGGTTCATGGCGCACAAGCTGCTGTTCGCCCTGCTCGGCCTGGTGCTGCCGCCGTACCTGCTGGTGGCGGCGCTGCTGCTGGATGTGAACCTGCCGTTCGCGCTGCCGCTGGTGGTCGGGCCGCTGCTGGCCGGCCTGCTCTGGTTCGTGCCGGACGCGATCGTGCGCGGCGAGGCCAAGGAGGCGCGGGTCGAGTACCTGCACGGCATCGCCGCCTACCTGGAACTGGTCGCGATGGAGCGGGCCGCCGACCTCGGCCCGGCCGAGGCGCTGCGCCGGGCCGCCGCGGTCGGGCGCGGCGCGGTGTTCCGCCGGATCCGCGACGCGCTGGACCGGGCGGCCACCGACCGGCTCCCGCCGTGGGCCGGACTGGACGCGCTGGCTGTGGAGTTGGGCCTGACCCCGCTCCAGGACCTGGCCGACATCATGCGGATCTCCGGTACCGACGGGGCGGCCGTCTACGACACGCTGCGGGCCCGCGCCAAGGGCCTGCGCGGTGAGTTGATGGCCGAGGACCTCGCCCGGGCCAACGCCGACAGCGAGCGGATGGTCGCGCCGGGCTCCGCGCTGACCATGCTGATGACCGTCTTGATCATCTTTCCCGCGCTCTACAAGATGCTCAACTGAGCAGCACCGCCGCGGAGGTCAACCCCTCCGTCACCACACCTCACTCCTGGGAGTACCTGATGAACACTCATCTCAAGGCACTGGTCGGACGATTGGCCGGAGCGACCCTGCTGCCGATCCAGTTCGCCCTGATGCTGTTCCACTTCCGGATGGGCCGGGCCAGGGCCGCCCGGGCGCGCGGTGACAAGGGTGCCATCAGCATCGAACTCGCGCTCGCGGTCATCGCGCTGGTGTTCATCGCGGGCCTGGTCACGTTCGCGCTGGTCGGCCTCAAGGACAAGGTCGTCGGCAAGGTCAACGAGAACCCGGACTACCACGGGGAGAACGGCCCCAAGTGACCCGCCCTCGCCGCCTCCGCCGTTCCGACCGGGGGTCGATGAGCCTGAGCCTGGCCATCGTCTTCCCGATCGTCCTGATCCTGCTCCTGGCCGTCACCCAGACCGGGCTGTGGTGGTACCACCGCCAACTCGCGCTGAGCGCTGCCCGCGAGGGCGTCGACGCGGGGCGGATGCAGGGGAACCGGAGCGACGAGCAGAAGAACGAGGCGGCCCGCCGGCAAGCGGCCGACTTTCTCGACCGGCAGGGCAACCGGGACCACCGGGTCGTCACGGACGGCAGTTCGCCGGTGCTGATCCGGGTGACCGTGGAGGTGAAGGCGCCGGTGATCGTGCCGTTCATCACCCCGCCGACCGTCACCCAGTTCGCCGAGGCGCCGCGCGAGCGGTTCGTGCCGCCGACGGAGGTGGGACCGTGAGTGCCCGGGAGCGGTCCCGGGCCGTGCGGCCGGCCGGGTGGGAGCGGCGGTCCGGCGTGCGCCGCCCCACCCGGGCGGCGGGCCGGAGCGACCGCGGGAGCACCGCCGTCGAGGCGGCGATCATCGCGCCCGCCGTGGTCGCGCTGATCCTGGTCGCGGTCGCGGCGGGCCGGGTGCAGACCGCCGGCGGCACGGTGGAGGCGGCGGCCCGCTCGGCCGCCCGGACGGCCTCGATGGCGCGCAGCGTGGACGGGATGGACGGCGCGGCGAAGGCCGCCGCCGAGCGCGTCCTGGAGCAGCAGGGCGTGCACTGCCGGAGCAGCGAGGTGGACGTCGGGCACGGCGAACTGGTCAGCCACGGGGTGACCCTGGCGACGGTCGAGGTGACGGTGCGGTGCGAGGTCGGCCTGGGCGATCTGCTCAGTGGGCCGGACGTGCCGCTGACGAAGACCCTCACCGGACGGTTCGTCTCGGTGGTCGACCGGTACCGCGGCCGGTGAGCGGCGGGCATGATGATGGTGTGTCAGGTCGTGGTGCGGGTGGTGACGGTGTTGTGGGCATGAGCGGGCCGGACGGGGATTGGGGAGCCGTCGGGCGGGGGAGACGCATGCGGAGGGCGCCCGGGGGAGGGCGGACGGACCGGTGGGGAGGGAACGCCATGGCACGCGGACGCGCGGTGCGGCGGTTCCGCCGCGCCAGGTTCGGCGGGCCGCTCGGCGGACGCACCGACCGGGGCGCGCTGTCGATCTTCGTCGCCATGTGCGCGGGCGCGGTGGTGCTGGCCATCGCGCTGGTCGTGGACGCCGGCGGCAAGCTGCGGCTGGCCGAGCAGGTGGACGGCTACGCCCAGGAGGCCGCCCGGGTGGGCGGTCAGCAGCTCGACGAGGCGGCCCTGTTGCAGGGCCAGGGGTACAAGGTGAAGCGGGCGTACGTCGAGGAGGCGGCCAACAGCTACCTCAAGCTGTACGGCCTGAGCGCCCACCGGGTGGAGTTCTTGGACGACGGCGCCACTGTCGTGATCACGGTGCAGGCCGACTTCCGCCCCATCATGCTGGGCGACCTCGCGAACGTGAAGGTCACGGGCAAGGGGAGAGCCACCCTCGTCCACGGAGTCAAGGAAGCGGAGACCGACTGATGGCCGCGCCACGTGTCAAGGACCAGACCCGTGCCGGGCGTCCGGCCCGGGGTGTGCCCACCACCCCCGCGTCCGGCCGGCGGCCGGCGCCGCAGCCGTCCCACCGGGGCGGCGGACGCGGCCGGGGCGGCGCCGTGCTCGGCGCGCTCGCGGCCCTGATCACCCTGCTCGGCCTGCTGGCCGGTGTGCCCGCGCTGCTGCTGTACGGCACCAAGGCGGTCGCCGACATGGGCGAGCTCGCTCCCGACGGCCTCGGCGCGCTGCTGACCAGCCCCGACGACGGGCGGCTGTTCCTGTGGCTGCTGGTGGTGGTCGGCTGGATCGGCTGGGCCTGCTTCGCGCTCTCCGTGCTGCTGGAGATCCCGGCGCAGCTGCGCGGCCGGGTGGCCCGGCGGATCCCGGCGTTCGGCTGGAGCCAGCGGGCCGCGGCCGGACTGGTCGGCGCGGTGATCGCGCTGCTGCCGGTGGCCGGCGGGGCGTTCGCCGCCACCGCCGAGCACGTCCCGGCGGCCGCCGCCGCGACGGCCCAGGTGACGGCCGGCGTGCAGCGCGCCGCGCTGCCCGCCGCGCAGGCCGCGCCGTCGCTCACCCCCGCCGCCGAGTCGCAGGCCTCCTACACGGTGCGCGACAGCCGCCCCGCCGACAGCCTCTGGTCCATCGCCGAGCGCCAACTGGGTTCCGGGGAGCGGTGGACGGAGATCGCCAAGCTCAACGACGGCCGGGTGATGGACGATTCGGGCACCCGCTTCGACGCGGACCGGCCGATCCACCCCGGGTGGCAGCTGCTGATGCCGGCCGACGCCAAGCCCGACGAGGCCAAGGCCGCCGCCCCCGCGCCCGCCCCGGCCGGGACGCCGCAGGCCGGCGCCGCCGGCTCCGGCGGTGCGGCCCAGGGCGGCGGCACCGTCACGGTCAAGGAGGGCGACAGCCTGTCCGCCATCGCCGAGCGGGCGATGGGGGACGCCGAGGCGTGGCCGCAGCTGTTCGAGGCCAACAAGGGCGCCCAGGCGCCGGACGGCGAGCGGCTCACCGATCCGGACGTCGTCGCGCCGGGGATGGTGCTCACCCTGCCCGGGGCGGCCGCGCCCGCCCCGGCACCGGCTGCCACCCCGGCCCCCGAGCAGGCACCCGCGCCCGCGACGGGGACGGAGGCCGCCCCCGCGCCGACCGCGCCGCAGCCCGCGCCGAACGCCCAGGCGCCCGCCCCCGCGCAGCCGTCCGCGCCGGCGCAGACCCCGGCGCCCGCCCAGCCGTCCGCGCCCGCCGACGGGTCCGCGCCGCAGGCCGCCGCCCAGGCGCCCGCCGCCCACGCCGAGCAGGCCCCGGACGACGACTACACCGTCGCCCTCGCCGCCTCCACCGTCGGCGTCCTGCTCGCCGCGATCATGGTCGGCACCGTCGCCCGCAAGCGCGGCGGCCAGCTGCGCGCCCGCCGCCCCCGGCACCGCATCGCCCTGCCGGCCGCCCCGGCCGCCGCCTTCGAGGCCGAGCTGAAGGCCCGCCAGGACGACGCCGGCCTCGACCTGCTCGACCGCGCCCTGCGCAGCATGGCCCGCAACACCGTGCGCGGCGGCAAGCGGCTGCCCGCGATCGTCGCCGCCCGGATCACCCCCGGCCGCACGATCGAGCTCCACCTCTCCGGAGCCGCCGCCCCCATCGCGCCGTTCCGCGCCGCCCACGCGCCCAACATCTGGTGGTGCGCCGCCGACTCCGACGGCCTGCTCTCGCCGGCCCAGGCCCGCAAGACCGCCGCCCCCTACCCGGCGCTGGTCACCCTCGGCTCCGCCGCCGACGGCTCGGTGGTCCTCGCCGACCTGGAGACCGTCCGGCTGCTGCACCTGTCCGGCCACCCGGACGACGCCCGCGACGTGCTGCGCACCCTCGCCATCGAACTCGCCCACAGCCCGCTCGCCGACCGCCTCCACCTGCACCTGGTCGACCTCGCCGAGGAGGTGCCGATCAGCGGCCCCGCCGCCGAGCGGATCCACCGCCACACCACCCTGGAGGCCGCGCTCGCCGCCCTCGGCCCGCGCACCGCCAAGGCCCGCGCGACGCTGGTCGCCGCCGAGTCCGCCAGCCCCCGCGACGCCCGCAGCCGCGGCCTGGCCGACGAGTCCTGGGTCCCCGAGATCGTGCTCTGCGCCCACCAGCCCGGCGGCGAGGTCCCGGCCGAGCTGGGCCGGCTGCTCGACGCCCGCCCGCGCACCTGCGTCGCCGTGGTCACCCGGGCGCCCGAGCGCGGCACCGGCCCGGTCGCCCGCTGGACCCTCCCGGCCACCGGCCAGGCCACCATCCCCGGCCTGCACCTCACCCTGGAGCTGCAGCGCCTGACCACCGGCCAGTACGAGCAGGTCACCGAACTGCTCCGGACCGCCGACGACCCCACCCAGCACCCCGCCCCCGCCTGGACCCTGGACGGCGAGGAGCTGGAGCCGGCCGACCTGCCGGTTCCGGTGCTCGCGGGCGTCGGCGCCGCCGCCGGCCCGGGCGGGGACGGCCCGGCGGGCTTCTCGCTCGCCGCGCTGGACGCCGCCCTCGGCGGGCCGGACGACGGGGACGACCCGGACGGGGACACCGGCGCGGGCGCGGCGCCGCGCCTGCTGGCCCGGGTGATCGGCACCGGCGCCAGCCCGTTCGCCGGCACCAACCCGGCGGCGCCGCTGCCCGCCTCCGCCGGACCGGCCGCGCTGCCCGCTCCGCGCCACCTCATCAACGGGCTCGGCCGCCAGGCCGGTTCCGCCGCCGTCCCGGCGGGCCCGGCCGCCGCCTTCCCGGTGCCGGCTCCGGTCCCGAGCCCGGTCCCGGTCGTGCCGGACAGCCCCGGCGGCTCCGACGACTCCGACGGGTTCGACGGGGACGAGACGACCCAGAACCTCGGCCTGCCGGGTCCCGCCGCCGCTGTCGCACCCGTCCAGCCGGTGGCCCCGGTGGCCCCGGCGCCGGTCCTCGACCCCGCGCCCGAGCCGACTCCCGAACCGGCTCCGGCCCAGGCCCCCGCCCCCGCCCCCGCCCCGGTGCCCGAGCCGGTGCCGACGCACGACCCGGCCCCGGCGCCCAGGGCCACCGACCCGCGCGTCCCCGCCCGCCCGGAGCCCGGCCCGGCCGCGACCGCCCCGGTCGCCCGCACCACCTCCGGCCGCAGCGACAGCGACGACCTGCTCGCCATCCTCCGCTCCCCGGAGGCGCACGCCACCCGCGCCACCCCCCGGATCCGCCTGCTCGGCCCGGTCGACGTCGCCGGGACCGCCGGCACCGCCGAGCCCGGCGCGGTCGTCCGGCTCACCGAGCTCGCCGCCTACCTGGCCCTGCGCCCCGGCGCCGACCACGCCGCCCTCGACCACGACCTGCACCCCGGCGCGGCCCACCTCGACCGGCACCCCAGCGCCGCCGACGCCGACGGCCCGCTGCCCGACAAGCTCGCCGACCTGGCCGCCTGGCTGGGCACCGCCCCGGACGGCCGGCCGTTCCTGGCCACCGACTTGGCCGAGGGCTACACCTTCGCACCCGCCGTCACCTGCGACTGGGACGAGTTCCGCAGCCTCTACCGGCGCGGCATGCGCAGCACCAGCGCCACCGCCGACGCGGCCCTCGCCCACGCCCTCGCCCTGGTCCGCGGCGCCCCGTTCGCCGAGGCCCCGCCGGCCTCCTACGGCTGGGCCGAGACCGAGCGGCAGGACATGATCGCCGCGATCGTCGACACCTCCCACGAACTCGCCGCCCGCCGCCTCCAGTACGGCGACCACCGCAGCGCCGAGGCCGCCGTCTTCCGCGGCCTCGCCGTCGCCCCGGACGTCGAACTGCTGCACCGCGACCTGTTCTACGCCTACGCCTCCGCCGGCGCCCGCGACCAACTCCTGCGCGCCGTCAACCGCCTCGACGCCCTCAGCCGCCGCACCGGCCGCGACCTCGACGCCGACACCGTAGCCCTCCTCCGCGACCTCCTCGCCGGCTCGTGACAGCGGAGTAGGAAGTCGGCCCCACCGACTTCCTACTCCACCCCCCCTCCGCCGCCGCCTGGCCCCCGCCGGGTCGGCGGTGTCCTGCCTCCAGCGCCCGCCCCGCTCGTCTGCACCCCGATAACGCGAGCCGGGCCCGCCCTTTCCCGTACTCGGCGGTCGCAGGGCCCCGGGGCAGGAAGTCGGCCTGGTCGACTTCCTGCTCCACCTTCCTCCGTCGCCTGGTCCCCGCTGGGTCGGCGGTGTCCTGCCTCCAGCGCCCGTCCCGCTCGTCTGCACCCCGATAACGCGAGCCGGGCCCGCCCTTTCCCGTACTCGGCGGTCGCAGGGCCCCGGGGCAGGAAGTCGGCCTGGTCGACTTCCTGCTCCACCTTCCTCCGTCGCCTGGTCCCCGCTGGGTCGGCGGTGTCCTGCCTCCAGCGCCCGTCCCGCTCGCCTGCACCCCGACAACGCGAGCCGGGCCCGCCCCTTCCCGTACTCGGCGGTCGCATGGCCCCGGGGCAGGAAGTCGGCCCGGTCGACTTCCTGCCCCGGGCCTCTCACGGTGGCCGGGTCGACTTCCCGCGCCTGCCGCTCTCGTGCCCTTTCCGACGTGCGGTCCTGCCCCACCCCGTGCCCTGACGCGGAGTGGGAAGTCGGCCCGGCCGACTTTCTGTTTCTGCTGGGGTGGGCTTGCCCGGTTGGGCTGTTCGGTGGGGTCGTGTTTCGGGCCGTCGGTGCGGGGCCGGAGTGGGAAGTCGGGCCGGCCGACTTCCTGTGCTCGGGGCCAGCCGGGTCGGCTGATGGGGTGGCGCTCCGGGGCAACGCAGACCCGGCCTGGATCGGGTGTGGCGGGATCTCGTAGGGTGGCGCCCACGGGTGTGGTGACAGGCACCACGCGGGGTACGAGGCAGCAGACGCCGCTGGGCGGCGGGGCGGGGCGGTGACCTGGAGATGGCGGAGACGAGGGTGGTCCCCGGAGGTCCCGAGCCCCTACCGGACGCGGGTCCCCGGGACGCCGTGCCGCCGGCCTCCGCGCGCAACGCCTACGAGGAGCACCCGCCCGGCCCCGCCGCCCTCTACGAGCCCCCCGCGCCGGCGCCCGGGCCGGTGCCCGGACCGCCCGCGCCGTCGACCGGATGGACCGTCACCGGCATGCCCGCGATGGGCGGTCTGCCCGGCGGACCGGCCGTCCCGCCGCCGCCGTTCACCGCCCCCGGTGCCACCCCCGCGCACGGTCTGCCCGGGATCGGCGGCCTGGGCGGAGGCCCGCGCGGCCGGATCCTGGTCGTCGAGGGCGGCTACGGCACCTCGGGCCGCCGGACCTGGGGCCGCGGCGGACCGGCGCAGGCGCCGGTGCTGTCCGCGATGCTCGCCGCCGTCTCCCCGCAGGTGCTGCTCGCCGCCGACGCCGTGGACGCCGTCCACCTGCCCGGCGCCAGCGACCCGCACACCGTCCTCGCCCACCTGCGCGCCGCCGCCCGCCACCCCGGCCCGCTGCTCGTCCACCTCGGCGGCCATCTGCTGGCCGACAAGCGCGGCGGCCAACTCCACCTCACCCTGCGGGACTCCAAGCCCGGCAGCATCCGCCAGGACGGCCTGGCCTGGCAGGCGATCGCCGGTGAACTGCGGCACCGCCCGGCGGACTGGCAGACCCTGGTGATCGCCGACCTCAGCGCCGACCAGAACGCCTGGCCGCTGCTCCAGGGCGCCGTCCAGGGCGCCGTCTCGCCGCTCGGCGACGGCCTGCCGCTGTGGGCCGTGATCAGCCCGGATCCGGAGCAGATCGGCACCTTCACCCGCGCGCTGATCGAGGCCCTGCACGGCGGCCGCCCGGGCGCCGAGGCGGTCCTGGCCCCCGAACAGCTGCGCCAGCAGGTCTACTCGGTGCTGCGCCCCGACGTGATCGTGCTCAGCACCCACGCGCCGGACCGCCCCGTGTTCCGCAACACCGCCCGGCGCGGCGACGGCCCGTTCGCCGACGCCGTCCCGTACGACGGGCCGAGCCCGGCCGCCGTGCTGCCCCGTCCGGCCGCCCAGGAGGACACCCCCTGGCCGCCGGCCGGCCGGCCGTGGAACGAGCCGCCGCGCGACGCGGTGCCGCAGGACGCGGTGCCCGGTCCGGCGGTCACCCTGGACAAGCCGGCCGCCACCGCACCGGTGTCCGCGGCGCAGCCCGCGGACGGCCCGGTGGACCTGCTCAAGCCCGGGGTGCCGCCCACCCCGCCGCTCCCGCCGCACCCGGTCGACCTGCGGAAGCCCCACGCCTGGCAGCCGCCGGCCCCCGAGCCCGCCGACGAGCCGGTACCCGCCGACGAGCCGGTACCCGCCGACGCCGAACCCGTGGAGCCCGCCGTGGCGGCCGAAGCCGCCGCCACGGCCGCAGAGCCGGAGCCGTCGCCGGAGCCGGAGCCGGTGGAGGCGGCCGAACAGGCCGACCCTGCCGGACAGGCCGCCGCCGAGCCCACCGAGCCGGCGGACCCCGGCCCGGTCGATGCCGCCCCGGTCGATGCCGTCCCGGTCGACGCCGTCCCGGTCGAGGCCGCACCCGCCCCGGACCTCGCGCAGCCCCGAGCCGACTACCGCGAGGTGATCGGCCGGATCGTCCGCAGCGCCGACGCCGGCGACCACGCCGCCGCCACCGACCTGGCCTTCGCCCTCGAACTGGAGGCGATCGCCGAGCACGGCCCGGTCTCCGCCCCGGTGCTGCAGGTCCGTCAGGTCCGCGCCCATGTGTCCCGCCTCGCCGGACGGCCGGCCGAGGCGGCCGACATCTACCGCGAGGTCGCGCTCTCCCTGCTCCGCACCCAGGGGGCCGAGCACCCGGAGACCCAGCACGCGGCGACCAACGCCGAGGCCTGCTGGCGGGCGATCCGGGACCGCGCCGAGGCCCTGCGGATCGCCCCGGAGATCATCGAGCTGCGCGCCTACCTGCCGGGCCCGGGCGGCCGCAAGCTCCGGGCCGCCGAACGCCACCTCGCCACCCTCGCCGCCGCCACCCTCGCCGCCGCCGACCGCCCCGCCGCCGACCGCCCCGCCGCGGATCACCAGGAGACCGGGAGCGCCTCGACCCCGTAGACCGTCGAGCCCTGCCGGAACCGGATCTCCGCCTCGGGGACGGCGAGCCGCAGGGTGGGGAAGCGCCGCAGCAGGGCCGGCAGGGCGATCCTCAGCTCCAGCCGCGCCAACTGCTGGCCGAGGCACTGGTGGACGCCGAAGCCGAAGGACAGCTGGGCGACCGGGCGCCGGCGCAGGTCCAGGGTGTCGGGCCGCTCGGGCACCAGGGCGGGGTCGCGGTTCGCCGTCAGCGGGGAGAGCAGCACGTGCTCGCCGGCGGCGATCCGGTGCCCGCGCACCTCGACGTCCGCCACCGCCGTCCGCAGGAGCGGCGCGGGGACGGCGAGGTAGCGCAGCAGCTCCTCCACCGCCGGGCCCGCGGCCGCCGGGTCGTCCCGCAGGACGGCGGCCTGCTCCGGGTTCCGCAGCA
The DNA here is from genome assembly GCF_040302725.1 of Kitasatospora sp. NPDC097605. Classification (NCBI taxonomy): domain Bacteria; kingdom Bacillati; phylum Actinomycetota; class Actinomycetes; order Kitasatosporales; family Streptomycetaceae; genus Kitasatospora; species Kitasatospora sp. NPDC097605. The sequence goes on along the minus strand of NZ_JBEOSF010000006.1, from coordinate 151,534 downwards.
GGGCCAGCGCGCTGAGGGCGAGCATGGTCGCCGTGGTCTCGTGCCCGCCGACCAGGAGGGTGGTCCCGAAGCCGACGAGTTCGTCGTCGGTCAGCTCCGTGCCGTGCTCCCGCACCAGTTCGCCGAGCAGACCGTCCCCGGGGGTCGCCCGGTTGCGGGCGACGATCTCCGCCATCGCCGCGTTCAGCTCCGCCGACGCCGCCACCAGCTGCCCGGCGTCGGCCGACCCGTCCATGATCACCTGTGAGCAGCGCTGGAACATCGCCCGTGCCGCGTACGGGACGTCGAGCAGTTCGCAGATCACCAGCGAGGGGACCGGCAGCGCGAGCGCCTCGACCAGGTCGACCACGGGGCCGCGCGCGGCCATGGCGTCGAGGTGGCCGGCGACCAGCTGCTCGATCGCGGGCCGCAGCTGTTCGGTCCGGCGGACGGTGAAGGCGCCGGTGAGCATCCGGCGCAGGCGCAGGTGCTCCGGGCCGCTGTAGGCGGGCAGGAAGCCCGGGTGGTTGAACAGGGTCCGCGGCAGCGCCGGGTCGATGCCGTCGCCCGTGACCAGGCGTTCCTCCGCGAAGGCGGCCCGGACGTCGCCGTACCCGGTGAGGACGACGGCCTCGATCGCGCCGCGCACCGGGTGGACCACCGGCAGCCGGGGCGTCCGGTCCTCCTCCCGCAGCCGGAGCAGGTCGCGCGACGGATCGAACGGGCACGCCCGGTCCCGTTCGGAGGCCACGAAGGAGGCCAGGCGCTCATCGGACATGGCAGACGGTTCCCCTCAACTCAACTCAACTCAACTCGGTCAGGTGTGGTAGCGGGTGGAGGTGTGGTGCCAGTCGAAGGCGCCCCGGACGGTCGTCTCCAGCGCCTCGGCGCAGTAGCGCGCCACCAGCTCGTGGTCGGCCGGGGCGAGCGGGTCCGGCCGGGTGCGGTCGAGCAGCGCGTCCCGGGTTCCGGTGTACAGGCGCAGCACCTCGTCCTGACGTCGCAGCACCCGGTCGAGGGCCTGCGGCCGGGAGAGGCCGTGCTCGCGCTCCAGGCAGAGCACCAGGTTGTTCCGCTCGCCCAGCGCGGCGTCCTTCTCCAGGGAGACGACGTCGTTGTCGCAGATGATGAAGGTCTTCGTCATCTCGCGCAGCACCGACAGGTGCGGCAGCGCGTACAGGTGGTCCGGGAGGACGCACGAGGACAGCCGCTCGGCGAGGTCGATGACCGGTGCCACGCCGATGGTGTGCCGCCTGACGCGCAGGTAGGCGTTCAGCGGCATCGGACGGCCGGACCGCCGGCTGCGCGCCTCGTGGACGTGGTGGTCGAGGTAGGAGGACCAGTGGGCGGCGGAGCGCTGGATCCAGTCCTCGGGCATGCCGTGGCAGCTGCGCCGGCGCATGTCGGCGAAGGCGGCGGCCAGCGGCAGCGGGGACGCCGCTCCGGTGGTGCCCTCCTTGACGAGTTCGACGAGGTGGCGGACGCGTTCCGGTGAGTGGCCCCACTGCTCGTCGAGCGCGTCGTCGAACAGGAAGTACCAGCTCTGCTGGTCGACGCCGAGGTCCAGTTCGGCGCCGGTCGCGTTCGGGTAGAACATGGCCGCGATCAGCGGGAACTGGCCCTTGAGGTGGTGGGCCTCCTCCGGCGCCGAGGCGAGGAAGCCGAAGGATTTCGGCCAGGCCAGGTGGCGTTCGTGGGCGGCCGGGAAGTCCGGGCTGATCCGGCTGGGAAAGGGGACGGCGGTCGGGCCGGTGCGGCGCTCGTCGGCCGGGGGCTCCATGGTTCGGGTCATGACGGGCTCACCTCCAGGGGCGGGGCCGGTTTTCCGGGGCGGCCGGAAAAGGCGGGTCCGCCGGAATTCCGGGAATTCCCGGCGGGCTCGAAGATTTCCGGGTCTACCAGGGGGAGACGCGCATCGGCAGCGCGTTCGGCCGGATCATCGCCTGGACCACGGGTCGTACCCGGTGGTTCTCGACCGGGTGCAGCCGCCAGCGCGAGACGACCGTGTGCAGGACGACCAGCATCTCGGTCAGCGAGAAGAAATCCCCGATGCATTTCCGGCTGCCCAGCGCGAACGGGATGTAGGCACCGGGCGGGAGTTCCTTCACGGGGCGGCGCAGCCAGCGGTCCGGGTCGAAGCGCAGCGGGTCCGGGTAGTACGCCGGGTCGCGGTGCATCGTCACCGCGCTGTAGACGGCCTCGGCGCCCTGCGGGAGGTCCACCCCGCAGACCCGCACCGGCTCGGTGGCGCGCCGCATCAGCAGCCAGTTGGGCTGGTGCAGCCGCAGCACCTCGCGCAGGAACCGGTCGGTGTAGGGGAGCGCCTCGGCGCCGGGCGGGGTGCCGGCGGGCAGGGCCCGGCACTCGTCCCTGACCCGGCCGGCGATCTCCGGGCGCCGGCCGAGTTCGTGCAGGGCCCAGGCCAGGGTGGTCGCGGTGGTCTCGGCGCCGGCCATGAGCAGGGACAGCAGCTCGTCGCGGGCCTCGACGTCGGTCATCCCCTGCGGGTGCGCGGGGGTGCCGGCGAACATGACCGACAGCAGGCCGCCGCGCTCGGAGGGGTCCTCCCGGGCCTGCCGGACGGCGGTGTCGGCGAGTTCGCGCAGCGCCGCGGCGGCGGCCAGGTAGCGGCGGTGGCCGAGCACGGACAGGGTGGCGACCGGCGCGGGCAGGACGGTACCGACGAAGACCCCGCGCATCACCGTGGTCAGGTGCTCCGCCACCTCCTCCCCGAGCGCGGCCATGGCCCCGGCGCCCTCGGGACGCTCGGTGCTGAACAGGGTCGCGACCAGCATGACCGTCGCCATCCGGCGCATCACCCGGTCCATCGCGATCACCTCGCCCGGGCGCCAGGCGGACACCTGCTCCTCGGCGATGTCGGTCATGGTGGCGACGTGGGCGGCGATGGCGTGGCGGTGGAAGGCGGGCTGCAGCGCGCGCCGCCGGCGCCGGTGGACCTCGCGCTCGGAGGTGATGATGCCGTTGCCGATGAACGGGCGTGCGACGTCGAACAGCAGGCCCTTGCCGAACCTCCGGCCCTGGGTCACGAGGACGTCGTGCACGGCTTCGGGCGAGTTCAGGACGAAGACCGGCTGATTCCCGAGGAATATCCTGACGATGTCGCCCCGGGATCTGATGGATTGCAGGAATTCCACCCGGCCGACCGCGAGTCGGGGCAGGTGTCCGAGGAGTGGAATACGGCCCGGTGCGATGGGAGCCGTGATCGGGTGGGTGGGGGAACGCACAGTCCGGCACCTCCCTGGCGAATTCTCCGGAAAGCGATTTCGATCAATGCTGACAGGACTCGTTCAAGAGGTCAAGGGTGGAAATGTGCGGACGGAGTGGTTTTGGGGCGAAGTGCAACATTGCCGGGGGAATTCGCCGGCCATTTCCCCGGCCACGGACGCGCGCAGGGGGCGGGGACGGTCGCCGTACGGCCCTGGGAGCACGGTCCCGTGTCCGGCCCCCGGCCCGGAGCACGTTCCCGGGTGCGGATTCGTCCTCCGCGCGGACGGATTGACGGACCGTCGGATGATCCTCTTGAAGGGCGCCGAGAAGAGCTCCGGTGCCCTACCCAGAGGGGCTTTCCCGTGAACGAACACGCATCGCAGCACCACCGCCCGAACCGCCTCCGCGGTCGCCGGCGCGGGGTGGCGGTGACCGTGACCGCCGTGGCCGCCGCGGTGGTGGCCGGCATCCTGGCGCCGGCCACGGCCTCCGCCGGACCGCGGCCGGATGCCGTGCAGCAGCGCCTCGACGCCCTGGTCCAGAAGGACGGGGCACCCGCCGCCCTCGCCACCGTCAAGGGCCGTGACGGCCGCACCCGCACCTACACCGCCGGTGTCGGCGACGCGGACACCAAGGCCAGGGTCCCGGTGGACGGGCAGGTGCGGATCGGCAGCAACACCAAGGTGTTCACCGCCGTCGTCGTCCTGCAGCTGGTCGCCGAGGGCAAGGTCGGCCTGGACGCGAGCGTGGACACCTACCTGCCCGGCCTGGTGCGCGGCGAGGGCTTCGACGGCCGGAGCATCACGGTCCGCCAGCTGCTCCAGCACACCAGCGGCCTGCCCGAGTACGTGGACAAGGACGGCGTCCTCGGCGACCCCAAGCGGTACTTCGAGCCGCGCGAACTCCTCGACGCCGCCCTGGCCAAGAAGGCCCACTTCGCGCCCGGCGCCCAGTGGGAGTACAACAACACCAACTACCTGCTGGCGGGCATGATCATCCAGAAGGTCACCGGCCGCCCGGTCGGCGAGGAGATCACCAAGCGCGTCATCGACCGGATCGGCCTGCGCCACACCTACTTCCCCCTCCCCGGGGACATGACGATCCACGAGGCCCACCCCAAGGGCTACCAGCGTGCCGCGGACGGGTCGCTGCGCGACTACACCGAGCTGGACCCCTCCTGGGGCTGGGCGGCCGGCGCGATGGTCTCGACCAACACCGATCTCACCCGGTTCTACGGCGCGCTGCTCGGCGGCCGTCTGCTGCCCGCGGCCCAGCTCGCCCAGATGCGCACCACCGTCCCCGCCGAGGAGCTCGGATCCGGGGTCCGCTACGGCCTCGGCCTGGTCAGCCGCCCGCTCTCCTGCGGCGGGCTCTCCTGGGGGCACGGCGGGGCGATCCCGGGTTACGAGACCTTCGGCGGCAGCACCGACGACGGCCGCGCCGTGAGCGCCGCCGTGACCACGATCCCGGGTGACCCCGAGACCGGTAAGCACATGGACCAGGCAGTGGACGAGGTGCTCTGCCGCTGACCGTCCCCCGGGTGGCCGGCGCCGGTCGTCGGCGCCGGCCACCCGGCCTCGCCGCCTCGCACCTCTCCCCTTTTCCTTCCCAGCAGTGGAGTCCCGATGAACGAACACACCCCGCAGCGCACGGTCCGCCGCATCCGCATGGCGAGGCACGCCACGACGGTCACGGCCGCCGCCGGGCTCGCGCTGACCGCGTTCGCCCCGGCCGCGGCCACCGCCGCGCCGCGCCCGGACGTCGTGCAGCAGCGCCTCGACGCGCTGGTGAAGGAGGACGGGATGCCCGCCGCCCTCGCCACCGTCAAGGGCCGTGACGGCCGCAGCCGTACCTACACCGCCGGTGTCGGCAACCTGGCCACCGGGGCCGGGGTCCCGGTCGACGGGCAGATCCGGGCCGGCAGCAACACCAAGGCGTTCACCGCCGTCGTCGTCCTGCAACTGGTCGCCGAGGGCAAGGTCGGCCTCGACACGGCCGTCGACGCCTACCTGCCGGGTCTCCTGCGCGGCGACGGCATCGACGGCCGGACCATCACGGTCCGCCAGCTGCTCCAGCACACCAGCGGCCTGCCCGACTACATGGACGCCCCCGCGCTGACCGACTTCACCACCATCCAGTACCGCTACTTCGAGCCGCGCGAACTCCTCGACGGGGCACTGGCCCAGAAGGCGCTGTTCGCCGCCGGGACCGACTGGATGTACAGCAACACCAACTACCTGGTGGCCGGCCTGCTGATCCAGAGAGTCACCGGCCGCCCCTACGGCGAGGAGGTCGCCAAGCGCGTCATCGACCGGATCGGCCTGCGCCGCACCTACGTCCCGGCCACCGGGGAGACCGCCCTCCGCGAGCCCCACCCGCACGGCTACCTGCGCACCGGCCCGGACGCGCCGCTGGTCGACTACACCGCGATGGACTCGTCCATGGCCTGGGCCGCGGGGGCGGTCGTGTCCACCAACACCGACCTCAACACCTTCTACGGCGCCCTCCTGGCGGGCCGTCTGCTGCCCGCCGCCCAGCTCGCCGAGATGCGTACCACCGTCCCGGCCGAGCTCCTGGGCCCCGGCGTCCGCTACGGCCTGGGGATCCAGAGCAGGCCACTGACCTGCGGCGGCCTCGTCTGGGGTCACGGCGGCACCGCCCCGGGCCACCGGAGCCGGGGCGGCGTCACGGAGGACGGCCGCGCCGTCAACATCACCGTCACCACCGTCCCGGACGCATCCACCGCCAGCCGCATGACCGACGCGGTCGACGCGGCCCTCTGCCGCTGACTCCCGCCCGGACCGGCGGACCACGTCCTCCTGAGCCGGAGCGCGGGGGTGCACGCCGGGCGTGAGGTGGTGAGCGGGGGGTGCGACTCGGGCTTCCGCCCTGGTGTGCGCCTGGGGGGCGGAGGTGCGGGCGGCCGGGTATGCGACGCGAATCGGGTGGAGTGGAACGCCTCCGGTGAACGGGAGTTGGGTGCCCGCGTCGTGACCGTTGCCCGAGGGACCGGCGGCCGGTGGCGCGCCTGGTGTGAACGGCGGGGCGCTGGGGTAGCGAGGGGAGTTTCGGACTTCACGGGGAGCGGCCCGTTTCCCGGGCTTACGCTGACGGAGCGTCCGGCGGGCACGGTGGGTGCCCATTCGAGTGCGGACAGTTCTGTGAGTGAACAACAGGGGAGGCCGTTGTGGCTGAGGTTCGGGGCGGTGTCGAGAGCGGCGACGTGCGGCCGGAGTTGGACGAGGACCTGTCGGAGTTCTCGGACTTCCTGCGAGCGGTCGGCCGGCAGATCAAGCTGCTGCGCGAGCGGGCGGGGCTGACGCAGAAGGAGTTCGCCAAGCAGGTCGGCTACACCGAGAGCCTGATCGGTTCGGTGGAGCAGGGGAAGCGGACGCCGCAGCGGGAGTTGCTGGAGGCGGCGGAGAGGATCCTGGACGCTGGCGGGCTGTTGCTCGTCATTGCGCAGGACATCGAACGGGCGAAGGCCAGGGCGCGTGTGCGGCACCCGGAGTGGTTCCGGAACTACGCCAGCCTGGAGACCTCGGCCATCGAGCACCATGACTGGAGTTCTTACCTTGCGCCGGGGTTGCTCCAGACGGAGGAATACGCCCGGGCGGTGTTCCGGATGAGGCAGCCGTTGCTGGCGGAGGAGATGGTCGAGATCCGGGTGGCGGCCCGGATGGCGCGACAGGAGATCCTTGCCCGGTGGCCCCGAGCGGTCTTCAGCTGGGTGATTGACGAGAGTGTCCTGCACCGGCGGCTCGGCGGGCCCGAGGTGCACAAGAGGCAACTCGAACGGTTCCTGGAGATCGGGGACACCCGTGGCATGACGCTTCAGGTCATGCCGATGGACCGAGCTGAAAACGCCGGTATGGATGGTTCGTTCATTCTGATCACGCCCAAGGGGCGTCCGCAGACCGGCTACATGGAGGTCCAGATGAACGGTAGGCTCATCACCGATGCGGAGGAAGTTCGCCTCCTGAACGTGCGGTACGGCAACCTCAGGGCGCAGGCGCACTCTCCGCAAGAATCCCTGTCCTTGATCGAGAAGATGCTGGGAGAGCGATGAGCAGCGATCTGGTGTGGTTCAAGAGCAGTTACAGCGGCGGCGAGGGCGGCGCTTGCGTCGAGGTCGCTGAGGCCACCGAATCCGTTCTGGTGCGTGATTCCAAGGACAAGTCCGGTCCTCAGCTCGCCTTCTCTTCGGCCGCCTGGCAGTCCTTCGTCGAGTTCGCGCAGTCGGTCTGATGAGCGCCCGTCCGGTGTGGTTCAAGAGCAGTCACAGCGGCAATGAGGGCGGGGACTGCGTCGAGGTGTGGTTCAAGAGCAGCTACAGCAGCAACGAGGGCGGCGACTGCGTCGAGGTCGCCGAGGTGGCGGACGAGGTCCGGGTGCGTGATTCCAAGGACAAGTCCGGTCCTCAGCTAGCCTTCTCTCCGGCGGCTTGGCGGTCCTTCGTCGAGTTCACGCAGACCATCTGACGACCAGTCGCGCGCAATGCGGCCGTCCGCCCGTCGGTGGACGGCCGCTTTCCGCTCTACCGCCCGGCGAGGGCGTGGACGAAGCGGTGGGCGTCGATGGTGCCGAGGCCGCTGGCGAGGTCGTAGCCCTTGGTGGCCTGGTAGCCGGTGACGCTGTCCCACGAGTTGTCGCCGGTGGTCACGTCGACCAGGCCGCTCCACTGCTGCGGGAGCGGATTCATGCCGTAGAGGCGCCAGTTGAGCTGCCCGAGGCGGCGGCCGGCGAGCTGGTCGGCGAGGGCGACCACACCGGAGAAGACCGGGGCCGCCTCGCTGGTGCCGCCGGTGAGGTGCCAGCCCGCCCGGGCCGGGTCGTACGACTCGTACGTCCACGCGCCGCCGTCGACGGCCGCGCTCATGCTGATGTCCGGCGTGCCGCGGTGGTTGCCGGTGACCTTGGCGACGCCGGTCTGGTACGGCGGCCGCTCGAAGACGCCGGAGACCCCGCCGCCGCCCGCGCCGTAGGCGTCGTGCCAGACCTTGTCGGGCGCGGTGCGCTTCCCGGCGTCGTCCAGCGTGAGCTGGGTGCCGCCGATGGAGGTGACCAGCGGGTCCGAGGACGGCCAGGAGTTGACCCGGTACGGGTAGAGGTCGGTGCCGTTCTCCTGGTAGTCGGTGGCCCCGGCGTCGCCGGAGGAGGCGAGCACGGTGACGTCGTGCGCGGCGGCCTCCTTGAAGGCGTAGCGCAGGTCGGTCAGCGAGCGGAAGTCGCCCTTGTCGTAGCCGGGGAAGGTGTTCTCGGTGGCGCCGAAGCTCTGCGAGATGACGTCGGCCCGGCCGGAGCGGATGAGGGCCCGCTCGGCATCCATCATCTCGGGCAGGCCGGTGGTGCCCTCGGTCTCGGCGACCCCGGTCTCGACCAGGATGATGTGCGCGTCCGGCGCGATGGCGTGGGCGTACTCGACGTCGAGGGTGGCCTCGCCCGCCCAGCCGGTGTGCTCGGGGTTGGTCGGGTCGAACGGCGGGACGTCGCCCCACTTGACCACCTCGACCTGGGTGTCCGGCAGGCCCCACTGCCGGTCGAAGACCTCCAGGTCGTGCTGGATGGTGGGGGAGCCGAAGGAGTCGACGATGACGATGGTGCGGCCCTTGCCGGTGACGCCCTCCCGGCAGAGGGCGTTGAGGTTGTAGGCCTCGCGGTACTGGAGCGGGGAGTAGCAGTGCAGGCCGAGTTCGGCCAGGCACTGCGAGGTGGACAGCGGCGACGTGCGGCCGACGGCGCTCACCCGGCCGGCCGAGGCGGGGCGGACGTGCACGCCGGCGGCGCTCGGCGCGGCGGTGGTGCCGGCGGCGTCGGAACCGGTGGAGACGGTGCCGGCCGCGAGGGCGGTGGCCCCGACGGCGAGCAGGGCCAGGGCACGGCGGAGGGTGCGGGGGCTGCGCATGGGACTCCTAGGGACGCTGGGCCCGGCCGGGATCGGACGGGTCGGTCCGGCCATCCCATCGAGTGCCGCATGATCATGCCATAGTCATTTCATGCTGTCGGCATGGTCGTCTCCGGCCACCGGGAAAGGTCAAGGCCGTCCCAGGCGAAGGTAACCCAACACCTGGGACGGCCTACTGACTGACCGTCAGAAATATTGACCGTGTCAGCGCGCCCCGCCGTTGACGTACAGCGTCTGACCGCTGACGTACGAGGCGTCCTCGCTCGCCAGGAAGGCGACCACCGAGGCGATCTCCTCCGGCTGCCCGACCCGGCGCAGCGGCGTGCGGGCGGCCACCTCGATCTGGTGGTCCTCGGCCGTGGCGCCGACCCGGGCGGCGGTGGCGGCGGTCATCGCGGTGGCGATGTAGCCGGGGGCCACCGCGTTCACATTGATGTTGAACGGGCCGAGCTCGATGGCGAGGGTCGCCGTCAGGCCCTGGATGCCGGCCTTGGCGGCGGCGTAGTTGGCCTGGCCCCGGTTGCCGAGCGCCGAGCGCGAGCTGAGCGAGACGATCTTGCCCCACTTCTGCGCCACCATGTACTTCTGTGCCACGTGGCTGCAGTTGTAGGCGCTGGTCAGATTGACCGTCAGTACCGCGTCCCAGTCGGCCTTGGGCATCTTGAAGAACAGGTTGTCCCGGGTGATCCCGGCGTTGTTGACCAGGATGTGCAGGCCGCCGAGGTCCTCGGCGATCCGGGCGAACACTTCCTCCACGGCGTCGTAGTCGGCCACGTCGCAGCCGTACGCCCGGGCGGTGCCGCCCTTGGCGGTGATCTCCCCGGCCGTGCCGGCGGCCCGCTCGGCCGAGAGGTCGACCACGGCGACCGCCGCGCCCTCCTCGGCCAGCCGGCGCGCGGTCGCCGCGCCGATGCCCTGTGCCCCGCCGGTGACGACGGCGACCTTGCCTGCGAAACGCGTCATGCTGCTGCTCCTCGGGAAGGGAAGTCCGGCTGACAGCTGACAGAATCTGTCATCTGAAATCTGTTATCTGAAATCTGTCAGCTGTCATCTGATATCTGTCAGTTGTCAGTTGTCAGCCGTCAGGCGGACTCCACCAGCACCGCCGTGCCCTGGCCGACGCCCACGCACATGGTGGCCAGGCCCCGGCGGCCGCCGGTGCGGCGCATCCGGTGCAGCAGGGTGGTGAGGATCCGGGCGCCGGAGCCGCCCAGCGGATGGCCGAGGGCGATCGCGCCGCCGGTCGGGTTGACCAGTTCCGGGTCGATCCCCAACTGGTCGACGGAGGCCAGCACCTGGGCGGCGAAGGCCTCGTTCAGCTCGGCCTCCTCGACCTCCCCCAGCGACCAGCCGGCCCGGGCGAGCGCCTTGCGGGTGGCCGGCACCGGCCCGATGCCCATCACGTCCGGGTGCACGCCCGCCGAGGCACCGGCCACATAGCGGCCGAGCGGCTCCAGGCCGAACGCGTTCAGCGCCTCCTCGCTGACCAGGACGAGCCCGGCCGCGCCGTCGTTCATCGGCGAGGCGTTGCCCGCCGTCACCGTGCCGCCGGGGCGGAAGGCGGGCTTGAGCCGGGCCAGCTTCTCCAGGCTGGTGTCCTCGCGGATCGACTCGTCCGCGCCGACGCTCACCCCGTCGGGCCGCTCGACCGGGATCAGCTCGGCGTCGAAGTGCCCGTCCTTGCGGGCGGCGGCGGCCCGCTGGTGGCTGCGCAGCGCGAAGGCGTCCTGCCGCTCGCGGGTGACGCCGTAGCGGGCGGCGACCTCCTCGGCGGTCTCGCCCATGGAGAGCACACCGTGCAGCGCGGCCATCCGGGGGTGGGTGAGCCGCCAGCCGAGCCGGGTGTCGTAGGTCTCGATCCGGTGCGGCAGCGCCTCGTCGGGGCGGGGGAGGACGAAGGGGGCGCGGGTCATCGACTCGCAGCCGCCGGCGAGCACCACGTCCGCCTCGCCGGAGCCGATCGCCCGGGCGGCCATGGTGACCGCCTCCAGACCGGAGGCGCAGAGCCGGTTGACGGTGGCGCCGGGGACGCTGTCGGGCAGTCCGGCGAGCAGGACGGCCATCCGGGCGGCGTTGCGGTTGTCCTCGCCGGCCTGGTTGGCGGCGCCCCAGTAGACGTCGTCGATCCGGGCCGGGTCGAGGGCGGGCAGGTCGGCGAGCAGGGCGCGCAGCACGGTGGCCGAGAGGTCGTCCGGGCGGACCGTGGCGAGCGCTCCGCGCAGCCGGCCGATGGGTGTGCGGCGGGCGGCGGCGAAGTAGACAGGACGCACGACGTCGGGCTCCTTGTCGAAGAGGGGGGTCAGAAGGCGTTGACGCCGGTGAGCGCGCGCCCGATGAGCAACTGGTGGATCTGGCTGGTGCCCTCGTAGAGGGTCATCACCCGCGCGTCGCGCAGGTACTTTCCGACGGGGTACTCGTCGATGAAGCCGTAGCCGCCGAACACCTGGAGGGCGTTGTTGGCGGCCCGCACCGCCGCCTCGCTGGCGAACAGCTTGGCGACGGAGGACTCGGTGGCGAACGGCAGACCGCGTTCGATGTGGTCGGCGACCTTCCAGGTGAGCAGCCGGGCGGCCTCGACGTCCACGGCGATGCCGGCGAGCAGCTGCTGCACCAGCTGGTGCGAGGCGATCGGCGCGCCGAACTGCTCGCGCTCGCCGGCGTAGCGGACGGCGGCGTCCAGGCAGGCCCGGGCGATGCCGACGCAGCCGGCGGCGACCGACATCCGGCCCTTGGCGAGCGCCGCCATGGCGACGGTGAAGCCCTTGCCGAGCTCGCCGAGCCGGGCGCTGTCGGGCACCCGGACGTCGTCGAGGGCGAGTTCGGCGGTGGCCTGGCCGCGCAGGCCGAGCTTGCCGTGGATCTCGGTGCGGGTGAAGCCGGGCAGGCCGGTGGGCACCAGGAAGGCGGTGATGCCCCGGTGGCCGGGCCCGCCGGTGCGGGCGAAGACCAGCGCGACGTCGGCCCAGGTGCCGTTGGTGATGAAGGTCTTGCTGCCGCTGAGCCGCCAGTGTCCCCCACTCTTCGAGCGGGAGGTGCCCCCATCGTCGCGCACGGCGCGGGTGGTGAGGTTGGCGGCGTCCGAGCCGGTGCCGGGCTCGGTGAGGGCGAAGCAGCCGAGCGCCTGGCCGGAGGTGAGCCGGGGCAGCCAGTGCCGCTTCTGCTCCTCGGTGCCGAAGGCGTTGACGGACTTGGCGACCAGGCCGAGCGAGACCGAGACGATGCCGCGCACGGCGGAGTCGCCCCGGCCCAGCTCCTCCAGGACCAGGCAGTAGGCGAGGTGGTCGCCGCCGCTGCCGCCGTACTCCTCGGGGATGGTCAGGCCGAGGAAGCCGAGCGCGCCGAGCCTGCCGACGATCGCGCGGTCGACGGACTCGGCGCGGTCCCAGGCGGCGGCGTGCGGCACGATCTCGCGGTCGGTGAAGGAGGCCGCGAGTGCGCGGACGGCGGCCTGTTCCCCGGAGAGTTCCAGGTCCATCGGGGCGCCCCCAGTTAAACTAGCGCTGCAAGTTTTACGAGGGGACTGTAGCTCCGACCGGCCGTGCTGGGAAGGGGCGCCTGCCAGAATCGCTGCACACCCCCACCCGACCGGAGGAACCGCGCCGATGCCCCGCCCGCGCACCCCCCTGCTCAACCGCGAGCGCATCGTCGCCGCCGCGCTGCGGCTGGTCGACGAGGAGGGGCTGCCCGCGCTCTCCACCCGCCGGCTGGCCGCCGAGCTGTCGGTGAGCGGGCCGTCCCTCTACAACCACTTCGCCACCAAGGACGAGCTGCTGGACGCGGTGGTGGACGGCGTGATGGGCGAGGTCGACCTGTCGATGTTCACCGCCGGTGCGCCCTGGCCGCGGGCGCTGCGCGACTGGGCCCGCTCCTACCGCGCCGCGCTCGCCGCCCACCCGAACATCGTCCCGGTGCTCGCCCAGGGCCCCGGGCGCCGGCCGAACGCGCTGCGGCTGGCCGACGCCGTCTTCGGCCATCTGGTCGAGGCTGGCTGGCCGCGCGGACAGGCGACCAGGATCGGCGCGCTGATGCGCTACTTCGTCACCGGCTCGGCGCTGGCCTCCTTCGCGGCCGGCTTCCCGGAGGACGCCGGGGTGTACGACGTCGCCGACTACCCGCACCTCGGCGAGGCGCACCGGCTGGCCGAGCACCGGGCGGCCGTCGACGAGGGCGCCTTCGAGACCGGGCTGGAGGCGCTCCTCGACGGGCTGGTGCTGCGTTTCGAACGGCTGGAGCGAGGACCCCGGACTCACCAGGGCCCGCGGGCCACGAACGCCGGGCGCAGCGCGGGGTCCACCGGGTCGTAGTACCGGTGGTAGACGGGGGTCAGCCCGCCGGAGACCGGCGGCACGATCCAGCTCCAGTCGGCGGGTGTCGGCCGGCCGGCCCGCCGCTCCTGCGCGATGTGCCGCAGGAACCGCTCGGACTCGGTGTGGTGGTCGGCGATGGTCACCCCGGCCTCCTCGAAGGAGTGCAGCACCGCGATGTTCAGCTCCACCAGCGCCCGGTCCCGCCAGAGCGTGCGGTCGCTGGAGGTGTCCAGGCCGAGCCGGCCGGCCACGGTGGCCAGCATGTCGTAGCGGTCGGCGTCGGCCAGGTTGCGGGCGCCGATCTCGGTGCCCATGTACCAGCCGTTGAACGGCGCGGTGGGGTAGCGCACGCCGCCGATCTCCAGCGTCATGTCGCTGATCGCCGGCACCGCGTACCAGCGCAGGCCGAGGTCGGCGAACCACGGGTGCTCGGGATGGGTGAGCCGGACCTCCAGCGTGGCGTCCTCGGGCAGCTCGTACCAGGCGGGCCGCTCGCCGGGCCGCTCCTGGACCAGCAGCGGCAGCACCTCGAAGCGCTCCCCGCCGCCCTTCCAGCCGAGGTCGCGGGCCCGGGCGGCGAGCTGCCCGCCGGCCGGGTCGCCGATCCAGCGGCCGTCCGGGCCGGGGTGGCCGGCGTAGCGGACGAGCTGCTGGTTGAGGATCCGGGCGGCCGGGCGGCCGGGCCGGTCGGGGGCGAACACCGAGACCACCGGGCGGATCCGGCCGTCGTTGGTGGCGGTGCGCAGGTGGGTGAAGCACTCGGCGGCGATGTCGTCGGCGGAGGAGAGGTGGCGCAGGTCGCGGACCACCAGGCTGCGCCAGTACAGCCGGCCGATGCAGCGGGCGGCGTTGCGCCAGGCGAGCCTGGCGCCGTGGGCGAGCTCGGCGGGGGTGTGCTCGTAGGTGCCGGTGCGGTCGATCTCGTCGAGGACGGCGCGTATCCGGGCGTCCGGGTCCCCGGCGGCGGGCTGCTCCTCGTGGAAGCGCCGCACGAAGTCGGCGGCCTGCCGGGGGTCGGTGAAGTGCCGCTGCGGATCGGCGGGCGGGCCGGCGGCGGGTTCGGGCGGGTCCTCGGGGACGAGGTGGCCGTGGACGTGGGCGTGCGAGTAGGGGCAGGCGGCGGCGGGCCGGCGCGTGCCGTGCTCACCGCTCCGGTTGCTGCCGCGGGTGCGGAGCCGGTCGAAGATCAAGGACATCCCTCCTGCCGCACAGGGATACCGGAGGTGTGCGCGGGACCGCAGAGAGTGAACGATTCGGCCCCCGCCCCCGGCGTCTTCGCGCTAGGGTGCGGGGGCCGGAGGCCACGGAGGCGGTCAGCCCATGTCCTCCAGGCGGACGCCCTTGGTCTCCTTGAGGAAGCGCGCCACGAAGACGATGGACAGCGCCGCGAACACCGCGTACGCGAGGTAGGTGGCGGAGAGGTTCCAGCGCGAGAGCGCCGGGAACGAGACGGTGATCGCCCAGTTGGCGATCCACTGCGCGGAGGCGGCCAGCGAGAGCGCGGCGGCGCGGATCCGGTTGGGGAACATCTCGCCGAGCATCACCCAGACCACCACGCCCCAGGAGAGCGCGAAGAACAGCACGAAGGCGTTGGCGGCGATCAGCGCCACGGTGCCCTGCAGGTCGGGCAGGGCGACGTCGTCGCCGCTGCCGGTGGCGGAGGAGAAGGCCCAGGCGCAGGCGCCCAGCGCGACGGCCATGCCCGCGGAGCCGATCAGCGCGAGCGGCTTGCGGCCGATCCGGTCGACCAGCAGGATCGCGATCACGGTGCCGAGGATGTTGATGACCGAGCCGACGAAGCTGATCAGCAGCGAGTTGGACTGGTCGATGCCCACCGACTGCCAGAGGATCGACGAGTAGTAGAAGATCACATTGATGCCGACCAGCTGCTGGAAGACCGACAGGCCGATGCCGGCCCAGACGATCGGCAGCAGGCCGAAGCGCCCGCCGAGCAGGTCGCGCAAGCGCGGGCGGTGGTCGGAGTCGATCAGGCCCCGGATCTCGGCGATCCGGGCGTCGCTGTCGACGGCCTCGCCCTCGATGTCGGCGAGGACGGTGCGGGCCTCGTCCAGGCGGCCGGCCGAGATGAGGAAGCGCGGCGACTCGGGGATGGTCGAGGCGAGCACGAAGTAGACCGCGGCCGGGACCACGCAGATGCCGAGCATCCACTGCCAGGCCTCCAGGCCGAGCAGGTGGCCGCGGGTCTCGCCGCCGGCGGCGTTCGCCAGCAGCCAGTTCACCAGCTGCGAGATCGCGATGCCGAGCACGATGGCGGCCTGCTGGAAGGAGGCCAGCCGGCCGCGGTACCTGGTCGGCGCGACCTCGGCGATGTAGGTCGGGGCGATCACCGAGGCGATGCCGATGGCCGCTCCGCCGAGGACCCGCCACAGGGCGAGGTCCCAGGCGGAGAACGGCAGCATCGAGCCGACCGCGCTCACCGCGAAGAGCAGCGCCCCGGCCTTCATCACGGTGATCCGGCCGTAGCGGTCGGCGAACCGGCCGGCCAGCGCGGCGCCCGCGGCGGAGCCCAGCAGCGCGGAGGAGACGATCAGACCGGTCACGCCGTCGCCGACACCGAACTTCTCCTGGATGCCGGAGACCGCGCCGTTGATCACGGAGCTGTCGTAGCCGAACAGGAACCCGCCGAGGGCCGCGGCGGCGGTGATGAAGACGACGAAGCCGAGCCGGCCGGACGGTGCCGGCCCGGTCCCGGCCCCGGAGGGCTCCGCGGACTGCTGGGTGACGCTCACGATCTTGACTCCTGGTACTCAACGCTGAGTGCGGTAGCCGCGATCGTAACCCCTCAATGTTCAAGTGTTGTACGCCGGATGGCCATCCCAGGCGTCAGGCATTTAGTAAACTGAACGATCAAATAGCGCCCTCGACCGGCTGGGCCAGCGAGAGTCCGAACCGCCCCTCGTCGTCCGTCCACCAGGCCGCCAGCCGCATCCCGGCCGCCGCCAGCTCCTCGGCGACCCGCTCCTTGCGGAACTTGGCCGACACCTCGGTGCGCAGTTCCTCGCCCTCGGCGAAGTGCACCGGCAGGTCCAGCGCCGGGATCTTCACGGTCTGCGGGACCAGCGAGCGCAGCCGCATCTCGATCCACTCCCGCCGCGGGTCCCAGAGCGCCACGTGGGCGAAGGTCTCCGGGTCGAAGTCGGCGGCCAGCTCGCGGTTCAGCACGTTGAGCACGTTGCGGTTGAACTCGGCGGTCACCCCGGCCGCGTCGTCGTAGGCGGCGACCAGCACCGCCGGGTCCTTCACCAGGTCGGTGCCGAGCAGCAGGAAGTCGCCCGGGTCGAGGGCGGCGCGCAGCCCGCGCAGGAAGCCGGCCCGCTCGGCCGGCAGCAGGTTGCCGAGGGTGCCGCCGAGGAAGGCGACCAGGCGCGGGCCGCCGGCCGGCGGCAGGTCGAGCCGGGCGGTGAAGTCGGCCAGCACGCCGTGCACCGCGAGGCCCGGGTACTCGGCGGCGAGCGCCTCGCCGGCCGAGGTCAGCGCGCTCTCGCTGACGTCCACCGGCACGTACGCCTCCAGCGTGCCGAGGCCGCGCAGCGCGTCCAGCAGCAGCCGGGTCTTCTCGGAGGAGCCGGAGCCCAGCTCCACCAGGGTGCGGGCGCGGGTGGCGGCGGCGATCTCGCCGGCCCGGGCGGTGAGGATCGCCCGCTCGGCCCGGGTCGGGTAGTACTCCGGCAGCCGGGTGATCTCCTCGAACAGCTCGCTGCCCCGCGCGTCGTAGAACCACTTGGGCGGCAGCGTCTTGGGCCGGGCGGTCAGCCCGGTCTCGACGTCGTGCCGCAGCGCCGTGCTGAAGTGGTCGGCGGGGAGCAGTCGGGTGAGATCGAAGGTGCTCATGACAGGTGGGTCCTCTGTTCAGGAAGTGAAGAGATGATGTACCTGCGGTGGGCTCGGACCGCCGCGTTCAGAGCGGCTTGACGGTCACCCCGTCGGGTCCGGCCAGCAGCAGCGACCGGTCCGGCACGACCGTCCAGTCGGGGTGGTCGTCGGAGGGCTCGGAGGCGACCAGCACGCCGAGCCCGGGCACCGTGCGGTGGTGCAGGGTGTCGCCCCAGGCGGTGGCGGCGATCTCCCGGCCGTCGGTGAGCAGCAGGTTGATCCGCCCGGTGGTGTGCGCGGCGGCCTCCGCGACGGTGCCGGCCAGCGCCTCGCCGGGCGCGGCGCCCGCGCGCAGCCGGTGCAGCGCGAGCGCCCACAGCAGCGCCGAGTCGGTGCGCGCCTCCAGGCCGAGCAGTTCCCGCGGCGCCAGCAGCGCGGCGAGCGCCCCGCTCTGCTCCGGCCAGCCGGCCAGTGCCCCGTTGTGGCTGAACAGCCAGCGCCCGGCGGCGAACGGCGCGGCCGCCTCCTCGCCCGCCGCGCAGCCCTCGGTGGCCGAGCGGACCGCCGCCAGCAGCGCCCGGGTGCGCAGGACCCGGGCGAGGTCGGCGAACGAGGCGTCCGCCCAGATCGGCCCGGCCCGGCGGTAGCGGGCCGGTGTCCCGTCGCCGTCCGCGTACCAGCCGAGGCCGAAGCCGTCCGCGTTGACCGTGCCGTACTGCTGCAGGCGCGGTGCCCAGGACTGCCGGTAGAGCCCGTACGGGGGCTCCACCAGCAGCGTCCGGGGCGCCACCGGCTCGCCCAGGTAGGCGAGGTGGCGGCACATCAGCCGGCCTCCGCGGCGGACCGGGTCCCCTGGCCGCCGCCGCCACCGCCACCGTCGCTGTCGATGTCGGCGGCGGTGCGGAACCCGGCGAAGATCTGCCGGCGCACCGGATAGTCCCAGTTGCGGAAGGTGCCCCGGCAGGCGACCGGCGCCACCGCGAAGCAGCCGCCGCGCAGCACCTTGTACTCCGGGCCGAAGAACACCTCCGAGTACTCCCGGTAGGGCCAGGCCCGGAAGCCCGGGTACGGCGTGAGGTCGCTGGCCGTCCACTCCCACACGTCGCCCATCAGCTGCCGCACCCCGTACGGGGAGCGGCCCTCGGGGTAGCTGCCGGCCGGGGCCGGGCGCAGGTGCCGCTGGCCGAGGTTGGCGTGCTCGGGGCCGGGCGCGCCGTCGCCCCACGGGTAGCGCCGCGAGCGGCCGGTGGCCGGGTCGTGCCGGGCGGCCTTCTCCCACTCGGCCTCGGTGGGCAGCCGGCGCCCGGCCCAGCGGGCGTAGGCGTCGGCCTCGTACCAGCTGACGTGCAGCACCGGCTCGTCGAGCGGCACCGGCTCCAGCACGCCGAACCGGCGGCGCAGCCACTGGCCGTCCTCGCGGTGCCAGAACAGCGGCGCGTTCAGCCCTGCGCCGCGCCGGTGCGCCCAGCCCTCGGGCGTCCACCAGTGCGGCTCGTCGTAGCCGCCGTCGGCGATGAAGCGCAGATAGGCGCCGTTGGTGACCGGGGTGGTGTCCAGCCGGAAGGCGGGCACCTCGACGCGGTGGGCGGGGCGCTCGTTGTCCAGCGCCCACGGCTCGGTGTCGGTGCCCATGGTGAAGGGGCCGGCCGGGATCAGCACCTCGGCGGGCAGCGCGGCGGCGTCCGCCGGGGCGGGCGGCGGCGGGGGAGCGGCCAGGGCCGGCTCGCCCTTGCGCAGCTGGTGGGTGATCAGCATGGTCTCGTCGTGCTGCTGCTCGTGCTGGGCGATCATGCCGAAGGCGAACCCGGCGGTGAGCAGCGGAGCGCCCTCCAGCGGGCTGGCGGCGAGCAGGTCGAGCACCCGGCCGCGGACCTCGCCCGCGTACGCCCGGGCCTCGGCGGGCGGCAGCAGCGGCAGGCTCGGCCGCTCGGCGCGCGGGTGCTGGAAGGCGTCGTAGAGCGGGTCGATCTCCGGGTGCATCGGGTCCCGGCCGCCGACGTTGCGCAGCAGCCAGAGCTCCTCCTGGTTGCCGATGTGCGCGAGGTCCCAGACCAGCGGGGACATCAGCGGGGAGTGCTGGGCGGTGAGGTCGTGGTCGCCGACGCAGTCGGTGAGCGCGGCGGTGCGGGCGCGGGCGGCCAGCAGCTCGACGGCGATCGCCTCGCGCAGCGCCTCCGAGGTCAGGGCCTCGGGCGCCGGGGTGTCCGATGTCGGCGCCTCGGGCGCGGGGGTGTTCGCCGGGGGAGTGGTTCCGGCCTCACGGGCGTCGTCGATCATGGTGCGGCCTCCTCCGGGGGAGTGCTTCGGGTGCCGGAGCGCAGGGCGTCCAGCTGGTCGTCGGCCGGGCAGCGGCCGCGCGCGGGGTAGCGCTCGGCGTAGGCGGCGACGGTGGCGCGCAGCCGCTCGGCGCCGGGCAGGCGGCCCAGCGCGGCGTCGGCGGCGCCGAAGCAGGCGAGGGCGGCGCGGCGCAGCTCGGGGTCGGCGGTGGCCAGGGCGGCGGCCCGGCGCCAGAGGTCGCCGCGCGGCGGGCGGGGGTCGTCCCGGGGCGGCTGCAGCGGTTCCAGGGCGGCGAGCGCGGCGTCCGCGGCGAGCGGGTCGTCCAGCAGCGCGGTGACCAGCGCGGTCGGCACGATCCAGCCGTCGCCCGGCTGGGCGTCGATCATCCGCAGCTCCAGGTGGCCGTGCGGGCGCACCGGCGGGAACAGGGTGGTGCGGTGGTAATCGAGGTCGGCCAGGGTCGGCGGGCGTTCGCCGCCGCCGCGCAGCCAGTCGCGGAAGGTGAGCCCGGCCGGGGCGGTCCACGGCAGGCCGTCGTGGCGGCGCACGCACAGCACCTCGGCGTCCAGCACGTACCCGGCCCAGGCCTCGCGGGGGTCGCCGTGGTCGGGCGCGGGGGCGAGGGTGCGGGTGGGGTCCATCCGGGACCAGACGGTCTGCCGGGTGGAGCGGTGCCCGGTGGGGCGGCCGTCCAGCAGCGGCGAGTTGGCGAAGGCGGCGACCAGCACCGGGCCGAGCCGGTGGGCGAGCAGCCAGCGGCGGTCCAGGGCGTGCGGGCCGTCCTCGGCGCCGGCGTCCAGGCAGACCTGGAGCGAGGCGGTGCCGGTCATCATGATCCGGCCCCAGGGGCCCGCGGCGTCGAAGTGGCGCTCCATCGCGAGGTAGCGCGGATGGTCCAGCACCATCGTGCGGGGGCGGGCCAGCGGGTCGGTGCCGGTGCCGGTGAGGCGCAGGCCCTGGCCGGCGAAGGCGGCCCGCAGGGCTCCGAGGTCGCGCCGGGTGTCGGCGACGCAGCCGGTGAGGCTGTCGGCGGGCGGGGAGCTGAGCTCGACCTGTCCGCCGGGTTCGAGGGTGAGGCGGGAGCCGGAGGGGAGCGAGGTCCCGTCGGGTCCGCCGAGCGGTAGTGCGTCCAGTGCTGCGTGCAGCCGTTCCGCGGGGACCGGCCGGTCGGGACATCGGTCGTCGTGGACGAACCACTCGACCTCGACGCCGACCAGCCGGGGCGGTCCGATCTTGAAGCAGACGCCCGCCATGTGGCTGCGCGCGGCTGATTCGGTGAGCGGGCTCACCGCGTCGGCGTGCGGTTCCGGGCTCTGCCGGTCGGTCGGGTTGGGCGGTCGAAGCGGTATCACCGGACTCACCATCCTCGGGGCACGGGTGCGGCCCGGACTACCTTGCCCAGTCTGCCCCGGACCATGCGGGGGCGCCGCCCAAACATCTGGTGAAGGCCCGTCGCCGCAGGCCGGGGCGGTGCGGACGGGTGAACCGGGCGCGCGGACGGCGGGATCCGGCCGTCGGGCGCACCGATCCGGCCGCCGGGAACAGCGGGGGACGGCGGGGAACAGCGGGGGACGGCCGGGGCCGGGCCGGGCCGGGCCGCCGGGCCTCCGGTGGGGCCGGCCGGGGTCAGTCCCGCCGGTCCAGGTACGCCGCGAGGCCGCGCCGCCCGCGCCGCATCATCACCGCGTGGTTGGCCCGGAACAGCGGCCGGGCGGGCAGCGCGAGGCGGCGCAGCAGCGGTTTGGCCGGGCGGGTGTCCTCCTCGAACCGGGCCAGGGCGCCGCCCTCGCCGTCCGCCGTGACCGTCCAGCGCGACCAGCCGGTGAGGTCCCCGTGCATGGCCGCCTCCAGCACCCCGGCGGCGGGGTCCTGGCGGACGGCGGTGAGCCCGATGACCAGCCGGTAGGGGAGCAGTGCGCGGACCAGCACCTCGCCGCGGTCCGGCCCGGTCTCCCGGACGTCGCGGACCTCCGGCCACCAGCGCGGGTAGCCGGCCACGTCGGCGAGCGCCCGGTACACGGCGGCGGGGGGCGCGGCCAGCCGCCACACCCCGTGGAACCGGTAGTGGTTGGGGTCCACGGAGGCACTGTAGCCGCGCGCGCCGGGGTGTCCGGCGGACCTCCGACAGGAGCGCGGCACTCCGCTTGCATGCGTTCGGCGTGCAGAGGAGGATCTTTTGTGCTTGTAGTCTCATCAGTCACAGCTGCCACAGAAGGCGGCTGGTCCACCGGAACCGGAGCGAAGGAGTCCCGAGGATGCGGCGACCGAACTGGGTACCGGAGGGCACGGACCTGGACAAACCGAACGCCGCACGGGTCTACGACTACTACCTCGGGGGATCGCACAACTTCGAGGTCGACCGGGAGATGGCCCGCAAGGCCATCGCGCTGTGGCCGGAGCTGCCGCAGATCATGCGCTCCAACCGCGCCTTCCTGCGCCGCGCCGTCCAGTTCGCCGCCGAGCGCGGCATCGGCCGCTTCCTGGACATCGGCTCCGGCATCCCCACCTTCGGCGCCGTGCACGAGATCGCCCGCGCCATCCGCCCCGAGGCGCAGGTCGTCTACGTGGACCGCGACCCGGTCGCCGTCGCGCACAGCCGCCTGCTGCTGGAGGACGACCCGGGCAGCTCCGTCGTCCAGGCCGACGTGCGGGACGTCGAGGACCTCATGTCCCGCCCCGAGGTGACCGCGCTGCTCGCCGCCGGCGAGCCGGTGGCCGTCCTGCTGGTCGCCGTCATGCACTTCGTCCAGGACGCCGAGGACCCGTGGAAGCTGATCGCGGTGATCCGCGACGCCCTCCCGCCGGGCAGCGCCCTGGTCCTCTCGCACGCCTCCCTGGAGGGCCGCCCCGACCAGGCCGAGGACCACCAGCGGCTCTACCGGATGACGCCGACCCCGCTCACCATGCGCACCCACGAGCAGATCACCGCGATGTTCGAGGGCTTCGAGCTGGTCGAGCCCGGCGTCGTCTACCTGCCGCAGTGGCGCCCGGACCAGCCCGAGACCGTCGGCGAACACCCCGAGCGGATGACCGGGGTGGCGGGCGTGGGGCTCCGTCCGTGACGGACGCGCCGGAACCGGGCAGCGGCGCCGAACGGTTCCACGAGGACTGGGCGCGGCTGCTCTCCGGTGACCACGGCACGGCGGTCCACCCCGGCCTGCTCGGCCGGCTGGTCTCCCGGACCGCCGGGCTGCTCCACCGCGCCCAGCTGGAGCACCCGTTCGAGCCGCACCTGGCCGCCTCGGCCGGGGCCGAGCTGGTCGACGCCCACTTCACCGACCCGGTCGTGCTGGCCCGGGCGGTCGAACTGCTCCAGCGCCAGCCCGCCGCCGACGGCCGCGGCCCCGCGCTGAGCGGCGCGTTCGCGGCCGGCTGGGCGGCCGCGCTGCGCGAGCGCACCCTGCGCGAGCAGGAGGCCATCCGCACCGCCGCCGACATCGCCCGCAAGGAGGCCGAGAAGGCGCTGCGCGCCTCCGAGGCCCGCTTCCGCGCGCTGTTCGAGAGCGCGGCCATCGGCATCGGCATCGGCGACACCGACGGCAACATCCTGGCCGTCAACAAGGCCCTCCAGGAGCTCTTCGGCGCCGGCCCCGACGACATGATCGGCCGCCGGGTCGGCGACCTCGTCCACCCCGAGGACGCCGACGGCGTCTGGGACGCCTACGAGGAGCTGATCAGCGGCAAGCGCGAGTACTTCCAGTTCGACAAGCCGTACTACCGGCAGGACGGCGAGGTGGTCTGGACCCACCTGACGGTCTCGCTGATCCGCGACGACGACGGCCGCCCGGTGTACCAGGTCGCCATGCTGGAGGACGTCACCGACCGCTACCGGCTCCAGGAGCGGCTGCGCCACCAGGCCACCCACGACCCGCTGACCGGGCTGCCCAACCGGGCCGCGTTCTTCGAACGGCTGGAGAAGCTCTTCGAGGACCCGGACCCCGGCGCCCGGTTCGGACTCTGCTACGTCGACCTCGACGGCTTCAAGGTGGTCAACGACAGCCTCGGCCACGACACCGGCGACCAGCTGCTGTGCGCCGTCGCCGCCCGGCTGAAGGCCGCGCTCACCCCGCTCGGGCACCTGGTCGCCCGGCTCGGCGGTGACGAGTTCGTCGTCCTGCTGGAGAACAGCCGCGGCGAGCAGGAGGCGGTCGCCGCGGCCAAGACCGTCCTGAAGGCGCTCGCCGGACCGGTGCTGATCGGTGACCACAAGCTGGCCGTCGGCGCCAGCGTCGGCGTCCTGGAGCGCCGGGTCTCCACCACCACCCCCGGCGCCGCCGTGCGCGCCGCCGACCTGACGCTCTACCGCGCCAAGGAGGCCGGCCGGGGCCGCTGGACGCTCTTCGACCCCAAGGAGAACGCCCGCGCCGTCTCCCGCTACGCCGTCTCGGTGCGGATGCCCGCCGCCCTGGACCGGGGCGAGTTCTTCATCGACTACCAGCCGCTCTACGCGCTCGGCGACGGCCGGCTCGCCGCCGTCGAGGCGCTGGTGCGCTGGCGCCACCCGCAGCTCGGCGTGCTCGGCCCGGACGAGTTCGTCACCACCGCCGAGGAGACCGGGCTGATCATGCCGCTCGGCCGCTGGGTGCTGGAACAGGCCTGCGGCCAGGCCGCCGACTGGATCAAGCGGTTCGGCGACGCCGCGCCCCAGCTCAACGTCAACCTGGCGGTGCGCCAGGCCCGCAGCGCCGCCCTGGTCGGCGACCTCGGCCGGATCCTCGGCACCACCGGCCTCGACCCGGCCCGGCTCCAGCTGGAGATCACCGAGTCCACCGTGGTCGGCCCGGAGGACGAGGCGCTGCGCACCCTGCACGGCCTGGTCGGCCTCGGGGTCTCGCTCGCCGTGGACGACTTCGGCACCGGCTGGTCCAACCTCGCCTACCTGCGCGACCTGCCGGTGTCCGGACTGAAGATCGCCGGCTCCTTCGTCGGCGACCTGCACGACCCGGCCAAGGACGAGGAGACCGGCTGGCGGATCGTCAGCGGCCTGGTGTCGATGGCGCACGCCCTCGGACTGACCGTCACCGCCGAGGGCGTGGAGACCGGCCGGGACGCCGAGCGGCTGCGCGTCATCGGCTGCGACTGGGCGCAGGGCTGGCACTTCGGCCGCCCGGTGCGCCCGTCCGAGATCGCCCGCCGGATCGCCGAGGAGCCGCGCGGCCGCCCGGTCGGCTGACCGTCCGGGCACTCTTCGGGGAGAGGGCCGCTCAGCCCACCAGCCGGGACAGCTCGATCGAGTGCCCGGTCCGCTCGACCTTCGCCCGCAGGTAGCGGACGTTGCTCTCGGACACGTGCACACCGGTCGGCACCCGGCGCCGCACCGTGACGCCGAGCGCGGCCAGCTGGGCGGCCTTGTCGGGGTTGTTGCTCAGCAGCTCGATCCCGTCGACGCCGAGCGCCCCGAGCATCTGCGCGGCGGCGGTGTAGTCGCGCCCGTCCTCCGGCAGGCCGAGCGCGGTGTTGGCGTCGTAGGTGTCCAGGCCGGCGTCCTGCAGGGCGTAGGCGTCCAGCTTGTTGTACAGCCCGATGCCGCGCCCCTCCTGGCGCAGGTACAGCAGGTAGCCGCCGGCCGTGGCGATCCGCTCGACGGCCTCGCGCAGCTGCGGCCCGCAGTCGCACCGGGCGGAGCCGAACACGTCCCCGGTCAGGCACTCCGAGTGCAGCCGCACCAGCGGCGTCGCGCCCTCGGGCACCGTGCCGAGCGCCAGCGCCAGGTGCTCCGCCCCGTCCGCCAGCCCGTGGAAGGTGGACACCTGCGCCTCGGCGCGGTACCCGTCCGGGAACACCAGCGGGATCCGCACCCGCGCCCGCACCCGGGCGGTGTCGTCGCCCTGGGAGGAACGGTTCTGCTGTTGCGGCAACTGCACCTGCGGCATGGGCGGGCCTTTCGTGACGGGCGGTTCCGGTGGGGCTGGGCTTCCGACGGTACTAGGTAGTTCCAATTTGAACAACATTATTCGGGGGCGAATCGGAGGCCGGTCCGTGGGCCGACGGAAGGTCGGTGCAGCTCACGAACGGGTTGCCGGACGGAGTCCGGACGGACAGGGGCGGACAAACGGGGGGTGGCAATGAGAGACTGTGCCCGCGCGAGCGGTCCAGGAGTTGCCGCGCTGGTGTTTCAATGCGCCGTGACGCCCTCAATGGCGAGGGGACCGCCGGTGCCTTTCCCCCGGGACGACGGGGGAGGCGCCCTGTCTGTCGATTCAGACCATGGAAGGTCCTCATCAAGATGTCGGCTACCCCCGTGCCCGCTGCGTCCCACGACGCCGGGAACCCCGCCATTGAGTCGCTGTACGCCGAGGTGCTCCGCCGCAACCCCGGCGAGCCCGAGTTCCACCAGGCCGTGCGGGAGGTGGTGGAGACGCTCGGACCGGTCCTGGAGCAGCGGCCGGAGCTGGCCGACGCCCGGATCGTCGAGCGGATCGTCGAGCCCGAGCGCCAGCTGATCTTCCGCGTGCCGTGGACCGACGACCAGGGCCGGATCCAGGTCAACCGCGGCTTCCGGGTGGAGTTCAACAGCGCGCTCGGCCCGTACAAGGGCGGCCTGCGCTTCCACCCCTCGGTGAACCTCGGGATCGTGAAGTTCCTGGGCTTCGAGCAGATCTTCAAGAACGCGCTGACCGGCCTCGCCATCGGCGGCGGCAAGGGCGGCTCCGACTTCGACCCCAAGGGCCGCTCGGACGCCGAGGTCATGCGCTTCTGCCAGTCCTTCATGACCGAGCTGTACCGCCACCTGGGCGAGCACACCGATGTCCCGGCCGGGGACATCGGCGTCGGCGGCCGGGAGATCGGCTACCTGTTCGGCCAGTACAAGCGGATCACCAACCGCTACGAGTCGGGCGTGCTGACCGGCAAGGGCATCGGCTGGGGCGGCTCGCAGGCCCGCACCGAGGCCACCGGCTACGGCTGCGTGCTGTTCACCCAGGAGATGCTGCGCGCCCGGGGCGAGGAGCTGGACGGCCTGCGGGTCTCCGTCTCCGGCTCCGGCAACGTCGCCCTGTACGCGATCGAGAAGGCCCAGCAGCTGGGCGCGACCGTGGTGACGGCCTCCGACTCCACCGGCTACGTGGTGGACGAGAAGGGCATCGACCTCGACCTGCTGAAGGAGATCAAGGAGGTCCGGCGCGGCCGGCTCACCGAGTACGCGCAGCAGCGGGGCGACCACGTCCGCTACGTGGAGGGCACCGGCGTCTGGAGCGTCCCGGTGGACGTGGCGCTGCCCTGCGCGACCCAGAACGAGCTGGACGAGGCGGACGCGCTGGCGCTGGTCCGCGGCGGGGTGCGGGCGGTCGCCGAGGGCGCCAACATGCCGACCACCCCGGAGGCGGTCCGGGTCTTCCAGGAGGCCGGGGTGGCCTTCGGGCCGGGCAAGGCGGCCAACGCGGGCGGTGTCGCCACCAGCGCGCTGGAGATGCAGCAGAACGCCTCGCGCGACGTCTGGTCCTTCGAGCGGACCGAGGAGCGGCTGGCCGCGATCATGCGGAACATCCACACCGCCTGCCACACCACGGCGGAGAAGTACGGCCGGCCCGGGGACTACGTGCTGGGCGCCAACATCGCCGGCTTCGAACTGGTGGCGGACGCGATGCTGGCGCAGGGCCTGATCTGAGCAGGGCCTGATCTGAGCAGGGCCTGATCCGACACGAAGTCATCACCGCATCTCCCCGGCCGGCGGCGTTCGGCCGGCCGGAGAGGTGGCGGGTTGTCAGCGGCCCGGTGATCACCGTACGTTCTGGCTTCATCAGCGGCACGCGGGCGGCATCCTCTGGTACGGCAACCTGCTCTACACGGTGGACACCACCAAGGGCCTGCGGGTCTTCGACCTGGAGACGGTCTTCGAGGCGGCCACCGGCAAGTCCGACGTCTGCGGACTGGACGCCTCCGACGGCACGTAAGCAGGGCAAGATCCAGGGCGTGGTCTCCCAGCAGCCCCGGCACTACCCGTCCACCAGCAACGGCTCCGCCAACGGCAGCCGGCGCGCGGTCGCCCCGGGCGCCGACACGCCGTCCACGGTGGCCCGGCCGGCGGTCGGCTGCGAGGACCTCGGCTTCCCCAGCTCGGCGACCACCGACTGGAAGTCCGCCGAGTCGGTGATCTGGAACCTCGGCGAGTACGCGGGCAGCCGCTCCGTCCACGCGGTGCGCGCCGACGGCTCCTGACCTGCGGCGGGGCCACGGCGGCCACCCGACCGGAACGGGCAGGAGATGTCGGGTCCGGGCGGGCGGCCGCCTCCTACGGTGAGGAGCACCAGAGGGAAGGACGGGGGCGGGAACCGATGCTGGACCGGTTGAACCAGGCCATGGAGTACATCGAGGAGCACCTCGACCAGGAGGTCGACGCCGCCGAGCTGGCGCGGATCGCGACCACCTCGGAGTACCACTTCCGGCGGCTGTTCTCGGCGCTCGCCGGGATGCCGCTGTCGGAGTACCTGCGCCGGCGCCGGCTCACCCTGGCCGGGGCGGAGGTGCTGGCCGGGGAGCGGACGCTGCTCGATGTCGCGGTCCGCCACGGCTACGGCTCCGGCGAGGCGTTCGCCCGGGCGTTCCGGGCGATGCACGGCGTCGGCCCCGGCGAGGCCCGGCGCACCGGTGCGGTGCTCGTCTCCCAGCCCCGGATGTCCTTCCGGCTCGTCATCGAAGGGAGCAGCAGCATGGAGTACCGCGTCGTCGAACGGCCGGCCTTCCGGGTCGTGGGCCGGCGGGCCCGGGTGCCCCTGGTCCACGAGGGGGTCAACCCGGCGATGGCCGAGTTCATCAGGGGCCTCGGCCGGGAGACGATCGAGCGGATCGCGGCCCTCTCGGAGCAGGAGCCGGCCGGGATCGTCGCGGTCACCGAGTTCTTCTCGGAGAGCCGGGAGGAGGGCGTTCCGCTGGACTACTACCACGCGGTGGTCACGGGGACGGACGCCGAGGTGCCGGAGGACCTGGACGTGCGCGAGGTCCCGGCCGGCACCTGGGCGGTGTTCGCCAACAGCGGGCCGTACCCGCGCGCGTTGCAGGAGATGTGGCGGGACGTCTTCACCCAGTGGTTCCCGTCCAACCCGTACGAGTTCCGGCTCGGTCCCGAGATCCTGCGGGTGGACGTCCGCCCCGGTGGCGAGGAGGCCGAGGCCGAACTCTGGATCCCGGTACTCCGGGTGGCCCAGTAGGAACCGCCTCCCGACGGGCCCCGCCCGCATGCTGGGGCGGGGGCCGTCGAGCGGAGAGTGGAGCGGGGATGGCCAAGGCGTTCGGGTTCGTCGACTACGGCGGGCCGGAGACTCAGGAGTTCCTGGACCGGCCGGTGCTGGAGCCCGGTCTGGGCCAGCTGGCGATCGCCGTCCGGGCGGCCGGGGTGAACCCGGTCGACTGGAAGGTCCGCCGGGGCTGGCTCGGCCAGGTGCGCGAGCTGCCCTCCGTGATGGGGTCCGAGGCGGCCGGCGTGGTCGAGCGGGTCGGCCCCGGCGTCACCGGGTTCACCCCGGGCGACGAGGTGTTCGGCATCGCGGCGGCCGGGGCGTTCGCCGAGCAGACCCTGCTGTCCGCCGCGTCGAGCGCGGTGAAGCCGGCGAAGGTCGGCTTCGACCAGGCGGCCACCCTGCCCGTGGCGGCCGCGACCGCCGACGACGCGGTCCGCGACGTCGGCGTCGGCGCCGGGCAGACCCTGCTGATCCTCGGCATCGCCGGCGGCGTCGGCAGCGCGGCCGCCCAGATCGCCCGCAGCCGGGGCATCCATGTGATCGGCACGGCGGGCGACGCCAACCAGAAGTACGTCGAGTCGCTGGGCGCGGTGCGCATCCGCTACGGCGAGGGTGTCGCCGACCGGATCCGGGCGGCCGCGCCGGACGGCGTCGACGGCCTGCTCGACCTGGTCGGCGGGGACGACGCCCGCGCCGCCGCGGTGACCCTGGAGGACCGCTCCCGGCTGGTGTCCACCGCCGACCCGACCACCGCCGAGGAACTGGGCGGGCGCTACCTCACCCGCTCCACCAGCCCCGGGACGCTCGCCGCGCTGGCCGAGCTGGTGGCCGCGGGCGAACTGGACCCGCACATCGTCAGCCGCTACCCGCTGTCCCGCGCCGCCGAGGCGATCGCGCTCGTCGAGTCGGGACACGCGCGCGGCAAGGTCGTCCTGGACATCGGCTGAAGGAGGAGAGCGCGATGAAGCAGCGGACGGTGACGACCGGCGGCCCGTGCTGGGTCGAGCACGGCAGCGCCGACCCGGCGGCCGCCCAGCGGTTCTACGGCGAGCTGTTCGGCTGGCAGCCGGAGCCCGACGAGCACCCCGGGGCCGCGGGCTACGCGTTCATGCGGCTGGACGGCAGGGCGGCCGCGTCCGTCACCCCGCTCTACGGCGAGGAGCAGCCCACCGCCTGGACGGTCTCCTTCCTGGTCGAGGACGCCGACGCCGTCGCCCGCCGGGTGACCGGGGCGGGCGGGAGCCTGGTCGTCGAGCCGACGGACGCGCTGGACTACGGCCGGTTCGCGATCGCGGCCGACCCGTCCGGCGCGGTGTTCGGGCTCTGGCAGGCGGGCCGGCTGCGCGGCGCCGAGGTGCTCAACGCGCCCGGCTCGCTCGGCTGGGTGGAACTGCTCACCCGGGACCCGGACGGCGCCCGCGCCTTCTACCCGGAGGTGTTCGGCTGGAAGGCCGGCCCCGCCGGGCCGTACACCCAGTGGGGCCTGGCCGACGGCGACTTCGGCGGCATGCTGACCATGGGCGAGCAGTTCCCGCCGCAGGTGCCGCCGCACTGGCTGCCGTACTTCTCGGTGGCCGACGTGGACGTCTCGGCGTTCCGGGCCGGAAACCTCGGCGCGACCGTGCTGATGGCGCCCGCCGACCTGCCGGGCGGCGGCCTGCGGATCGCGGTGCTGCGCGACCCGGTGGGCGCGGCGTTCGGCCTCTACTTCCGCTCGGAGACCAGGGGAGCGGGCTGACGCCGGCGGACGGCGAGCGCCGCGGCGCAGGCCGTCACCAGGACGGCGGTCAGCGGCACCACGTCCCCCACCCGCAGGTACCAGGTGGACGTCGTCGGCGCGGTCAGCGGCAGGTCCACCACCAGCGCGCCGGTGTCGTCGGTGCCCAGCCGGGCCAGCTCGCGCCCCTGCGCGTCGAAGGCGGCCGACACCCCGGTGAGCGAGGCCTGTACGGCGGGCCGCCCGGTCTCGGCGGCCCGGATCGCGGCCAGCGAGACGTGCTGCTCGGGCGCCCAGGTCCGCTGGAAGGTCGAGGTCGACGACTGGTAGACCAGCACCCGGGCGCCGTCGCGCGCCGCCGTCCGCGCCATGTCGGGGAACGCCGACTCGAAGCAGATCAGCGCCCCGACCGGCAGCGGACGCCCCGACCGGTCGACGGCCGGCAGCAGGTGCCGGCCGCTGCCCGGCGCCCGGTTCTCGCCCGCCGCCCGGCTGACCCCGGCGACCCAGCCGAGCACCGGCCGCAGCGGGATGTACTCGCCGAACGGCACCAGCCGGATCTTCCGGTACCGGTCGGCCACGCCGCCCGGCGTCACCAGCACCGCGTCCTTGGAGATCCGCCCGTCCGCCTTGCGCGCGTCCTCGCCCACCAGCAGCTCGGCCCCGGTCGCGGCGGACAGCGCGCGCAGCCGGTCGAGCGCCCCCGGATCGCGGTCGAGGTCGGCGGTGGTGCTGGACTCGCCCCAGACCACCAGGTCCACCGGCCGCTGCCCGACCAGCGCGGTGGTGGCGCGGGCACTGGCCTCGAACCGGGCCTGCGGCTCGTCCACGATCCCGGGCTGGACCAGCGCGATCCGCACCTCCCGCAGCCCGTCCGGGGCGGCGGCCGGCGGCGCCGGGCGCAGCGCGAACAGCAGCGGCCCGGCCGCCAGCGCCCCCGCCGCGAGCAGCGCGGCCGCCGCCCGCGGGCGCGGGTCGACGGCGGTCAGCACCACCAGCACGGCGGTGTTGACCGCCACCACGGCGGCGCTGACCAGCCAGATCCCGCCGGCCGAGGCCAGCGCCAGCACGGCCGGGTGCTGCCACTGGGTGGCGCCGAGCAGCGCCCACGGCCCGCCCAGCGCGGGCCAGGAGCGCGCGTACTCGGTGGTCAGCCAGACCGCCGCGACCACCGGCGGCGCGAGCAGCGCCCGGCGGACGGTCAGCGGCGGGCGCAGCAGCCGCCACACCGCGAAGCCCACCCCGGCCTGCAGCGACCCGAACACCACGGCGATCAGCGGCAGGGCCGGTCCGACGGAGGACAGCAGCCAGGACATCCCGGTCAGGATGAACCCGGCGCCGAACCACCAGCCGCGCACCGCCGCCTCGCGGGCCCCCGGAGCCCGCTGCATCAGCAGCAGGCCGGGGACCAGGGCGACCCAGGCGAGCGCCGCCACCCCGGGGGCGGGGAAGGCGAGCACCGGCAGGGCCCCGGCGGCGAGCGCCGCCAGCCGGGGCCGGTAGCGGGCGGCGGCCCCGCCGGGTCGGGCGGCGGCGACATCGGCCGCCGTCCGGGTGACGGGGTCGGACGGGCCGTCGGGGCCGGTGAGCAGGGGAGGGCGCGGCATGCCCCGTATTGTCCGCTCGGCGCGGCCCCGTCACCAGCCCCGCGATCACCCGAACGGCCCAGTGGCCGAAGGCGGGTCAGCCCTCGTCGCCCTCCAGGTCGCCCTCGGTCTCCAGGAACGCCGCCTGCAGCTGCTCGATCAGCTCCGGGTCCGGCTGCTCCCACAGCCCCCGGCTCGCCGCCTCCAGCAGCCGCTCGCTGATCCCGTGCAGCGCCCACGGGTTGGCGCCGGCCAGGAACTCCCGGTTGACCGGGTCCAGCACGTACTCCTGGGTGAGCTTCTCGTACATCCAGTCCGCGACCACACCGGTCGTGGCGTCGTACCCGAAGAGGTAGTCGACGGTCGCGGCCATCTCGAACGCGCCCTTGTAGCCGTGCCGGCGCATCGCCTCGATCCAGCGCGGGTTGACCACCCGGGCGCGGAAGACCCGGGCCGCCTCCTCGGTCAGGGTGCGGGTGCGGACCGTCTCCGGGCGGGTCGAGTCGCCGATGTAGGCGGTCGGCGCCTTGCCGGTGAGCGCGCGCACGGTGGCCACCATGCCGCCGTGGTACTGGAAGTAGTCGTCCGAGTCGGCGATGTCGTGCTCGCGGGTGTCGGTGTTCTTCGCGGCGACGGTGATCCGCTTGTACGCGGTCTCCATCTCCTCGCGGGCCGGGCGCCCGTCCAGCCCGCGGCCGTAGGCGTAGCCGCCCCAGACCGTGTACACCTCGGCGAGGTCGGCGTCGGTGCGCCAGTCGCGGCTGTCGATCAGCTGGAGCAGGCCCGCGCCGTAGGTGCCGGGGCGGGAGCCGAAGACGCGCACGGTGGCCTTGCGCTCGTCGCCGTGCTCGGCGAGGTCCGCCTGGACGTGGGCGCGCACGTGGTTCCGCTCCTCCGGCTCCTCCTGGGCGGCGGCCAGGCGCACCGCGTCGTCCAGCAGGGCGACGACGTGCGGAAAGGCGTCCCGGAAGAAGCCGGAGATGCGCAGCGTGACGTCGATGCGCGGGCGGTCCAGCTCGTCGAGCGGGATCGCCTCCAGGCCGGTGACCCGGCGCGAGGCGTCGTCCCAGACCGGGCGGACGCCGAGCAGCGCGAACGCCTCGGCGATGTCGTCGCCGGCGGTGCGCATCGCGCTGGTGCCCCAGAGCGACAGGCCCACCGACGGCGGGTAGGCACCGTCGTTGTCGGCCCGGTAGCGCTCGACCAGCGAGGCGGCGAGCGCCTGCCCGGTCTCCCAGGCGAGCTTGCTGGGCACCGCCTTGGGGTCGACGGAGTAGAAGTTGCGGCCGGTCGGCAGCACGTTGACCAGCCCGCGCAGCGGCGAGCCGGACGGGCCGGCCGGGACGAAGCCGCCGCGCAGCGCGTGCAGCACGGCGTCCAGCTCGTCGGTGGTGGCGGCCAGTCGCGGCACCACCTGGACGGCGGCGAAGTCCAGCACCTCGCGCACCGCCTCCGGCAGGCCGGCGGCGACCTTCTCGACGGCCTCCGGCGCCCAGTCGGCCGCCTCCATCGCCTCGACCAGCTCGCGGGCCTTGGCCTCGGCCGCGTCGGTGGCGCCGAGGGTGAGCGCGGCCTCGTCCAGGCCGAGCGCCTCGCGCAGGCCGGGCAGCGCGCTGACGCCGCCCCAGATCTGCCGGGCGCGCAGGATGGCGAGCACGATGTTGACCCGGTCGGTGCCGGCGGGCGCCTGGCCCAGGACGTGCAGGCCGTCGCGGATCTGGGCGTCCTTGACCTCGCAGAGCCAGCCGTCGACGTGCAGCAGGAAGTCGTCGAAGCCGTCGTCCTCGGGGCGCTCCTCCAGACCGAGGTCGTGGTCGAGCTTGGCGGCCTGGATCAGCGTCCAGATCTGGGCGCGGATCGCGGGCAGCTTGGCCGGGTCCATCGCGGCGATGTTGGAGTGCTCGTCGAGCAGCTGCTCCAGGCGGGCGATGTCGCCGTAGGAGTCGGCGCGGGCCATCGGCGGCACCAGGTGGTCGACCAGGGTGGCGTGGGCGCGGCGCTTGGCCTGGGTACCCTCGCCCGGGTCGTTGACCAGGAACGGGTAGACCAGCGGCAGGTCGCCGAGCACGGCGTCCGGGCCGCACTCGGCGGACAGCGCGGCGGTCTTGCCGGGCAGCCACTCCAGGTTGCCGTGCTTGCCGAGGTGGACCACGGCGTGCGCGCCGAAGCCGCCGTCGGCCTCGGCGGCGGCGATCCAGCGGTAGGCGGCCAGGTAGTGGTGGGACGGCGGGAGGTCCGGGTCGTGGTAGATCGCGACCGGGTTCTCGCCGAAGCCGCGCGGCGGCTGGATGAGCACCAGCAGGTTCCCGGAGCGGATCGCGGCGAGCACGATGTCGCCGTCGGGGTTCTGCGAGCGGTCGACGTACAGCTCGCCGGGGGCCGGGCCCCAGTGCTCCTCGACCCGGGCGCGCAGGCCCTCGGGCAGGGTGGCGTACCAGCGGCGGTAGTCGGCGGCCGGGATGCGCACGGGGTTGCGGGCCAGCTGGTCCTCGGTCAGCCAGTCCTGGTCGTAGCCGCCGGCGGCGATCAGGGCGTGGATCAGGGCGTCGCCCTCGTGGCCGTCATCGGTGTCGGTGTCCAGACCGGGCAGGCCCTCGCCCAGGTCCATGCCCTCCGCGCGCAGCGCGGTCAGCAGCCGGATCGCGCTGGCCGGGGTGTCCAGGCCGACGGCGTTGCCGACCCGGGCGTGCTTGGTCGGGTACGCGGACAGCACCAGGGCGAGCCGGCGCTCGGCGGCCGGGACGTGCCGCAGCCGGGCGTGCGCGACGGCGACGCCGGCCACCCGGGCGGCGCGCTCCCCGTCGGCGGCGTAGACGGTCAGGCCGTCCTCGTCCAGCTCCTTGAAGGAGAACGGGACGGTGATCAGCCGGCCGTCGAACTCGGGCACCGCGACCTGGGTGGCGGTGTCCAGCGGGGACAGGCCGTCGTCGCTGGCCTCCCACTGGGCGCGCGACCAGGTCAGGCAGAGCGCCTGGAGGATCGGGCGGTCCAGCGCGGCGAGCGCGCCGGCGTCCCAGGCCTCCTCGTCGCCGCCGGCCTGCGCGTCGGCCGGGCGGGTGCCGCCGGCGGCGAGCACCGTGGTGACGATCGCGTCGGCCTCGCCGAGGGCGGCCAGCAGCTCCGGCTCGGCGCCGCGCAGCGAGGCGCAGTAGTACGCCCGGGCCCGGGCGCCCTGGTCCTCGATCGCCCGGCAGAGGGTCTCCACGAACGCGGTGTTGCCGCTCATGTGCTGGGCGCGGTAGTAGAGCACCGCGACGGTCGGGCCCTCCTCCGTCCGGGCCGCGCGCTCCAGCGGGCCCCAGGCCGGGGCGGAGGCGGGCGGGGCGAAGCCGTGGCCGGTGAGCAGCACGGTGTCGGAGAGGAAGGCGCCGAGCTCGGCGAGGTTGGCCGCGCCGCCGTGCGCCAGGTAGGCGTGCGCCTCGGCGGCGATGCCGGCCGGGACGGTGGACAGCTCCATCAGCTGGGCGTCGGGGGCCTGCTCACCGGTCAGCACGACCACCGGGCGGGGGCCGGCGAGCAGCGCGTCCAGGCCCTCCTGCCAGGCGCGGCGGCCGCCGAGCAGGCGGACCACGACCAGCTCGGTGCCCTCCAGCAGGGCGGGCAGCTCCTCGGGCGTCAACCGGGCGGGGTTGCCCAGCCGGTAGCGGACCGGCCCCTCGGAGGCGCGGGCGCTCAGCAGGTCGGTGTCGGACGTCGACAGCAGCAGAATCATGCGAAGGCCCTCCCGGCCTTGTCGGTGGACGAGACCGCGAGAGCGGGCATGCGACGGCGCATGGCTTTCAAGCCTTCCTCGGGGTCCGCGCCCCGGGCCGGTGGAGGACGGCAGGAGTTCCTGGCTCCCGCGTTCCACCGGAAGGCCCGGTGAACCGCGGTCACAGTGGCGGGACCGCACCGGGTTCGCACCGGTTTCCTCCCCTGCGCCGTCGCTGGCGTCGGACGGTCCGCGGGGACCGTCCGCCAGCATCGTACGGGGTACGGCCGGGCCGGGGGAGTGCAGGTGACGGGGGCGCCGGGCGGGGCCGGGGATGTGAGCGACGGTACGGCGGCAACCCATCGGATCATCTGTATGCTCGCCGCCATGCCTCCCGAACCCGACGCCGCCGCGCCGGGCGCCGCCGTGCCCGACCGGGCGCGTCCGGACGCCTGCCCCGGGGCCCTTCGTCTGCACACCGCCGACGACGGCGCCCTGGCCCGGGTCCGGCTGCCCGGCGGACTGCTGACGGCCGCTCAGGCCCTCGCGCTGGCCGACGCGGCGGGCGAACTCGGCGACGGCCGACTGGAGATCACCTCGCGCGGCAACGTCCAGCTGCGCGGCCTGGCGCCGGACGGCGGCGGCGAACTCGGCGGGCGGCTGCGCGCCGCCGGCCTGCTGCCCTCCGACACCCACGAGCGGGTCCGCAACATCGTCGCCTCGCCCGTCCCCGCCACCGGCCGCGGCGTGGTGCGGGGCTGGGCGCGCTCGCTCGACCGGTCCCTGTGCGCCGCCCCTTGGGCGACCGGCCTGTCCGGCAAGTTCCTGTTCGCGCTGGACGACGGCGACGGCGACGTCGCCGCGCTGGACGCCGATGTGACATTGATCGCAGGCCCGGAGGGCACCGCCCTGCTGCGCCTCGGCCGGGCCGCCACCGTGCGGCCGGTGCCCGCCGACCAGGCGCCCTGCGCGGCCCTGGAGGCCGCCCGGGAGTTCCTGGAGGCGCAGCGCGCCGCCGGGGTGCGGGCCTGGCACCTGCGCGAGGTGCCCGACCTGCTGCCGCCCGGTCAGCTCCCGATGCCGGTGCTGTCCGGGACCCGCCCGCCGCTGGGCGCGCTGCCCGGTGGCGGACTGCACGTCGGCCCGCGCTTCGGTGTGGCCACGGCCGGGCAGTGGCGGACCCTGGCCGACGCCGCCGAGGGCGAGCTGCGGCTCACCCCGTGGCGCGCCGTGGTGCTGCCCGACGCGCCGGCCGGACGGCTGGCGGGGCTGGCGGCGGCCGGCTTCCGGACCGCCGCCGGGACGGCTTGGGACGGCGCGAGCGCCTGTACCGGGCTGCCGGGCTGCGCGAAGTCGCCGGCCGACGTCCGGGCCGACGCGGCCCGGGCGCTGGACGGCGTCCCGGCGGGCCCCGGCGGCCTGCCGGTGCACTGGTCGGGCTGCGAGCGCCGCTGCGGCCACCCCGCCGGACGGCGGGTGGACGTGCTGGCGACCGGGCAGGGGTACCGGGTGGCGGTCGAAGGCGGGCCGCCGGGGCGGGAGACCGCCGTGGAAGTGACGAACGAGGAGATGGCCGCGGCGGTCGCCGCGGCCCGGAGGACCACCACGTGATCGAGTACGAGAAGGACGGCGCGTCCATCTACCGCCAGTCCTTTGCCACCATCCGGGCCGAGGCCGACCTCGCCGCGCTGCCGGCGGACGTCTCCCAGGTCGCGGTGCGGATGATCCACGCCTGCGGCATGGTCGACCTGGTCGAGGACCTGGTGTACTCGCCCGGCGTGGTCGCCTCCGCGCGCGCCGCCCTGCGCGCCGGCGCGCCGATCCTGTGCGACGTCAACATGGTCGCCAGCGGCGTCACCCGCAAGCGGCTGCCCGCGGACAACGAGGTGATCTGCACGCTCACCGACCCGGCGGTGCCGGAGCTGGCCCGGGCGATGGGCAACACCCGCAGCGCCGCCGCGATGGAGCTGTGGCTGCCCCGCCTGGAGGGCGCCGTGGTCGCCGTCGGCAACGCGCCGACCTCGCTCTTCCGGCTGCTGGAGCTGATCGAGGCCGGCGCCCCGCGCCCGGCCGCGGTGATCGGCGTGCCGGTCGGCTTCATCGGCGCGGCCGAGTCCAAGGAGGCGCTGGCCGGGCACCCGGCCGGCCTGGAGCACCTGGTGGTCCGCGGCCGCCGCGGCGGCAGCGCGATCGCCGCCGCCGCGATCAACGCGATTGCGAGCGAGGAAGAGTGACGGAGCGTCAGAACACCACCACGGGCCGGCTCTACGGGGTGGGCCTCGGTCCCGGCGACCCCTCGCTGGTGACCGTCCGCGCCGCCGAACTCATCGGCAAGGCCGACGTGGTGGCCTATCACAGCGCCCGGCACGGCCGCTCGATCGCCCGGTCCATCGCCGAGCGCTACCTGACCGGCGGTCAGATCGAGGAGAAGCTGGTCTACCCGGTCACCGTCGAGACGACCGACCACCCCGGCGGCTACCGGGGCGCGCTGGACGACTTCTACGAGGAGGCCGCCGCCCGGCTGGCCGCCCATCTGGACGCCGGACGCGATGTCGTGGTGCTCGCCGAGGGGGACCCGTTCTTCTACGGCTCCTACCAGCACATGCACAAGCGCCTGGCGCACCGCTACCCGACCGAGGTGGTGCCCGGCGTGACCTCGGTCAGCGCCGCCGCCGCCCGGCTCGGCCAGCCGCTCACCGAGGCCGAGGAGACGCTCACCGTCATCCCCGGCACGCTGCCGGAGGAGGAGCTGACCGCGCGGCTGGCCGCCGCGGACTCCGCCGTCGTCATGAAGCTCGGGCGCACCTTCCCGACCGTGCGCCGCGCCCTGGAGCGGGCCGGCCGGCTGGCCGACGCCCAGTACGTCGAGCGGGCGTTCATGGAGGGCGAGCGGACGGCGCCGCTGGCCTCGGTCGACCCCGAGGGCGTCCCGTACTTCTCGGTGGCCGTGCTGCCCAGCAAGGTCGCCCCGCTGGAGCCGGCGGCGCCCGACCTGAGCGGGCCGGGCGGCGTCACCGTCGTCGGCACCGGCCCGGCCGGGCCGCTCTGGCTCACCCCGGAGGCGCGCGGCGCCCTGGCCGCCGCCACCGACCTGGTCGGCTACACCACCTACCTGGACCGGGTGCCGGTGCGGCCCGGCCAGACCCGGCACGGCTCCGACAACAAGGTGGAGTCCGAGCGCGCCGAGTTCGCCCTCGACCTGGCCCGCCGCGGCCACCGGGTGGTGGTGGTCTCCTCCGGCGACCCGGGCGTCTTCGCGATGGCCACCGCCGTCCTGGAGGTCGCCTGCGAGGAGGCCTACCGGGAGGTCCCGGTGCGGATCGTCCCCGGCATGACCGCCGCCCACGCGGCCGCGTCCCGGGCCGGCGCCCCGCTCGGCCACGACTACGCGGTGGTCTCGCTCTCCGACCGCCTCAAGCCCTGGGACGTCGTCGCCGCGCGCCTGCGCGCCGCGGCCGGGGCGGACCTCGTGCTCGCCCTCTACAACCCCGGCTCGAAGTCCCGTACCACCCAGGTCGGCCGCGCCCGCGACCTCCTCCTGGAGTACCGGGCCCCGGAGACCCCGGTGGTGATGGCCCGCGACGTCGGCGGCCCCACCGAGCGCGTCCGCACCGTCCGCCTCGCCGACCTCGACCCCGCCGAGGTCGACATGCGCACCATCCTCCTGATCGGCTCCTCCCAGACGCAGCACGTCCCGCGCCCCCCGCACCCGGACGTCACCTGGACCCCCCGCCGCTACCCCGAGGCCTGACGGCCTTCCGCGCGGAAGGCC
Organism: Kitasatospora sp. NPDC097605; assembly: GCF_040302725.1. Taxonomy (NCBI): domain Bacteria; kingdom Bacillati; phylum Actinomycetota; class Actinomycetes; order Kitasatosporales; family Streptomycetaceae; genus Kitasatospora; species Kitasatospora sp. NPDC097605. The sequence goes on along the minus strand of NZ_JBEOSF010000006.1, from coordinate 112,062 downwards.
GTCACGCCTTCCGCGCGGAGTCTTCGTCAGTCGCGGCAGATCCCGGAACGGTGGCCGACCCGCACGACCAGGACCAGCAGCCGACCACCGTCGACGGTGTAGTTCACCCGGTGGTCCCCCACCCGCAGCCGCCGGTGTTCGGGTGATCCGACAAGCGCGGTGGTGTTGAAGCCGTACGGGTCCTGCTCCAGCTCGGCGAGCTTTCGCAGGACCGGAACGGCGGTGACGCGGGGCAGCTTGCGGAGTTCGCCGCGCGCGGACTCGGTGAAGAAGGTGCGGTACGTCACTCGGGCCTGGCCAGCGTCTCGGCCATGACCTCTTCGAGGGAGTACGTGGGTTCGTCGCGGCGTTCCTCGACGAGGCGTACCAGCTCCTGCTCCTCCCAGCGTCGGTACTCGCGCAGGAGCTCTATCGGGACGACCGCGGCAACCTCACGGCCCCGTCGGGTGATCACGGTCGGCTCGTCCCGTTCGGCGCGGTCGACCACGTCGGCGAGATGCTCACGGGCCTCACGAATCGATACGGTCTGGGCAGGCTGCTCGCTCATGCATCGAGTGTACGAAGCGTGCCAGGTGCACAATCGCCTTGGCCCTGCGGTCCCGGAACGGGGCGGAGGCCGGGGTTCAGGTCTTGATCGGCCACGGAAGCAAGGAGCGGTACGGCATGGGTGAGGTCGGTGGGCGGGCCGGGCAGCTGAAGAGCAGTGGGCTGCGGCACGGCTGGACGACCGGGGCGTGTGCCACGGCGGCGACCAAGGCGGCGTACCGGGCGCTGCTGACGGGGGAGTTCCCGGATCCGGTGGAGATCGTGCTGCCGAAGGGGCAGCGGCCGGCGTTCGCGCTCGCGGTGGAGGGGATCACCGAGGGGCGGGCGGGGCGGCGGGCGATGGCCGGGGTGGTGAAGGACGCCGGGGACGACCCCGATGTGACGCACGGCGCGCTGGTGCGCTCCACCGTGTGGGCCGGGGAGCCGGGGGCGGGCGTGGTGTTCCGGGCCGGACCGGGGGTGGGCACCGTGACCAAGGCCGGGCTGCCGGTGCCGGTCGGCGAGCCGGCCGTCAACCCGGTGCCCCGGCAGCTGATCCGGGACGTGGTCGCCGAGGTGGCGGCCGAGTGCGGCGGCAGCGGCGACGTGGTGGTGGAGCTCTCCGTCGACCACGGCGAGGAGATCGCCCGCTCCACCTGGAACCCCCGGCTCGGCATCCTCGGCGGGCTCTCCATCCTCGGCACCACCGGGATCGTCGTCCCCTACTCCTGCTCCGCCTGGATCGACTCGATCCGGCGCGGGGTGGACGTGGCGCGGGCCGCCGGCCGCACCCATGTGGCCGGCTGCACCGGTTCGACGTCGGAGAAGGTGGCCGTCGCCGTGCACGGCCTGCCCGAGGACGCGCTGCTGGACATGGGCGACTTCGCGGGCGCGGTGCTCAAGTACCTCAAGCGCCACCCGGTGCCGCGGCTGACCATCGCCGGCGGCTTCGCCAAGCTCTCCAAGCTCGCCGCCGGCCACCTCGACCTGCACTCGGCCCGCTCCCAGGTGGACAAGGGCTACCTGGCCGGCCTGGCCCGCGCGGGCGGCGCGGACGAGCGGCTGACGGCGGCGGTCGCGGCGGCCAACACCGCGCTGGAGGCGATCCAGCTCTGCCGGGCGGCCGGGGTGCCGCTGGGCGACCTGGTGGCCGAGGCGGCCCGGGCCACCGCGCTCGGCGTGCTGGTCGGCTCGCCGGTCGCGGTGGACGTCATCTGCATCGACCGGGCCGGCACGATCGTCGGCCGGGCGGAGCCGCTGGGGCCCTGAGCTGCCCGCGTTTCGTCGCGGGCGTGTCCCGGGAACTTCGCCGTGATGTGAAGATCTGACGCACATACGGGGTGAGAAACGGACAAAAGTCGCGCCACGCCCGGGGTCGGTTCTGGCGCTATCTCAGCCATGAGATATGGTCTGGCGAGTGACAGGCGACTACCTCACCCGTATCGGCACCCTCATCCGTACCGCGCGTCAGCACCGCGGCTGGTCCCAGGCCCAGCTCGGCGAGGCCCTCGGCACCAGCCAGAGCGCGGTCAACCGCATCGAACAGGGCAAGCAGAATGTCAGCCTTGAGATGATCGCCCGTATCGGCGAAGCGCTCGACAGCGAGATCGTCTCCCTCGGCTACGCGGGCCCGATGCACCTGAGGGTCGCCGGCGGTACCACCCTCTCCGGCGCGATCGACGTCCGCAGCAGCAAGAACGCCTGCGTGGCCATCCTCTGCGCCTCGCTGCTGACCACCGGCCGCACCACCCTGCGCAGCGTGGCCCGGATCGAGGAGGTCTACCGCATCCTCGAAGTGCTCACCAGCATCGGCGTCAAGAGCCGCTGGACCAACGACGGCCGCGACCTCGAACTCACCCCGCCCGCCGAGCTCGACCTCGCCGGCATGGACGTCGAGGCCGCCCGCCGCACCCGCAGCGTGCTGATGTTCCTCGGCCCGCTGATGCACCGCGCCGACACCTTCGCCATCCCCTACGCCGGCGGCTGCGACCTCGGCACCCGCACCGTCCAGCCGCACCTCACCGCGCTGCGCCGGTTCGGCCTGGAGGTCGCCACCACCGGCGGCGCCTACCACGCCTCCGTCCAGCCCGGCGCCCCGCTGGACCGCCCGATCGTGCTGACCGAGCGCGGGGACACCGTCACCGAGAACGCCCTGCTCGCCGCCGCCCGCCACGACGGCGTCAGCGTCATCCGCAACGCCTCGCCCAACTACATGGTCCAGGACCTCTGCTTCTTCCTGGAGAAGCTGGGCGTGCGGATCGAGGGCATCGGCACCACCACCCTCACCGTGCACGGCGTCCCCGAGATCACCTGCGACGTCGACTACACCCCGGCCGAGGACCCGGTCGAGGCGATGAGCCTGCTCGCCGCCGCCGTGGTCACCTCCTCCGAGCTGACCGTCCGCCGGGTGCCGATCGAGTTCCTGGAGATCGAGCTCGCCGTGCTGGAGGGCATGGGCCTCGACTACGACCGCACCCCCGAGTACCCGGCCCACAACGGCCGCACCCGGCTGGTCGACCTCACCGTGCGCCCCTCCAAGCTCACCGCGCCGATCGACACCATCCACCCGATGCCCTTCCCCGGCATCAACATCGACAACGTGCCGTTCTTCGCCGCCATCGCCGCGGCCGCCCACGGCACCACGATGATCCACGACTGGGTCTACGACAACCGCGCCATCTACCTCACCGAACTCACCCGGCTCGGCGCGGACATCAAGCTGCTCGACCCGCACCGCGTCCTGGTCCAGGGCCCGACCCGCTGGCGCGCCGCCGAGATGGTCTGCCCGCCCGCGCTGCGCCCCGCCGTGGTCATCCTCCTCGCGATGCTGGCCGCCAAGGGCACCTCGGTGCTGCGCAACGTCTACGTCATCAACCGCGGCTACGAGGACCTCGCCGAGCGCCTGAACTCCATCGGCGCCCAGATCGAGACCTTCCGCGACATCTGATCCGCACCCGGCTCTTCGAGGCCGTGGCCGCCCGCGGGAGGCCACGGCCTCAGCCGTCGGTGCCGGTGTCCAGCCCGGCCAGCAGGTACGCGGTGTCCAGGCCGGTGGTCAGGTAGTCGACGAAAGCCACGTTGGCGAGCGCCCGGGGGGAGCGGTGCTCCCGGACCAGCGCGATGGCGCGGCCGGCCTCGTGGCCCAGCTCGACGAGGGCCTGGGCGGCCACCAGGCCCGAGCGGTTGTAGCCCGAGTGGCAGCGGACCAGGGTGCGGCGGCCCTGGCGGACGGCGTGCGCGGTGAGCGTCGCGGCCTCCTGGACGGCGCGCAGCTGGGGGGCGGTGAGGTAGTCGTCGGGCACCTCGCGGACGATGTGCTCCACCCCCGGCGCCGGGCCGTGGCCGGGCAGCGTGAAGAGGCTCACGACCAGGTCGAACTCGTCGTCCACGACGGCGGGTTCGCGCTCTCCGCCGGGAGGCGTGAAGTAGTGGCCGCCCACCCAGAGGTGCGGGACGATCCTGTTCCAGGGCTCCCGCGGGCCGGGGGCGTCGCGGTCCTTCTGCCGGGAGGTCATTCGCCGGTGCGGCCGTCGAGGTGTTCGCGCAGCAGGTCGGCGTGGCCGTTGTGCCGGGCGTACTCCTCGATCATGTGGGTGAGGATCCAGCGCAGCGACCAGCTCTGCTCGCCGGAGGGGCCGCGGTGGTGGCCGAGGATGTCCAGCGACGGGGCGGCGGCGACGAGTTCGCGGGCGTGGGCGCACTCGCGGCGCCAGACGGCGAAGCCCTCGTCGGGGTCGGCGTCCTCGACGTCGAACTCGGCGAAGCCGCCGTCCGGGCGCTTCCAGAAGCCGGGGCGGGCCTCGTCGGCCAGGACGTTGCGGAACCAGCCGCGCTCGACCTCGGCGAGGTGGCGGGCCAGGCCGAGCAGCGAGAGCGGGGAGGGGAGCAGCGGGCGGGCGCGCAGCTGCTCGGTGGTCAGTCCGGCGCACTTCATCGCGAAGGTGTCGCGCTGGAAGTCCAGGAAGGCGGTCAGGGTGGCGCGCTCGTCACCGGCGGGCGGGGTCTCGGTGCGGGCGGCGTCGGCGAGGTCGTAGGCGTCGGTCATCGGGCCATCGTGACAGGGACGGGGCCCGCCCGGCACCGGAATTACCGGACGGCCAGCCAGGCGAGGGCGGCCTCGACGCTCTCCGCGACCGGGACGCCGGCCGGTGCCGGCGGGCGGTCCACGACGACCACGGGCAGGCCGAGTTCGCGCGCCGCGGTGAGCTTGGGCGCGGTGGCCGCGCCGCCGCTGTCCTTGGTGACCAGGACGTCGATCCGGTGCTCGCGCAGCACCGCCCGCTCGCCGTCCAGGGTGAACGGGCCGCGGTCGAGCAGCACGTCCAGCGAGGCGGGCAGCGGCGGCCCGGGCGGATCGACGGAGCGGGCGACGATGTGCAGGCCGTCCAGGTGGGCGAAGGCGGCGATGCCCTGGCGGCCGCTGGTGAGCAGCACCCGCCGGCCGAGGGACGGCAGCAGGTCCGCCGCGGCCGGCAGCGAGGGGACGCGGTGCCAGCGGTCGCCCGGCACCGGCTCCCAGCCGGGGCGGCGCAGGGCGAGCAGCGGCACACCGGTGGCCGCGGCGGCCTCGGCGGCGTTGCGGGACATCGCGGCGGCGAACGGGTGGGTGGCGTCCACCAGGGCGCTCACCCCTTCGGCGCGCAGCCAGGCGGCGAGGCCGTCGGGGCCGCCGAAGCCGCCGATCCGCACCTCGCCGGCGGGCAGCCGGGGTTCGGCGACCCGCCCGGCCAGCGAGCTGGTGACCCGCAGCGAGGCGTCCCCGGCGAGCGCGGCGGCCAGGGCGCGCGCCTCGGTGGTGCCGCCGAGCAGCAGGACGTGCGCCATCACGCGCCGCAGGGCTCGTGCGGGCGCTCGCGGTCCGCGGAGTAGAGGTGGCTGTCGCGGAACTGCTCGGCTCCCAGCGTCCGGCCGACGATGATCACCGCCGTGCGGACCACGCCCGCCGCCTTCACCTGCCCGGCGATGTCGCCGACGGTGCCGCGCAGCACCAGCTCGTCCGGCCGGCTGGCCATCGCGACCACGGCGGCCGGGCAGTCGGCGCCGTAGTGCGGCAGCAGCTGCTCGACCACGTCGTCCACGTACCCGGCGGCCAGGTGCAGCACCAGCAGGGCGCCGCTGCGGCCGAGGGTGGCGAGGTCCTCGCCCTCCGGCATCGGGGTGGCGCGCTTGGCGATCCGGGTGAGGATGACGGTCTGGCCGACGGTCGGCACGGTCAGTTCGCGCTTGAGCGCGGCCGCGGCGGCGGCGAAGGCCGGCACGCCGGGCACCACCTCGTACGGCACCCCGGCCGCGTCGAGGCGGCGCATCTGCTCGGCGACGGCGCTGAACACCGACGGGTCGCCGGAGTGCAGCCGGGCGACGTCCTGTCCGGCGGCGTGCGCGCGGACGTACTCCGCGGTGATCTCGTCGAGCGTGAGGTTGGCGGTGTCGACCAGCCGGGCGCCGGGCGGGCACTCGGCCAGCAGCTCGCGCGGCACCAGGCTGCCGGCGTACAGGCAGACCTCGGCGCGGGCGAGGATCCGCTGGCCGCGCAGGGTGATGAGGTCGGCGGCGCCGGGGCCGGCCCCGATGAAGTGGACGGTCACGAGGCGTTCTCCTGAGGGGTGGGGGGCGCGGTGGCGGGCTTGACGGCGGACCACTGGGTGACCGGCATCGCCTGGCGCCAGCCGGTGAAGCCGCCGACCGGGGCGGCGTGCGCCACGGCGAGCCGCAGCAGCTCGCCGCCGTGCCGCCGGTACCAGGTGGTGAGCAGCGCCTCCGACTCCAGGGTCACCGTGTTGGCGACCAGCCGGCCGCCGGGGGCGAGCGCGCTCCAGCAGGCGTCCAGCAGGCCGGGCGCGGTGAGCCCGCCGCCGACGAACACCGCGTCCGGGGCGGGCAGTCCGTCGAGCGCGTCCGGCGCGGCGCCGGTGACCACCCGCAGCCGGGGCACGCCGAGCGCGGCGGCGTTGCGGGCGATCCGCCCGGCCCGCACCGGGTCGCGCTCCACGGCGACGGCCCGGTTGTCGCGGTGGGCGCGCAGCCACTCGATCGCGATCGAGCCGGAGCCGCCGCCGACGTCCCAGAGCAGTTCGCCGGGCACCGGCGCCAGGGTGGCCAGGGTGGCGGCGCGCACATGCCGCTTGGTCAGCTGGCCGTCGCTCTCGTAGGCGCCGTCGGGCAGGCCGGGGACGACGGGGACCCGGGGGCCGTCGGCCGGGAGTTCGACGGCGATGACGTTGAGCGGGTCGCCGGGCGGGTGCGGCCAGCCGTCGGCGGGGCCGTCCAGCCGCCGCTCGGCGGGGCCGCCGAGCTGTTCGAGGACGCGCAGCCGGGCGGCGCCGTGGCCGGCCCCGGTGAGCAGTGCGGCGACGGCGGCCGGGGTGTCGGCGCCGGCGCTGAGCACCAGCAGCCGGCGCCCGGGGTTGAGGGCGAGCCGCAGGGTGTCGAGCGGGCGGCCGACCAGGCTGACCACCTCGGTGGACTCCAGCGGCCAGCCCAGCCGGGCGCAGGCGTGGGCGACGGAGGAGGGGTGCGGCAGCACGCGCAGCCGCTCGGGTCCGGCGGTCTCGGCGAGGGTGCGGCCGATGCCGTAGAACATCGGGTCGCCGCTGGCCAGCACCGCGAGCGGGCGGTCGGCGTACCGGTCGAGCAGGCCGGCCACGGCCGGGCGCAGCGGGGACGGCCAGGGCACCCGTTCGGCGGCGACCTCGCCGGCGGGCAGCAGGCCGAGCTGGCGGGGTCCGCCGATCACGGCCCCGGCCGCCCGCAGCGCGGCGCGGGCGGTGCCGCCGAGGCCGGGCCAGCCGTCGGCCCCGATCCCGACGACGGTGATCGGGGGTGGCTGCTGGGGCACCGGTGGGCTCCTGGGGCGGGTCGTCGACGAGGGCGTGGGCAGCCTACCTGGCGGTGCCGGGCGGGCCGTGAGCCAGGGTGCGGGCCCGGTCGCACGGGGTTAGCGTCGTGCCGGGAACACCTCCGGGGGGACCTCAGCACGCAACGGAGGACAGCATGTCCGAGTCAGTGGTCCCGTACACCACCAACAACGCCGGCGTCCCGGTGCCGAGCGACGACAACTCGCTCACGGTGGGCAGGGACGGCCCGATCCTGCTCCACGACCACTACCTGATCGAGAAGATGGCCCAGTTCAACCGGGAGCGGGTGCCGGAGCGGGTGGTGCACGCCAAGGGAGCCGGGGCGTACGGCGTCTTCAAGACGACGGAGGACGTCAGCCGGTACACCAGGGCGACCCTGTTCCAGCCGGGTAAGCGGACCGAGATGCTGGCCCGCTTCTCGACGGTGGCCGGTGAGCAGGGCAGCCCGGACACCTGGCGCGACCCGCGCGGCTTCGCGCTGAAGTTCTACACCGAGGACGGCAACTACGACCTGGTCGGCAACAACACGCCGATCTTCTTCGTCCGCGACACGATCAAGTTCCAGGACTTCATCCGCTCGCAGAAACGGCGCCCGGACAACGGCCTGCGCGACCACGACATGCAGTGGGACTTCTGGACGCTCTCGCCGGAGTCGGCGCACATGGTCACCTGGCTGATGGGCGACCGGGGCATCCCGAAGTCGTACCGGCACATGAACGGCTACGGCTCGCACACCTATCTCTGGTTCAACGCGAACGGCGAGCGGTTCTGGGTGAAGTACCACTTCAAGACCGACCAGGGCATCGACTTCCTCACCCAGGCGGAGGCCGACCGGCTGGCCGGCTCGGATCCGGACCTGCACCGCGAGGACCTCTGGCAGGCCATCGAGGGCGGCAACCCGCCGTCCTGGACGCTGTACGTGCAGGTGATGCCGTTCGACGACGCGCCCGGCTACCGGTTCAACCCCTTCGACCTGACCAAGGTCTGGCCGCACGGCGACTACCCGCTGATCCCGGTCGGGACGCTGACGCTGAACCGCAACCCCGAGGACTACTTCGTCCACATCGAGCAGGCCGCCTTCGAACCGGCCAACCTGGTGCCGGGCATCAGCGTCTCGCCGGACAAGATGCTGCTCGGCCGGATCTTCTCCTACCCGGACACCCACCGGTACCGGATCGGGCCCAACTACGCGCAGCTGCCGCCGAACCGGCCGCACGTGCCGGTGCACTCCTACGCCAAGGACGGGCCGATGCGCTTCGACCCGGCGCGGACGGCGACGCCCTACGCGCCGAACTCCTACGGCGGGCCGGCCGCGGACGCGAAGGTGTACGACGACCCGGCGGCCGGCTGGCACAGCTCGGGCGACATGGTGCGCGAGGCCTACTCGCTGCACGCCGAGGACGACGACTGGGGGCAGGCGGGCACCATGGTGCGGGAGGTGCTGGACGACGCGGCGCGCGACCGGCTGGTCTCCAACATCGTCGGGCACCTCCAGGGCGGGGTGAGCGATCCGGTGCTGGAGCGGGCGGTGCAGTACTGGCGCAATGTCGACAAGGCGCTGGGCGACCGGGTCGCCAAGGGCGTCGGCAAGGACTGACGGCGCCTCGGCCCGCCGGCGGCGCGACCGAGGGCACGGGCCCTCAGTCGCGCCGCCGCCAGTCGCCCGACGCGATGAGCGCCGGGTGCGCGCGCAGCCGGGCGGCGGCGTCCGGGCCGGCCAGGTACACCCAGGCGTCCACCGTCCCGCCGTCCACCGTCCCGCCGTCCACCGCCCCGTCGACCGCTGTCCGCACGGCGAGCCGCTCGCGCACGTACGCGCCGCGGCCGTCCGGACGGCAGTCCTCCAGGGCGTCCAGCGCCGCGAGCACCGCCGGGTAGGCGTCCGGGTGGACGGTGACCAGCTCGCCGGTGATCCGCCGCCCCGGCGCGGGGTCCGGTACCGCGTACGGGAAGCCGGGCCCCGCGTGCAGCGCCGCGCCCTCCAGCACCGCCGCCCGCACCCCGGCGCACCGGCCGGCGAGGTGGGCGGCGTGGTTGCGCTCCCCGGTGAGCAGGGTGCCGTAGACGAAGAAGGGCAGCGCGGCGGGCACGGGGATTCCTCCTGGGCGGCGGTCCGGTCGACAGTCGATGGTGCCCGCCCGGCGGTACCGACTGGCGCGCGGGGTGGCCGATGCGGTGTCATGTCGGGTGCAACTGCCAGTACCGTCCTAGGGGGACACCCATGACAGCTCCCGTCGAGCGCACTCCGGCCGCGCCCGCCGACACCCCGGCCGCGGACACCGCGCCGGACACCGCGCCGGCCGCCGGACGGCTCGGGGCGGGCGTCTGGGTGGCGCTCGCGATCGTCTACGTGGTGTGGGGCTCGACGTACCTGGCGATCCGGATCACGGTCGAGACCATGCCGTCCTTCCTCTCCGCCGCCGCGCGCTTCCTGACCGCCGGACTGCTGCTCACCGGGTTCGTCGCCGTCCGCCACGGCCGCTCCGGCCTGCGGGTGGACCTGCGGCAGCTGGGCTCCGCCGCCCTGGTCGGCGGCCTGCTGCTGACCGGCGGCAACGGGCTGGTGGTGCTCGGCGAGACCTGGATACCCTCGGGCCTGGCCGCCCTGCTGGTGGCCGCGGTGCCGCTGTGGATGGTGCTGCTGACGGCCGCGGGCGGCGACCGGCCCAAGCCCGCCGAGCTGGGCGGCGTGCTGCTCGGACTGGTCGGCCTCGGCGTGCTCTCCGCCCCCGCGATCGGCGGGGACATCGCGCCCGCCGGGGTGGTCGCGATCCTCTGCGGCACCCTGACCTGGGCGTGCGGCTCCTTCGCGGCCAAGCGCATCCGGATGCCCGGCAACGTCCTGGCCTCCAGCGCCTACCAGATGCTCGCCGGCGGGCTCGGCAACGCGCTGATCGGACTGCTCCGCGGCGAGCAGCACGGCCTGCGCCCCGGCGACATCTCCACCCGCTCCTGGCTGGCGCTGGCCTTCCTGGTGGTGTTCGGCTCGCTGGTCGCCTTCACCGCGTACGCCTGGCTGCTGCGCTCCGCCCCGCTGACCCTGGTGGGCACCTACGCCTATGTGAACCCGGTGGTGGCCGTGCTGCTGGGCTGGCTGGTGCTGGCCGAGCCGCTGACCGGCCCCACCCTGCTGGGCGGGGCGATCGTGGTCGCGGGCGTCTGCCTGGTGGTGAGCGTCAGCCGGTCGTCGGCGCGCTCGTCCGCTCGAAGGTCAGCACGGTGACCCCGTTGGAGAAGGCGCGCGAGCCGGCGGGTGCGAAGGCGTACGGGGCGTAGCCCGCGCGGAACAGCGGGACCCCCGAGCCGAACACCAGCGGGTACTGCTTGACGACCAGTTCGTCGATCTCCGGCAGCAGCTGACCGGCCAGGTCGCCGCCGCCGCAGAGCCAGATGCCGAGGCCGTCCTCCCGCTTGAGCTCCCGCACCCGGCTCAGCGGGTCGGCCGCGGTGACCTCCACCGCGGGGTCGGGGCTCTCGCCCGGGCTCCGCGAGAAGACGATCTGCCGCAGGTGGGCGTACGGGCTGGTGAGGCCCGCCGGGAGCCCCTGGCCGTAGGTGCCGCGGCCCATGACCACGGTGTCGAACCGCTTGTTGGGCGCGTCGGCGATCCCCATCGCGGCCCGTCCGGGGGTGGGCACCGTCTCCGGGTACTCCTCGCACATGTGGGAGAGGTACTCCCCGCCGACGTACGCCATGAGGGCCGCGTAGTCGTCGTCCGGGGCGGCGATGAAGCCGTCGAGGGTGGCGCCGACGTAGTAGGTGAGCTTTCGCATCCGTGTCCTTTGCTTCGTCCGGTGAACTACGACAGTTATAGTACTTCGACTGTAGTGGTTGCAAGAGTATTCCCGAGGGAGATCCAGCGATGGCCCAGAACCCCGCCCGCCGTGCCGCGCTCACCGACGCCGCCATCGACGTCCTCGCCGACCAGGGGGCGCGCGGGCTCACCTTCCGCGCCGTGGACCTGCGGGCGGGCGTCCCGGCCGGCACCGCGTCCAACTACTTCGCCAACCGGGACGACCTGCTGCACCAGACCGCCCGGCACATCCACCACCGGCTCACCCCGGACCCGGTGATCATCGGCGAGCTGCTGCGGGCGCCCCGCGACCGGGCCCTGGTGACCGCCCTGATGCACGACCTCGTGCGCCGCATCGACGCCGAGCGCTCCGGCTACCTCGCGATGCTCGAACTGCGCCTGGAGGCCACCCGCCGCCCGGAGGTGCGCGCCCAGCTGACCGCCACCGTCCGGGAGCAGCTGGAGGCCAACATCGCCTACCACCTCGACGAGGGCTTCCCCGGCGACCGCGAGACCGTCGTCACCCTCTACCTCGCGATGACCGGCCTGCTCGTCGAGCACCTCACCCTCCCCGACGTACTCGGCACCGAGGCACTCCCCGCCCTCGTCGACACCCTGGTCGCCCGCACCGTCCCGGAGGCGTGACGGGGCGGCTCAGACGAAGCGGATGTGGCGCGCGCCGACGGCCGCGCGCCGTAGGCGGGCGCGCAGCGGGCCGTCGGTGTCGGGGGCGAGGGTCAGCCCGGCGGAGGCGGCGAGGTGGTCGGCGACCTCGGCGACGCCCAGGTGGTCGGTGCGGACGTGCTCGCCGAACCCGTCGCCGCTCAGCCGCTCCAGGCAGTGGTCGAGCCGGGAGACGGCGAAGGACTCCCGGCGCAGCGGCGCGCCCTTCCCGGCGAGCAGTTGCAGGGCACGCCCACCGCCGCGCTCGCGCAGCCGCCGCAGCACCTCCTCGCGCTCCGCGAGCAGCGCGAAGTGCCGGACGTCGTGGCCGTGTTCGCGCAGCCGGCCGACGGTCTCGGCGAAGTAGGAGGGCTCGGTGACCGTCATCGGCACGATCACCGCGCCCCGGTGGTGGGTGAGCGTGCGGTCCAGCACCTCGAACACCCCCTGCCGCCAGGCCGGCAGGTCCTGGAAGTCGCCGCGCAGCGCCTTCGGGGTCATCCGGTGGAGGCCGAACCCGACCTCCTCGGGGTCGCAGAGGACACTGCCCGGCAGCCGCCGCCGCAACTCGTGCGCGACCTGCGTCTTGCCACCGCCGAACGGCCCGTTGATCCACAGGAGCATGCCCGCCACCCTACGCCCGGGCGGCGAGCGGCCGGTCGTCGTGCGGAAGGCTGCTCGGGTCGGTGGTGGGGCTGCGGCCGGCGCTCTGGGGGGTCGCCGGGGTGTCGCTGCTCTCCGTGCTGCCGTTGCTGCTGACCCGTGAGGTCCGCGCGCTGCGTGACTTCCCGGACGGCCCGCGGGAGTGACGGGGGGTCAGCCGAGGTACGGCGGACGCCCGGCCCACCAGTGGCCGGGCGCCTCCGGTGCGCGGCTGGTCCAGAACTCGACCAGGCCGGAGACGAACTCCTCGGCGGACAGGGTGCCGTCGCCGTCCAGGTCGAGCCGGCGGAACGCCTCGTCGGCGTCGTCGCGGGAGAGCGCGGAGAAGTGGCCGCGCTGGAAGACGAAGAACTCGCCCGCGTCGACCGTTCCGCTGCCGTCCACGTCGGCGATGGCCAGGAACGCCTCGGCGAGCGCCCCGAACACGGTCCGCGCGGCCACCGGGTCGTCGGCGAGCGCGCGGGTCGAGGCGACGAACTGCCGGCGGCTGATCGCGGTGGTGCCGACCGGCAGGTGGGAGACGTGCAGGTCCCGCCAGATGGCGAGGTAGGCGGCGACGATCCGCTGCTCGACGCCCGACCCCTCCCCGTGGCCCAGCGACCGGGCCACCGCATGGCCCATCAGCACGTGGTCGTGCTCGGTCAGCAGGCCGTCCCCGTCGGCGTCGAGGTGGTCGAACCCGTGGTTGATCCTCGCGAGCAGCAGTTCCTCGGACACCCGTATCCCCCGGCTGGTCGGTCCCGGCATTGCACAGTCCCGGCACACACGACGGCAACGGTCACGACGGCCGGACGCAGCACGCTAACCCGGCGGGCGCCGGCCGCGCAGCCGAAGCGGCGAACTGGCGTTCCCGGGCGGCCCGTTGCCGCGTCCGGCCGGCGGGCCGCCGGTCAGCCCGTGGTCTTGAGGGCGGTGTCCGCCAGCCGCTCGGCCAGCGTGCCGAAGTGCTCGCGGAGCTGCTCGTCGCCGATGCCGTTGGCGTAGCCCTGGAAGGCGAGCGCCGCCTGGGCCTGGACGGCCGGGGTGGCGTAGTCCGGGTCGATCGGGGCGGGGCCCTCGGGCGGCCAGGGGAGCGGCCAGTGCCGGGGCCACGGGATCCGGCCGTGCGGGGTGCCGCACCAGTCCTCGCCGACCTCGGCGAGGATCTGCCGGGCGTCGCCGCCGGAGACCCGGGCGGTGATGGCCGCGTTGGCCACGGCGTTGACGGTGCGGGCCACGGACAGCCGCAGGGCGGCGGCGACCGGCGGCAGCGGCTGCGGGTTCAGCCCGGCCGCGTCGCCGCCGCCGTCGTCGGCGCGGGCCGCGAGGACGCCGTTCAGGACGCCGTGGGCCACCTCGTGGGGGATCAGCCCGTCCCACGCCGCGGGATTGAGGCGGCCCACGAGGGAGACCAGGGAGACGGATCGGCGGACGAGCGTGGTCATCGGAAAGCCCCTTCTCCGGGGTGGGTGGCCGTGTGCTCACGGCCGGTGACCGATCGTAGGCGGAGCGACCGCGGAGAACGGGGACCGACACCACCGGTCGCCGCCGCTCAGTACCGGCCGCCGCCGCTCAGCGGGCGGCGGCGAGCAGTTCGCGGGTGTACGCGGTGTGCGGGGCGGCGAAGAGCCGGTCCCGGTCGGTGGACTCGACCAGGCGGCCGCCGTGCATCACGGCGACCCGGTCGCAGAAGTGGCGGACCACCGCGAGGTCGTGGGAGACGAACAGGAAGGCGACACCGAGGCGTTCGCGCAGCTCCATCAGCAGGTTGAGCACCTGGGCCTGGACCGAGACGTCCAGCGCGGAGACCGGCTCGTCGGCGATGATCAGCCGCGGTTCGGGGGCGAGCGCCCGGGCGATGCCGATCCGCTGGCGCTGGCCGCCGGAGAACTCGTGCGGGTAGCGGTCCAGGTGGGCGGCGGTCAGGCCGACCTGCTCCAGCAGTTCGGCGGAGCGTTCGCGCCGCTGCCCGGCGTCGAGCGCGGTGTGCAGCCGCAGCGGGGTGTCCAGGGTCTGGGCGACGGTGCGGCGCGGGTTGAGCGAGGCGTACGGGTCCTGGAAGACCAGCTGGACCTCCCGGGCGAGCCGGCGCCGCAGGGCCCGGTCGGGCCGGGTGGCGTCCACGCCGTCGTAGCGGACGGTGCCGGCGGTGGCGGGCTGGAGGCCGGCCAGCACCCGGGAGGTGGTGGACTTGCCGGAGCCGGACTCGCCGACCAGGCCGAGCGTCTCGCCGGGCGCGATGCGCAGGCTGACGCCCTCGACCGCCCGGACCGGCTCGGGCCGCCCGTGCCAGGGAAGGCGCACGCCGCGGCCGGGGAAGTGCACGGCGAGGTCCTCGACCTCGGCCAGCCAGCGGCCGTCCTCGGCCCGGGCCCTGTGCCCGGCGGCCGGCCGGGGCGCGGGCGAGGGGTCGTCGACGGTCGGCAGCGGGGTGCCCGGGACGGAGTCCAGGGTGAGCGCAGCGCCCACCAGCGCCCGGGTGTACGGCTCGCGGGGTGCGGCCAGCAGGGCGGCGGTCGGCGCGCTCTCCACCGGTCGCCCGCCGCGCAGCACCAGGGTGCGGTCCGTGGTGCCGGCGACCACCCCGAGGTCGTGGCTGACCAGCAGCACCGCGGTGCCGTGCTCGCGCTGCAGCTCGCCCAGCAGGTCGAGCACCTGGCGCTGGACACGGGCGTCGAGCGCGGTGGTCGGCTCGTCGGCGATCAGCACGTCGGGGTCGTTCATCAGCGCCATCGCGATCATCACGCGCTGGCGCATGCCGCCGGAGAACCGGTGCGGGTAGTCGCGCGCCCGGGCGGCCGGGATGCCGACCCGGTCGAGCATCGCCGCCGCCCGCCGGCGGGCCTCGGCGCGGCCCGCGCGGGGGTGGTGCAGCCGGTACATCTCGGCGAGCTGCGCGCCGACGCCGTGGAACGGGCTGAGCGAGGTGAGCGCGTCCTGGAAGACCAGCGCCACCCGGCCGCCGCGGACCCGGCGCAGCACGGACTCGCCGGCGCCCACCAGCTCCCGGCCGGCCAGCCGGATCGAGCCGGTGACGGTGGTGGTGCGCGGGTCGTGCAGGCCGAGCACGGCGAGCCCGGTGGCGGACTTGCCGGAGCCGGACTCGCCGACCAGGCCGAGGACCTCGCCGCGGGCGAGGTCGAAGGAGAGGCCGCGCACGGCGGCGACCGGGGCGCCGCCGCGCGGGTCGGCGAAGGTGACGCAGAGGTCCCGGACGCTGAGCACCGGCTCGGCGTGCGGTCCGGCGTCAGGGGCGGGGACGGGGACGGGCGCGGCGGGAACGGAAGCGGGGACGGGCACGGGCGCGGCGGGAACGGGGGAGGGGGTCATCGGGGCGGGCTCCAGAGCGGGACGGGGACGGTCAGCCGAGGCGGATGCGCGGGTCGAGCCAGGCCACCACCAGGTCGGCCAGCGCGACGAACAGCACGACGAAGCAGGCGGCCAGCAGCACGGCGCCGACCACGGCCGGCAGGTCCTGCCCCTCGACGGCCTCGGTGGCGAACCGGCCCACGCCGTTCAGCCCGAACACCGTCTCGGTGATCACCGCGCCGCCGAGCAGCGCGCCCGCCTCCAGGCCGAGCAGCTGCACCAGGGGTCCGGCGGCGCCGCGCGAGGTGTACTTGAGGTGGGTGCGCAGCCGGCCGAGGCCCTTGCCGCGGGCGGTGCGGACGTACTCCTCGTTCATCGTCTCCAGCAGCTGGGAGCGCGAGAGCCGGGCGAACACCGCCGAGTTGACGAAGCCGAGGACGATCCAGGGGAGCAGCAGGCCGCCCGCCCAGGCGGCCGGGTCGGCGGCCGGCGGGGTGTAGGACGGCAGCGGCAGCAGTCCGGTGGTGTAGACCAGGCCCCACTGGGCGACATAGCCGAGGAAGTAGATCTGCACGCTGGCGCCGACCAGGGTGAAGCCGGAGAGCAGCTTGTCCGTCCGGGTGCCGTGCCGCAGCGCGCTGACGAAGCCGGTGCCGAGCCCGAGCACCACCAGGACGGCCAGCGCGCCCGCCGCCAGCGAGACGGTGACCGGCAGGTGGTCGGCCAGCGCCTCGGTGACCGGCTGGTGCAGCCGGTAGGAGTAGCCGAGGCACGGCGCCGCGCAGTGGATCGTGGAGCCGTCGACGTCCTGGATGTCCCGGCCGGCGACGATCCCGGCCAGGTAGTCGGTGTACTGGGCGAGCAGCGGCTGGTCCAGGCCCATGCTCGCGCGGACCGCCGCGACCTGGCCGGTGTCGCAGCGCGGGCCGCAGGCGGCGCGGGCCGGGTCGGCGGGGGCGGCGTAGAAGAGGGCGAAGGCGGCGGCGGAGACCGCGGCCAGGACGGCGAGCGCCTGGAGGATCCGCCGCAGGGCGAAGGAGAGCATGGTGGCCGGTCCGGGTTCGGTTGGCGTCGGGGCGGTGGTCCCGCCGCGCGCGCTCGGGGACGGCGCGCGCGGCGGGGCCACCGGGGGACTTCGGGGCGGGTCAGGACTTCAGGTAGAGCCAGGCGGGGCTGACCGTCCCGTAGATCGGGTGGATGAACGCGCCGCCGACGTTGGAGCCGCGCAGCTGGTTGACCGTCGGGTAGCTGAACGGCAGCACCGGCAGGTCCTTCATCACCGTCTGCTCCAGCGCGTACAGCTCCTTGGCCTTGGCGCGCGGCTCGCCGATCTGGTTGATCCGGTCGATCTCCTGGTCCACCGCCGGGTTGCGGTAGCGGGCGGAGTTGATGTCGCTGTTGGCACGGCCGTCGAAGGAGAACGGGATCAGCGTGGAGGGCGTCGGCCAGTCGACCGAGCTGGTCTCCTCCCACAGGTCGTACGGGGAGTCGGCGCGGTGCACCTCGTCCAGCAGCGCCTTGGGGTCGACGGGCTTGGGCACGACGGTGATGCCGGCCTTGGCGAAGCCGTCCACCAGCACCTGGGCGACCCGCTGCCCGTTGGGCGTGTTGGCGTAGGCGTAGGTGAGCGGGCCCGGCGCCTGCTTGGCCTTGGCGAGCGCGGCCTTGGCGGCGTCCGGGTCGCCCTCGGGCCTGGCCGGGTCGAGGTCGTACTTCTGCCAGTCGAGCAGGGCGGGGGAGCTGAGCGTGCTGGCGAGCTCGCCGGCCCGGGTGCCGCCCTGGACCTGGCGGGCCTGCTGGCGCGGGTAGGCGAGGTTGAGCGCCCGGCGGACCTCGACGTCGGCCACCCGCTCGTTGTTGACCATCAGATAGGTGACGAAGGCGCCCTGCCGTCCGGAGACGACCAGCTCCTTGGCCTTCGGGTCGGTGTCCACCGTCTGGTACAGCTCGGGGGAGAGCACGGTGGCCGCCGTGGTGGCGTTCTCGCCGCCGTCGCGCCCGGAGAGGATCTCCTGGTTGATGTTGAGCGCCTCCTTCCCGAAGGTGAAGACGAACTTCTCCGGGTACTGGCTGCGGATCGGGTCGGTCTCCGGCTTCCAGTGCGGGTTGCGCTCCAGCACCATGCGGGTGTTCTGGACGTGCTCGACGATCCGGTACGGGCCGGTGGCGAACGGCTGGCGGTCGTAGTCGGTGCCGGTGTCCTTGTCCCGGCGCACCGGCGAGGAGGAGGACTGTGCGGCCATGTACGGCACGTCGGCCTGCGGCTGGGGGAAGTGGAAGACGACGGTGCGCTCGTCCGGGGTCTCGATCGCGGCGAGGTCGCCGTCCTGCGGGCCGCCGTACTTCTTGCGGGCGTCGTCGTAGCTCGCCTCACCGGTGAGCCACTGCGGCCAGTACGGCGGGCCGACCTCGTAGCCCTTGCCGAAGGAGCGCTCGATGCCGTACTTGACCTGCTCGGAGGTGATCGGCAGGCCGTCCTCCCAGGCCACGCCCTCCTTCAGCCTGTAGGTCCAGGTGCGGCCGCCGTCGGTGGAGGTGCCGGTGTCGGTGGCGAGGTCGCCGACCAGCTTGGCCTTGCCGTCGACCACCTGGTACTGGGTCAGCTGGCGGCCCCAGAGCAGCGAGGTGTTGTAGGTGGCGCCCGCGTACACCTTCTGCGGGTCGAGGTGGCGGAAGTCGGTGGCGTTGTAGACGTTCACCGTGCCGCCGGGGCGGGCGCCGGCGACGGCGGGGGCCGGGCCGGCGCTCTCCTGCTCGGTGCCGAGCGCGGCGGTCAGCGGCGAGGCGTCCTTGGCCGCGGCGCCGGGGCCGGCGGCGGCGGAGCCGGAGCCCGCGCCGGCCGAGCAGGAGGTCGCCAGCAGGGCGGTCGCGAGGACGGCGAGGGACGGTCTGATCCAGCGCATGGCGAATCTCTCCTTGCCCCGGGGGACTCCGGGGTGGTCGGGTGGCGTGCTTGGAACGGAAGGGAGGGCTCAGCGGGCGGCGCGCGGGTCCAGGGCGTCCCGGACGGCGTCGCCGAGCAGGTTGAAGGCGAGCACGAAGAGCAGCAGCGCGACGCCGGGGAAGACCATGTAGGTCGGGTCGGCCTGGAAGACCTCGGAGCCGCGGGCGATCATCCGGCCCCAGTCCGGGACCGGCTCGGTGATCCCCACGCCGAGGAAGGACAGCACCGCCTCGGAGGCGACGAAGGTCGGCACCGCCATGGTGGCGTGCACCAGCAGCTGCGCCCGGACGTTCGGCAGGAGCTCCCGGACCACGATGTGGAATCCGCTCGCGCCGAGCGCCCGGGCGGACTGCACGAAATCCCTTTCCCGCAGTGACCGGACGGCGGCCCGCAGGGAAAGCGCGAGCGGAATCCAGCCGAACGCGGAGAAGACCAGGACGAGGACCAGGAACTGCATCCACTCCGGTTCCGCGGTGCCCGGGTCGACCAATCGGGACTGGATCACCGGGCTGAGCGCGAGCAGCAGGAGCAGCGTCGGGAAGGCCAGCAGGACATTCGAGAGGAAGCCGAAGAGCCGGTCGGTGACCCCGCCGAGGTAGCCCACCGCGACGCCGGCCAGCACCCCGAGGGCGGTGGTGACGGCGGCCGAGAGGAAGGCGATCAGCAGTGAGGTGCGGATGCCGTAGAGCAGCTGGGTGAACACGTCGCGGCCCAGGCCGGGCTCCAGGCCGAACCAGAACTCCCCGGAGATGCCTCCGTTCGGCGCGATCGGCAGGCCGCCGTCGCTGAGCAGGCCCGGAGCGTTCTGGCCGTAGTGCTCGGTGGGGTTCTTGCCGTACAGCGCGGCGATCAGCGGGGCCGCCAGGGCGAGCAGCAGGAAGAGCAGCACGACACCGAGCGCGACGGCCCCGGTGCGGTCGCGGCAGACCCGGCGCAGCAGGCTCCTCGGGGCGGGCGCCGGGGGCGGCGCCGGAGCGTCCGGTGCTGCGACTTGTTCGACCACTGCCATGAGAGGCGTACTCCCCGAATTCCGTGCCGCCCCGTGGATGAGGGGTGCGTCGACGTGCATTTCCGGCGGGCCGCCCGGGGGTTTCCCGGAAGGGCCGCCGGGCGCCATCAGATCGGACCGCGGGAGTTTCCGCAAATCATTCCGAAGGTGCCCCGGAAGTGATTCGGGTGCTTTGTTTCAGGAATTATGACGGCTTCATTCCGCCGCAATACTGCTGTAGCAGAAGAACGGACATAACGGGGCGAACGGCGTGTCATGTCCGCCGCCGTCCCGGATGGTGAGATCTCCACCACAGGCCGCCGGGCGTTGGTACGATGCCGACGGGCCGCGACTGGCGCGCACGGATGGAATCGACCATCGGGAAGCGGCCCCGTGCCGGATGCACGACGCAGTTGCCGAGCGCCTGGGCCCCCCGACCTCCCCTCAGGAGACCGCCATGGCCCAGCAGCCGCACACGGCCGCCACCCCCGCCGCCAACACCGCCTTCCGCTCCGCGCTCGACGTGGTCCGCGAGGTCGAGCCGCGGATCGCCGCCGCCATCGGCCAGGAGATCGACGACCAGCGCGCCTCGCTCAAGCTCATCGCCAGCGAGAACTACGCCTCCCCGGCCGTGCTGCTCGCCATGGGCAACTGGCTCAGCGACAAGTACGCCGAGGGCACCGCCGGCCGCCGCTTCTACGCCGGCTGCCGCAACGTCGACACCGTCGAGACCATCGCCGCCGAGCACGCCCGCGCCCTGTTCGGCGCCGACCACGCCTACGTCCAGCCGCACTCCGGCATCGACGCCAACCTCACCGCCTTCTGGGCCGTCCTCTCCCAGCGGGTCGAGAGCCCCGCCCTGGAGCGCGCCGAGGTCCGCAACGTCAACGACCTCACCGAGCAGGACTGGGCCGAGCTGCGCCGGGAGCTGGGCAACCAGCGGATGCTCGGCATGTCCCTGGACACCGGCGGCCACCTCACCCACGGCTTCCGCCCCAACATCTCCGGCAAGATGTTCGACCAGCGCAGCTACGGCACCGACCCGGCCACCGGCCTGATCGACTACGACGCGCTGCGCGAGACCGCCCGCGAGTTCCGCCCGCTGATCCTGGTGGCCGGCTACTCCGCGTACCCGCGGCTGGTGAACTTCGCCAGGATGCGCGAGATCGCCGACGAGGTCGGCGCCACCCTGATGGTCGACATGGCGCACTTCGCCGGCCTGGTCGCGGGCAAGGTGCTCACCGGCGACTTCGACCCGGTGCCGCACGCCGACATCGTCACCACCACCACCCACAAGTCGCTGCGCGGCCCGCGCGGCGGCGCGGTGCTGTGCACCTCCGAGCTCGCCGAGCACGTCGACCGCGGCTGTCCGCTGGTGCTCGGCGGCCCGCTCTCGCATGTCATGGCCGCCAAGGCGGTCGCCTTCGCGGAGGCCCGCCGCCCCGAGTTCCGCGACTACGCCCAGCGGGTCGTGGACAACGCCCGGGCGCTCGCCGAGGGCCTGCTGCGCCGCGGCGGCACGCTCGTCACCGGCGGCACCGACAACCACCTCGTGCTCGTCGACGTCTCCGGCCACGGCCTGACCGGCCGTCAGGCCGAGGCCGCGCTGCTCGACTCCGGCGTCGTCACCAACCGCAACTCCGTCCCGCAGGACCCGAACGGCGCCTGGTACACCTCCGGCGTGCGGATCGGCACCCCGGCGCTCACCACCCGCGGCCTCGGCACCGCCGAGATGGACGAGATCGCGGCCCTCATCGACACCGTGCTGCGCGCCACCACCCCGGCCGCCACCGCCTCCGGCGCGCCGTCCAAGGCCCAGTACACCCTGGACCCGGCGGTCGCCGAGGGCGTCGCCAAGCGCGCCGCCGACCTGCTCGCCGGCTTCCCCCTCTACCCGGGCGTCGACCTGGCCTGACCGCTCACCGCCGCCCACCGCCGCCCGGCCGGGTCCGCCCCGGCCGGGCCACGGGTGCTCAGGCCGCCAGGGCTTGTCTGACAATTCCCGCCGCGCGCACGACGCCGGGCATCCCGCCTGGACGCACCGCCGAATCGTCCAAGTACGTCCAGTACGAGGACGCTCCGGCGGCACGCCCAGCCGGGCGCCCAACGCCGCGCGCTGATGCGACGCGAATTGTCAGACAAGCCCTAGTACTGCAGCGACTTGTACTCCAGGAACTCCTCCAGGCCGTGCCGGCCCAGCTCGCGGCCGAGGCCCGAGCTCTTGAAACCGCCGAACGGGGCCCGGGGGTTGAAGCGGCCGCCGTTGAGGTCGATCTGCCCGGCGTCCAGCCGGCGGGCGAAGCGGGCGGCGGTGTCGGTGTCGGCCGCCCACACCCCGCCGGCCAGGCCGTACGCGGTGGCGTTGGCCAGCTCGGCGGCGTGGTCCTCGTCCCGGTACGCCAGGACCGCCAGCACCGGACCGAACACCTCCTCCCGGGCCACCGTCATCCCGGGGGTGACGTCGGCCAGCACGGTCGGGCGGACGTAGTAGCCGGTCGGGAGGCCGTCCGGGGCCTCGGCGCCGCCGGCCACCAGCCGCGCGCCCTCGGCGAGCGCGCCGGTGATGTAGCCGCGCACCCGCTCGCGCTGGCGGGCGCTGACCAGCGGTCCGATCCTGGTCTGCGGGTCCGCCGGGTCGCCCGGTACGTACGTGTCGGCCGCCTTCGCGGCGAGCGCCACCGCCTCCTCGTACTGGTCGCGGTGGACCAGCAGCCTGGTCCACGCGCTGCAGGTCTGGCCGGAGTTGGTGAACACGTTGGCGACGTTGACGTTCACCGCGCGGGCCAGATCGGCGCCCGGCAGCACCACGTTGGCGGACTTGCCGCCCAGCTCCAGGGACACCCGCTTGATGCCGCGCCCGGCCGTCTCGGCGACCGCGCGCCCGACCGCCGTCGAGCCGGTGAACGACACCACGTCCACGTCCGGGTGGCCGGCCAGCGCCGCGCCCGCCACCGCGCCGGTCCCGGTCACCAGGTTGAACACCCCGGCGGGGAAGCCCGCCGCGTCGACCAGCCGGGCGAACAGCCGGGCCACCAGCGGGGTGTCCTCGGCGGGCTTGAGCACCACCGGGCAGCCGGCCGCCAGGGCGGGCACCGCCTTGGCGGCGATCTGGTGCAGCGGGTAGTTCCACGGCGTGATCGCCGCGACCACCCCGGCCGGCTCGGCGTGCACCACCGAGTTGCCGATCCGCTCCTCGAACGGGTAGCCGTCCAGCAGCTCCAGGTAGGTCTCGGTGACCGTCAGCGGCAGCGTGGCCTGCACGGCGGTGGCGAAGCCGATCGGGGCGCCCAGCTCGGCCGAGACGGTGGCGGCGATCTCCTGCTGGTGGGCGGCCAGGCCGTCCCGCAGCCGGGTCAGCGGCACCAGCCGCTCGGCGGCGGTGGTCGCGCCCCAGGCCCGGGCCGCCCGCCGGGCCGCCGCCACGGCGGCGTCGACGTCCGCCGCGCCGCCGGCCGGCACGGTGGCGAGCAGGCGCTCGGTCGCCGGGTCGAGCACCGGGATCGACCCCTGGTCCAACGCGGGCCGCCAGGCGCCGTCGACGTACTGATCGGTGTACTCGGCGTACCCCTCGGCCCGCTCCGTCTCGCCCGCCATGTGCTGCCCTCTCGTGCCGGTTCCGCTGGTTCCCGCGTCCCCCCGCCGGCCCGTCCGGCCGGTCCGGACCAGTCAAACGGTGCGCCCGGCGGGGACGCAAGGCGGGGCTGTCCCCCGTTCGCGGTACGAACGGGCCGTCCCGCCGTCCGTGGGGCTCCGTCAAGTGCGCCCACAAAGGGCCGGGCCGGGAAATTCTTTTCCGCGAGTTCGCCCAACTGCGCCCGGTGGCGAGTAGATTGCAGCGCATTCGGGCGCGCCGGACTACGGTTGGCAGCAGGTCGGGTCATGTCCGCGTGCCCGGGGCACCACCCTGCCCGGGCCCGGAGATCCTGCCCATGGTCGTTGTACCGTCTATAGGAGCCGCCTCGTGAACGACGCCGTACGCAGTGCCGACCAGCAGCGACCGGTGGAGCCGGCAGTGCTCGACGACGTGCCCGGGTGGTTCTGGAACCACGACCGTCACCTCTTCGACTGGTTCCTCGCGCGGCAGGAGAAGGCGGGCTTCTCCGGCGACCTCCTGGAGATGGGCGCCTACCTGGGCCGCAGCGCGATCGTCATCGGGGCGCACCTCCAGGCGGGCGAGACCTTCACGATCTGCGACCTCTTCGACTCGGACGCGCCGGACGACGAGAACGCCGCCGAGATGGACATGTCCTACCGCAAGACGCTGACCCGCACCGCCTTCGAGTCCAACTACCTCTCCTTCCACGACCGGCTGCCGGAGATCATCCAGGCCCCGACCTCGACGCTGGCCGACGGCCGCGTCGCGCCCGGCGGGTTCCGCTTCATCCACATCGACGCCTCGCACCTCTACGAGCACGTGGCCGGCGACCTCCAGGTGGCCCGGACCGCGCTCGCCCCCGAGGGCGTCGTGGTGCTGGACGACTACCGCTCCGCGCACACCCCGGGCGTCGCCGCCGCCACCTGGGAGGCGGTCTTCAACCACGGCCTGCGGCCCATCGTGCTCACCGACAGCAAGTTCTACGGCACCTGGGGCGACCCGGAGCCCGCCCAGCTCGACCTGCTGGCCCGCCGGGGCACCCTGCCGGAGTGCTCCATCACCAATGAGACGCTCGCCGACCACCGGGTGATCCGGATCGACGGCAACGACACCGGCGCCGAGCCCTTCCGGGTCTCCCGCCACCACGCCCGGCTGACCGAGGAGGCCGCGCGCGACGAGAACGCCCGGGCCACCGAGGACGCCCTGCGCGCCGCCGAGCGCGAGCGCGACGAGGCCGTGCGCGAGCTCGCCGAGCGCCGCGCCCGCGCCGCCGAGCGCCGCCGCCCGGCCAACGTCGCCAAGCGCGCGGTGGGCGACCTCCTCCCGCCCGTGGTCACCTCCGCCATCCGCCGCGCCCGCCGCGGCTGACACCGCACCGCCGGCCGACGGCCGCGCACCCCCGGCAGCCGGGGGCGCGCGGCCGTCGCCGTTTCCCGCGCGGCTCCCGGCCGGAGCATCGAAAGCGGTACCGCTCAGGGCCGGAAGAAAGCGCTTTTCCGACCGCTTCCCTCCGGCCGAGGATGGCAGGCGAACCAGCCCGCCGGGAGGAATCCGTGTCGCCTGTCTCGCCCGCCGCCCCGTCGCCCGTCGACGCCCGCCCCGCCGACGCGCCGCCGGCCGACGCCCATCCCGTCGACGGGCCGCCCGTCGCCGCGCCGCCCGTCGACGCCGGACTGCTGCCGCTCACCGCCGAGGCCGGCCCCGCCGGGCTCGCCGTCGGCGGGGTGCCGCTGACCGAGCTGGCCCGCCGGTTCGGCACCCCGCTGTTCGTCTACGACGAGGAGCACCTGCGCCGCCGCTGCCGGGAGGCCGTCGCCGCCTTCGGCCCGGGCAACGTCGCCTACGCCTCCAAGGCCTTCCTCTGCACCGCGATGGCCCGGCTCGCCGCCGAGGAGGGCCTGCTGCTCGACGTCGCCTCCGGCGGCGAACTGCGCACCGCCCTGCACGCGGAGGTCCCCCCGGAGCGGATCGTGCTGCACGGCAACAACAAGAGCGAGGCCGAACTGCGCACCGCCCTCACCGCCGGACTGCGGCACATCGTCGTCGACAGCTTCGACGAACTGGACCGGATCGAGCGCCTGGTCGCCGAGGAGGGCCTGCCGCCGGCCCGCGTCCAGCTGCGGGTGGCGCCGGGCGTCGCGGCGGGCGCCCACGAGGCGATCCGCACCGGCGGGCACGACTCCAAGTTCGGCTTCGGCCTGGCCGACGGCGCCGCCGCGGCCGCCGCCCGCCGGGCCGCGGCCTCGGCGGCGATACGGCTGGAGGGCGTGCACGCGCACGTCGGCTCGCAGGTCCTCGACCCGGCCGAACTCGCCGACGGCGCCGCCGCCGTGGCCCGGTTCGCGGTGGACACCGGGGTGGAGCGGCTGACGGTGGGCGGCGGGCTCGGCGTGGCCTACCTGGCGGGCCAGAGCGCGCCGAGCTTCGCGGTCTGGGCGGACCGGGTGCGCGCCGCCGTCCGCGGGGCCGGCTGGACGGGGGAGGTCGGCGTCGAACCCGGGCGCTCGATCACCGCGCGGGCCGGGCTGACCCTCTACCGGGTGGGCACGGTCAAGCGGATCGCGGGCGTGCGGACGTACGTCAGCGTCGACGGCGGGATGAGCGACAACCTCCGCCCCGCCCTCTACGGCGCGCGCTACGAGGCGTTCCTGCCGCGCTGCCCGCAGGAGCCCCGGCCGCTGCGCGCCCGCCTGGTCGGCAAGCACTGCGAGAGCGGGGACGTCGTCATCGACGACGCCGCCCTCCCGGCGGGCCTGCGGATCGGCGATGTGCTCGCCACCCCCGTCACCGGCGCGTACGGGTACGCGATGGCGTCGAACTACAACAAGCTGCCGCGTCCGGCCGTGGTCTTCGTCCGCGACGGCGACGCCCGGGTGGTGGTGCGCCGGGAGACCGAGGAGGACCTGCTCCGCCTCGACGTCTGACGCCGGAGGACCGGCCCGCCCGTCGCCCGTCCGCACGGAGCGACGGGCGGGCCGGTCCCCTTTTGTCCCCCTCTGCCCCCGACCTGCCGAGATGACCTACCCTGGCCCGATGCTGAACAGCGCCCGTCTGCTCGTCCTGCTGGAGATCGCCCGCCGGGGCACCATCGTGGCCGCGGCGCAGGCGCTGCACCTGAGCCCCTCCGCGGTCTCCCACCAGCTCGCCCGCCTCGAACAGGAACTGGGCGTCGCGCTGGTCGAGCGCCAGCCGCAGTCCCTGCGGCTGACCCCGGCGGGCGTCCGGCTGGCCGAGCACGCCCAGGCGATCGCCGACCTGATGGCCGTCGCCCAGGACGACCTGCGCGCCCACTCCGGGGGCACGGCGGGCGTGCTGCGCCTCGGCTTCTTCGCCTCGGCCGGCCTCGACCTGCTGCCCCGCGCGCTCACCGCGTTCTCGGCCCGGCACCCGCAGGTCGAACTCGAACTCATCATGGGCCAGCCGCACGAGCTGCTCCCCGACCTGGAGGCCGGGCGCCTGGACGCGGCGGTGGTCTTCGAGCACCCGCTCGACCCGTGGATCCGCCAGGCCGGCCGGCAGGGCACGGCCGAGGTCGAACTCTACTTCGACGAGCCGCAGTTGGTGATCGTGCCGCTGCGCCACCGGCTCGGCCGGCGGACCGTGGTGCGGCTCGCCGAACTCGACGGCGAGAGCTGGATCGGCACCCACGGCGGCTCGACCGGCGAGCCGGTGCTGGAACGCGCCTGCGCCGCCGAGGGGTTCCGCCCCCGGGTGCGCTGCCGCAGCGACCACTACCAGGTGACGATCAACCTCGCCCGGGCCGGCATGGGCGTCGCGCTGATCCCGGCGCTCGGCCTGGCCGACAGCGCCGGGGTGCACGTCTGCCGCCTGGACCACCCGCAGCTGCACCGCCGGATCGGCGTGGCCACCCGGGCCACCAACCGCAACCCGGCGGTCAGGGCGTTCCTCAGCGAACTGCGGGCGGCCGCCGGGGAGGTCCGGTCCCTGCTCGCACTGCAGTGGTCCTGACCTCCCCGGCGGCCGCCCGGCGCCGGACCCCTGGGGCCGCCCGGCTCAGCCGCCCGGCTGCCGCAGCAGCGCGCAGGTCGCCGGCTCGCCGCGCAGCGCGCCCGCCGCGAGCGCCCGCCCCACCTCCCGGATGGCGTGCACCGCCGCCCGCTCGGTGCTCGGCCCGAGCGCCACGTCCCAGTGCGCGATCACCGCGTACGCCACCCGCCGGGTGCCCACCAGCACCCCGGCGTCGGCCCGCACCCCGGTGTCGGTCCCGGTCTTGTTGGCGACCAGCAGGCCGCCGGGCAGCGGATCGGGGAAGCACTCCGCGTAGGGGTCGTGCTGGACGAGCGCCGGCACCAGCCCGTGGTCGGTGTTGGAGCGCATCCACGCCAGCAGCCGGGCCGAGGCGCCGGGCGTGACCAGCTCGCCCCGGACGGCCAGCGCGGCCAGCCGCGCGAGGTCCCGGGCCGTCCCGGTGGCGAACACCGGCGGCACCCCGGGCCCGCGTTCGTCGCGGACCCGGTCGTGCAGGGTGAGCCGCTCCAGGCCGAGGTCCCGGGCCAGCCGCTCGGTGGCGGGCAGGCCGACCGTGCGCAGCAGGGCGTTGGTGGCGGTGTTGTCGCTGACCGAGGCGGTCAGCCAGGCCAGGTCCTCGACCGTCCAGCCGCACGCGTCCCGGCCGCCGGCCGCGGCCCCACTGCCGCCGCGTCCGCGCGAGAGCCGGCGCAGCAGTCCGGTGCCCCCGGTCACGTCCTCGTCCTCGATCGGCACCACCGCGTCCGCCCGCAGCTCCCCGGCGTCCAGCCGGCGCGCCACCTCGGCGAGCAGCAGCAGCTTGGACGCGCTGGCCACCGGCAGCACCACCGTGTCGTCCACCCCGACCGAGCCGCCCCCGTCGGCGCCGTCGGAGCCGGCCGTCAGCTCCACGTCCGCGTCCACGTCCACCGCCGCGACCGCCAGGGTCAACGGCAGCGCGGCCGCCGACCGTGCGGCGGCCGCCACCTGCGCCAGGATCATCGGACCCGTACCACCTCTCCGGCCCGGGCGTCCGTCGGCCGCCCGTCGAGCACCGCGACCTGCCCGGCGACCACCACGGCCGCCACCCCCCGCGGCGGCAGCAGCGGCCGCTCGAAGGTGGCCGCGTCCCGGACGGCGTCCGGGTCCAGCACCACCAGGTCCGCCACCGCGCCGTCGCGGACCACCCCGCGCCCGTCCAGGCGGAAACGCGCCGTCGGCAGCCCGGTCATCTTGTGCACCGCGCCCTCCAGCGACAGCAGCCCCTCGTCCCGGCCGTAGTGGCCGAGGACCCGGGCGAAGCTGCCCGCCCAGCGCGGATGCGGCCGGCCGGGCTTGGGCACACCGTCCGAGCCGATCATCGACAGCGGGCTGGCCAGGACCCGGCGGACGTCGTCCTCGCGCATCGAGTGGCTGATGATGGTCACCTCCCCCTGCGAGTCGAGCAGCAGGTCGCAGACGTAGTCGACCGGGTCGAGGCCGCCCGCGGCCGCCAGGTCGGCGATCCGGTGGCCCTCCGCCGCGCGGCGGGCCGGGGCGGCCGCGACCGCGATGAGGTCCCAGCCGCCGTTGCCGACGGTGTTCTCCCAGCCGTCCACCCCGCCCGCGATGTCCGCCCGGATCCGCTCGCGCACCTCGGGCCGGCGCAGCCGCTCCAGCAGCGCGCCGATCCCGCCCTCACTGGCCCACGGCGGCAGCATCGCGTGCAGCACCGTGCTGCCCGCCGTGTACGGATAGACGTCGCACAGCACGTCGAGGCCGTCCGCCCGGGCCTGCTCCAGCCGGGGGAGGGTGCGCAGGGTGGCGCCCCAGGCGTGCCGGCCGGCGGTCTTGTGGTGGGAGACCTGGAGCGGCGCGCCGGAGCGCCGGGCGATCTCCAGCGCCTCCTCCAGGGCCTTCTCCACCTGGGACATCTCGTCCCGCAGATGGGTGACGTACGGCTTTCCGTGCCGGGCCGCGACCCGGGCCAGCGCGACGATCTCCGCGGTGTCGGCGTAGGTGCCGGGCGGGTAGATCAGACCGGTGGAGAGCCCGGCCGCGCCCTGGGTGAGGGCGCGGTCGAGCAGCTCGCACATCGCGGCCAGCTCGTCCGGCCGGGGCGGCCGGTCGTCGAAGCCCATCACCCCGGCGCGCAGTGTGCCGTGGCCGACCAGCGAGGCGAGGTGGTTGCGCCGCAGGGCGGGCCGCTGGGCGGCGGCGAAGGCGTCGAAGTCCTCGGCGGGGCCGACCGGGCCGATGCCGAAGGTGACCCGCAGGTGCTCGGCCAGCTCCGGCAGCCGCTCGGGCCGGCAGGGGAAGAGGCTGCTGCCGCAGTTGCCGCTGATCTCGGTGGTCACGCCCTGGAGGAGCGGGGCGAGCCGCAGCTCCTCCAGGGCGTCCCACGCGGTGTCCCCGGGGACGGCTCCACCGGCCGCCTCCGGCCCGCCGACGGCGGCCAGCGCGTCGGAGTGGGTGTGCACGTCGATGAAGCCGGGCGTGACGACCAGCCCGGTGGCGTCGACCACCGGCACCGAGCGGTCACCGCCGGCGCCGTCCCCGGGCGCCAGCACGGTGACCCGCCCGCCCGCCACCGCGAGGTCGGCGGGCCGCGCCGGCGCCCCGGTACCGTCCACCAGCAGGCCGCCGCGGACCAGGAGTTCCACGGCCGCCATCACAGCACCGTCGCCAGGAAGGCCCGGGTGCGCTCGTGGCGCGGGGCGGTGAACACCTCGTCCGGGCGTCCGGCCTCGACGACCGCGCCCTGGTCCATGAAGACGACCCGGTCGGCGACCTCGCGGGCGAACCCCATCTCGTGGGTGACGACGATCATCGTCATCCCGCTGCGCGCCAGGTCGCGCATCACGCCCAGCACCTCCCCGACGAGTTCGGGGTCGAGCGCGGAGGTGGGCTCGTCGAAGAGCATCAGGGTCGGCTCCATGGCCAGCGCCCGGGCGATCGCGACCCGCTGCTGCTGGCCGCCGGAGAGCTGGCCGGGGTAGTGGTCGGCGCGGTCGGCGAGGCCGACCCGGTCCAGCAGCTCACGGGCCTGCCGCTCGGCCGCGGCTCGGCCGCGGCCCTGGACGGCCACCGGCCCCTCCATCACGTTCTGCACCGCCGTGCGGTGCGGGAAGAGGTGGAACCGCTGGAACACCATGCCGATCCGCTCGCGCTGGCGCTGGATGTCCTTGGGCCGCCGCTCGCGCAGCGTGGTCCCGCCGGAGCCGGCCGGCTCGTAGCCGATCAGCTCGCCGTTGACGGCGATCCGCCCGGCGTCGATCTTCTCCAGGTGGTTGAAGCAGCGCAGCAGGGTGGACTTGCCGGAGCCGGAGGGCCCGATCACACAGAGCACCTCCCCGCCGCGCACCTCCAGGTCGATCCCGCGCAGCACCTCCAAGTCGCCGAAGTGCTTGCGTACGCCGCGCGCCGAGAGGATCACCTCGTCCGTCGCCACCGTCACTTCCCCGCCCCCTTCTTCCTCAGGTCCGTCTTGCGCGCACCGGGCCGCAGGTTGCGCAGCACCCGCTGTCCCAGCGCCGGGCGCGCGCTCTGCGCGCCGGGACTGAACTTCCGCTCCACCGCGTGCTGCGCGACGCTCGCGATGGTGGTCAGCACCAGGTACCAGATCGACGCCACCACCAGCAGCGCGATGACCTCGAAGTTCGCCAGGTACAGGTGCTGGGAGACGGTCATCAGGTCGGCGCCCGCGATGACCGAGACCAGCGAGGTGGTCTTCAGCATCGAGATGAACTGGTTGCCGAACGGCGGGATGATCACCCGCATCGCCTGCGGCAGCACCACCCGGACCAGGATCTGCCGGTTGGACATGCCGAGCGCCGCCGCGGCCTCCCGCTGCCCCGGGTCGACGCTCTGGATGCCGGCCCGGACGATCTCCGACATGTAGGCGCCCTCGTTGATCGACAGGCCCAGCAGCGCCGCCACGAAGCCGGTGATCAGCGCGTTGGTCTGCCAGCTGACCAGCTTCGGCCCGTCGAACGGGATCCCGATGGAGATCTCGGGGATCAGCAGCGCGAGGTTGAACCAGAAGATCAGCTGCACCAGCAGCGGGGTGCCGCGGAAGAACCAGGTGTACGCGCCGGCGGTGGCCCGCAGCACCGGGCTGTCCGACAGCTGCATCACCGCCGCCAGCACACCGATCACGATGCCGGCCACCTGCGAGATGAGGGTCAGCTGGATGGTGACCCACAGGCCGTCCAGGATCACCCCGTCGAACTGGTACTTCGCGATGACGTCCCAGTGCAGGTTGGGGTTGACGATGACGGTGTAGGCCAGCCAGACCGCCACGAACGCCGCCACCAGCACGGCCGCCCAGCGCCCGGGCCGCGGCCGCCCGGTGATCCTCAGTGCCAGGTCGTCCTCGGCCGCCTTCGCCACGGGGGCGGTCGCCGTGGCGCCTCTCATGCCGTCGCCCGTCACCGCGCTCACTGCCCGACCGTGTTGACGGTGGCCTTGGTGACGGCGCTGCCGCCGACCTCGTACTTGTCGAGCACGGTGCGGTACTCGCCCGAGTCGATCAGCTCCTGGAGCGCCCGCTGCACCGCGTCGCGCAGCCCGCTCTCCTTCTTCGCGACCGCGATGCCCCACGGCGCCGTCCCGTACTGCTCGGGCAGCACCTGGTACGCGGTGTTCTTCTGCGCGAACATCTGCGCCACCGGGTAGTCCACGATGGTGGCGACGGCCCGCCCGCTGTCCAGCTGCAGCAGCCCGGTGGGGGCGTCCTCGCTCTGCGAGATGGTCATCTTCTCGGCGCACTTGGCGTTCTGCTGCTCGCCGATCTCCAGGTTGGAGCTGCCCTTGGCGAGCACCACCTGCTTGCCGCAGAGGTCCTCCAGGGACTTGATGCCCTGCGGGTTGTCCTTGGTGGTCATGACGACCCCGCCGGTGCGGAAGTAGTCGACGAAGTCCACGGCCTGGCGGCGCTGCTCGCTGTCGGTCATCGAGGACATCACCAGGTCGAACCGGCCGGCCTGGAGGCCCGGGATCAGCCCGTCGAACGAGGCGTTGGTCATCTCCAGCTTCAGCCCGAGCTTCGCCGCGACGGCCGCGGCGAGGTCCGGGTCGACCCCGGTCAGCTCGGTGGTGCCCGGCTTGTACATCTCCATCGGCGGGTACCCGACGGCGGTCGCCACTCTCAGCACGCCGCTCTTCTTGTACGTGCCGGGCAGCAGTTCGGCCGCGCTCTTCCCGGCGGTGTCGCCGGCGGCCGCACCCGGCGCGGCGGTGGAACCCTGGTCGGAACGCCCGCAGGCGGTGGCGGCCAGCGCCACCAGCGCCAGCGCGGCCAGACAACGCAGAGGACGGGGGCGGTTCATCGGCATCTCCCTCAGGCGGTGACGGTCCGCCGATGCTGGCAGCCGCCCCCAGCTGAATGGAAGATGATGAAACTATTGCCCCCTGACCAACGAAATACGTACGCCTCCCCCCCGGAGCCCGCATGCGAAAGCGCCGACCGGGCCTCGTCCGGTCGGCGCTTTCGCATGTGCGGAGGCGGTCAGGCCTGGGGAACCGTGGCGCCTTCCGGGGTGGGGGTCCGCACGTCGTCGGCGTCCAGCAGCTCGCGCTTGACGGCGGCGAGGGTGGGGTTGGCCCAGGCGCTGCGGACGCCCCAGGCGTAGAAGGCCAGCGCGAGCACGGCGACGACGAGGAGGTCCCAGCCCTCGGCGAGGTAGCCGTGGCCGCCGAAGTCGGTGGAGCCGGCCCAGGAGACGCCGGCCATCACGAAGAGGTAGGCGATCATCCAGGCGCCCGCCCTGAGGTGCGGCTTCAGCTCGGCGAACGGCTTGCGCAGCTCGTAGAAGGCCCAGATCGGCAGGCCGGCGGCCATCAGCAGGATGACCTTGCCGGTGAGCGGCCAGCGGGCCCAGTACAGCACCAGCGAGCCGAAGACCATGGCGACCGGGGCGATCACCGGCATCGCGCGCAGCCGGACCGGGCGCGGCAGCTCGGGTGCCAGGCGGCGCAGCGCCATCACCGCGACCGGGCCGGTGATGTAGGAGATCACGGTGGCCACCGAGACGATCTCGGCGAGCGAGCCCCAGCCGCGGAAGACCGCGAGGAAGCCGAAGGCGACGACCAGGTTGAGCACCAGCGCCGGGCGGGGGATGCCGGTCCGGCGGTCGACCTTGCCGAAGACGGACGGCAGGTGGCCGTTCTCCTGGACGCCGTGGATCATCCGGGAGGTGGTGGCGGCGTAGATCATGCCGGTGCCGCTGGGGGAGACGAAGGCGTCCGCGTACAGCAGCAGCGCGAGCCAGTTCAGGCCCCAGGCGATGGCCAGGTCGGCGAGCGGGGAGGTGTAGCCGAGGCCGCTCCAGCCGTTGGCCAGGTCGGCGGTCGGGACGGCGCCGAGGAAGGCGATCTGCAGCGCGACGTAGATCACCAGGGCGATCAGGATCGAGCCGATCACCGCCTTGGGCAGCGACTTGCCGGGGTTGCGGGCCTCGCCGGCCAGGTTGAGCGGGGACTGGAAGCCGTTGAACGCCCAGACGATGCCGGAGACGGCCACCGCCGTGAACACCGCGCTCCAGCCGTTCGGGGCGAAGCCGCCGTGGTCGGTGAAGTGCTTGGTGTCGAAGTGCGCGAACAGCAGCGCCCCGGCGGTGAGCGTGGGGACGACGACCTTGAAGACGGTGATCGCCGTGTTGGTCTTGGCGAACAGCGTGATCGCGAACCAGTTCAGCGCGAAGTACACCAGCAGCAGCACGCTGGCCAGCGCCACACCGCTGACGGACAGCTCCTTCCCGTCGTACAGCCCCCTGGCCCACGCGAAGTCCCAGGAGCTCATGTACTGCACCGAGGCGGTCGCCTCGCCGGGGATCACCGAGACGATGGCGATCCAGTTGGCCCAGGCGGCCAGGTACCCGGCCAGCGAGCCGTGCGAGTACTGCCCGTACCGGACCATGCCGCCGGCCTTGGGGAACATCGAGCCCAGCTCGCTGTAGGTGAGCGCGATGGTCAGCGCGACGGCCGCCCCGATCACCCAGGCGACGATCGACGCCGGCCCGGCCAGCCGGGCCGCCCGCTCGGCCCCGAAGAGCCAGCCGGACCCGATGATCGATCCCAGACCCACGGCGGTGAGGCTGATCGTGCCGAGCGAGCGGCGGTAGTGCTGGTGTGATGCCGTCGTCGACTCGGGTTCACTCACCGTATCGGTCCTCTGTCTCGTCGTGTCACTCGGTTTTCCGGACAAACGGAGACAGCCTAAGCGGCCAAATCGGGCGAAACCTCAGATGACCCTCAAATGCGACCCGAAACACCCGATCGTTGCCATCTCGTGTCCGAACCATCACCCTTTGGCCGACAGGAAGCAGGTGTTCATTCCAGGACCGGCCGGCCGGTCAGGAGTACCCGTACCTGCGGGGTCCGGCGCCGGAACGGCGGCGGCCGGACCCCGCATTTTCAGGGCGGTCAGAGAGCGTTCGTCTCCACGATTGCGCTGTCCTCGTGGCGCGAGTCCTTGGCCTGGAACCGGATGAGCTGCCGGGACGAACCGATCGCCGACTTCGGCGGGATCAGGGTGAATGCCATGACAACCTTCGAAGGGTCTGCGATGCCGCGGGCGACGGCCGCTTGCACCTCCGCGTCGGTGCCCGCTTCGACGACCGGATACACGAGGACGACACCGGTGCGGGGGCCGACCGGGCTGCTTGCCGCGGCAGCCGGGCCGGCGGCATCGCTGATGAGCTGCTTCGCGAGCAACTGGTGTGCGACACCGGCGATCCTGCCGAAGGACGGCTTGCCTTCCTGCCTGCTCCGGCGGACCAGTGACATCGGCACCGAGTCTGCGACCGATGCCAGCGCCTTGGGGTTCTGGAGCTGCGGCGCGATCAGGAACCAGTCGTCCACGGTCGCCAGGCGGCCGTCAAGCTGGGAGAGGTAACGGAGATACGGTCGGAAGTGGCCAGCGCGCTCCCATTCGAGCTGGCTCAGGACGGCGAGCAGCTCCGCGTGGCCGGCCCGTGCGGTGAACGCCGTGACGGGCGCGGTCGACCCGGATTCGTCGGCCGGTACCGTGAATTCGCTGGACTGTCCGGTGAAGGAGCGCAGGAGGGGGCTCCACCGTTCGGTGTTCCGCCGCAGGGCCGCAGCGTCCAGAGGATAGGACGCGGGCTCAATGGGCTTCCCCGGCGAGCGGATCTCGACCAGTTCGGCGTTGAACATCTTGTTCCTGGCCGACGGCTTGATCCAGGGAAGATGCTGAGCGACGAGCGGCGGGATCTGGGACGGCGTGATCTGGGGCCTGCCGTCGACGAGTTCGGCGTACTGGGCGAGCTGCTCGCGGAACAGTTCCTCATCGCGGCAGATCGCCTCGAAGGCCTCGTACAGGTCTGCGGTGGCCGTCTTGGACCTGGGTTCCTCCCGCCCGATGTACAGGCGCACCAGGTCACGGTAGCCCGGCCGGAAACCGAACCAGCGGCCCATCTGCATGAGGGTGTCCGCCTGCCGGCTCACCCGGCGGTAGTAGGTGACGGTGAGACCCTCGACAGTGAACCCGCGCGACAGCTTGGTCCCGCCGACGAGGATCTTCCACACGTTCGGGGTGCGGTCGAAGTCGAGGTCGAGCTGTTCGAAGTACCGGTCCGAGTCACCGTTGACGACCACGACGGGGTTGCCGCCCTTGCTGATCAGCTGCCGCGCCCGGCTGACGTACGGGCGGAGGTCGTCGTATGTCACGGGGCCGGGAAGGTCAGCTGCCCGGGCTTCGGACACCGGCGAGAAGTCGGCGGCCCAGAGCGCCGCGAGGCGCGCGTGGCCTTCAGAAGAGGTGTAGCCGGCCTGATGCCACATCGTGTTGATGCTCAGTGCCAGCTCGGCGTGGTCGTCCATCCGCACGGACGAGTGGACGAGCATGGTGTGGTGCCGGAACGGGCCGTCGGGCACACCGTGATCGGCGCGGAAGAGCTTCAGCGCCCCGGTGAGGAGGAAGCTGTCCATGGCCTCCTGGAGTCGGTCACCGGTGCTGTCGTATATCCCGCGGACGTGGGCCTCCTGCTGGGAGTTGGCGACGGTGCGCTCCACGGCGGGCAAGGGCGATTCGAGGTCGTGGAAATCCCTGACGCCCATGTACCCCTGAGGACGGGGGAGGGAGATGAGGAAGTCGCTGGGAAAGATGTCCTCGGCGTCGCCGGGATCGACGAAGACATTGGCGAAGGGCGTCGCGGTGTACCCGACATATTGCGCGCGCGGCAGCAGGCGCAGAAGCTGCGAGATCAGGCTGTTGATCGCGGTGCGCTTGGTCGAGCCCTTCTCCCACTTCTTGGGGTCGGTGGTATTGACGGATGCCTGGTCGGATTCGTCGTCGATGATCAGCGTCGGCAGTTCTCCGAGGATGCCGTGGATCTGCTTGAGGTCCTTGACCAGTTTCGTCAGGACGCTCTTGTTCTTCTTGACGACCAGGACCCTGGCGGCCGCGTGGTGCAGATTGACGGGCGCGTGAAGCGGGAGCGTGTGGTCACGCTTCTCGAACTCCAGGGCACGGATGCCTTGAGCGAGGCTCTGGTAGTCGTTGTCCCGGGTGGTGAGGCGTTCGATGTCGAAAGCGCGCAGTGCCGAGGGGCGGGCGCCGTGCCGGACGAACTCCGGCCACTGCGCATCGTCGCCCACGTAGTCAATGCCGATCAGGGCGTCCGGGTCGTCGGCGTCCGCGCCGCGGAGGATGTTCTCCTGGCCGATCAACTCCATGTCGAGGCGGCGCTGGGTCTGGGTCCGCAGCAGGTTGAGGGTGCCTCCGAGGACGATTACCAGGCGGTACCCGGCGTCGACAGCTTTCGCGGTGACACCGGTGAAGTTGGCGGTCTTCCCTGACTGCACATAACCCAGGACCAGCCCCTTGGCCTGGCGGGTCGCGGCCTGCTCCGGATCGGTCAGCCGGGCGACGACCGCACGGCTCGCCTCGTCCAGGCTCGCGATGGCGGCTTCGGACCAGCCCTTCTCACGGAGTTTGCGCTCGTAGGCGTTCCAGTAGAAGGACCGCGCGGACGCCCGTTCAGCGGTGTACCAGGGGGTGTACTCGCGCGCGATGACGGTCGCTGCGGCGATGCGGGCGACCGGGACCGCGGCGTCGAGGGCCTTGCGCAGGTCGTCACCGAGGCGGAGCCGCTCGTACGCCGCGGTGCGCCGTGCCTCAGTTCTCGGCGCCGTGTCCTGCGACCAGCGGGGTACGTCTGCGAAGTCCCAGGCGGTCAGAGCGCGCGACCACAGCGCGGTGAGTGCTCCGTCGTACATCTCGTCGTCGGCTATCCGGGCGCGGAAGGCCTCTTCACTGAGATCGGCGCCGGGGTAGTCCTCCTCGGCGGTGAGTTCCGCAGCCCGTTCGAAGTGCCGGGGATTTGTCCTCATGCCGTTGAGGACTTCGGCATGGATCTCAAGAAGGATGTCGGTCACGTCGGATCTCTCGCTCTCGGGCAGCAGTGAGGTCAGGAACTCGGACGGGTCCGGCGTTCACGCTGGGCGTGCGCCGAGGCCAGGAGGATGTTGTTCCAGTAGTCGATGCGGTCTGTCCGCTTCCGCTCCCATCTGCCCAGGCCGAAGGAGTCCTGGAGCAGCAGGTAGAGCAGCGTCTTGATGACCGGGGCGTCGTTGGACCCGCCACGCCGGCCGTCATTGAAGTCATCCCTGAACGACTTGTTGATGAGGATGGTGTGGCCGTCGCGGTCCAGCTCGAAGAACCTGTCGTCCGGAAGCGAGGCCCACTCGGTGCGGACCGGCTCCTCGCCGGCCTTCAGCGGGAGTTCCTCCCGGACCGCGCGCTTGACCATGGGGTCGAAGCCCTTGCCTGGCTCGATCACTGCGGGCCGGTCGATCGCCGACCGCGACGCGCCCTCACGGTAGGCGGCCTCAGCGTCGGTGAGGAAGGCCTTGAACAGGGCACCGGCCGGGTCGGATGCCTGCTCGACGCCGGCCGTGAACGCGGGGGTGACCTCGACCCCGTCCTTCTTGACCGTCAGGCTGAACACGCCGCCGGTCTCTTCGGGCAGGTCGACCGCGACGCGGGCGAGGGACAGGTGCCCCTCCGGGGCTCGCAGGTTGTTCCAGCCACCGGCCTGCACGAGCCGGTCGTTGCGGTAGAAGTAGAACCCCTGGCGCTCCTGGAGGGTGCCGATCTGCCGGAAGCCGGCCTGCTTCGACTTGGCGGGCCAGATGTGCGCTTCAAGGCCGACCGTGCCCGCCCCCGCGACCGGGGCGGAGAACCGCTTCGGGTAGCCGGACTTGCCAGGGATCTTGTACCCGAAGGGGTCCAGCGGATCGACGCTGATGTGATCGGTCTCCTCGCCGGTCGACACGTCCCACACCGCGATGTCGAGGGAGAGCCCGCGCGTGAGGAAGCGGTGCAGATAGAGGCCGAGGTGCATTTCGAGCTGGGATATCGCCTTGGACAGGAACTGCTCGCTCTGCCCCGGGGCAACTGTCTCGAAGGCCCGGACGCGGTCCCAGCGCACGATCGTGCCGTGCCACTCGATCAGGCCGTCGTAGACATCGATCTGCTGCTGGGCGAAAGCGGGGTCGACGGTGTCACAGCGGAAGCCGTCCTCGATGCCTTCGGCGGTCAGCTTGCGCCCGGCGGGAGCGCTGCGCTTGGTGCGGCTGATCACCGTCAGGGTCCGCGCGTGCGACAGCGAGCCGGCCTTCAGCCCCGTCCCGTACATGCCCAATGCGCCGGTGCCGTACTGCCGGCGGCGGCCGACGGTCATGGCGCTGTCGAGCCCGGCGGGATCCATGCCCTTACCGTTGTCGAGGACCAGCAGCGAGACGATCCGGTCGGCATCCCGAAGGAAGTGCACCACGACCGAGTCCGCGCCAGCATCGATCGAATTGTCGATGAGGTCGGCGACCGCTGCCTCGAACCCGTAGCCCTGGTTGGTGAGCGCCTTGGCGTACCCCGCGTCGGGCGGCAGTTGGAGGCTTCCGTGCGTCGGTACGTCGTACTGCCAGCTGGCGCGGAGGGAGGCAGAGGGGGACATTTGGTTCGCGGCTCCTTGCGCGCACAGGACCAGGCCTGCTCAGCGGCGGAAGCGGCGGCCTGTCACTATCGGGTAGTCCACAGATCATGACATTCGGCGGAGACCCGTAAAGGTCTTGTCCGGAACCGCGGAGGGGCCTGCCGTCACATCAGCGAACCGCATACCCAGGCAGCGCTGAGACTCCCGCCCTCGTCAGGAGGCGAGTGTAGCGGGGGGCTTCCCCGCAGATGGTGCGATCGCAAAAAAGCAGTGCTGGCAATAAGCCAGCACTGCTTCACTTCTAACCGGCTGACCGTTCTTGCGAACAGATCAGAGTGGTGTCCGAGGGGGGACTTGAACCCCCACGCCCGATAAAGGGCACTAGCACCTCAAGCTAGCGCGTCTGCCATTCCGCCACCCGGACGGGGTGTGTGCTCCGGGGGTTTTCTGCTCGCCCCCTCGGCGACAGAGAGAACATTACCAGGGTTTCGGAGTGCTTCTCACCTGCGTTTCCCCGGTGGGGATGGTGCGGGTGCGGGGGATGGGTCGCAGGTGTGCGCGAAGCGGTGGTTCGACGGTGGTTAACGGTCGAGTTGCGGACGGCGAACAGTCGGGAACGGGCGGGGGCGGTCCGACACGGGCAACTTGTCGACGGTGCCGCGGCCCCGGCGGTGGCTCTCCTAGCCTCTGTGCACCGAGGGCGCCATGAGCGGAACGCCTGATTCCCGGGTCGCGGACGAAGGGCGGCTGGAGTGGAGCGGAGCAGCGAGGACGAGGCGGCACGGGGCGGTCCCGTCGAGGGGGTGTGGCGGTTCACCGTGCCGGCCGAGCAGGCCTCGGTGCCGCGTACCCGGCACGCGGTGCGCGACCGGCTGCTGGCCCAGGGCCTGGCGGAGATCCGCTACCAGGAGCTGGTGGACGACCTGCTGCTGATCGTCTCCGAGCTGGTCGGCAACGCGGTGACGCACGCCGCCGAGCTGTCGCCGGAGGTGACCACCGAGCTGGCGGTGCGGGGCGGCTGGGTACGGGTCTCCGTCGAGGACGGCGACCCGTACCGGCCGAAGGCGCTGGCGGCCGACACCGGGCGGACCGGCGGGCGCGGGCTGCTGCTGGTGAAGAGCGTCACGCTGCAGGCCGGCGGGGTCTGCGACGTGGAGAAGGCGGGGGAGGGCGGCAAGGTGATCTGGGCCTCGCTGCCGCTCCCCCGGGGGGACCGCTGAAGGAGCGGGAGGGGGCGCCCGGCGGGCTACCAGGTGGTGCCGGCGATCTCCCGGATCCCCGGCAGGGCGGCCTCGAAGACGGTCCGGAACCACACCGAGAACGGCCGCTCCGCCTCCAGCGCGCGCAGCTCCTCGGCGGTCACGAAGGCGTAGTCGTCCACCTCCTCCGGGGCCGGCCGCACCGGCCCGGTGACCAGGCCCACGAACAGGTGGTTCCACTCCCGCTCGATCAGCCCGGACGCCTCGTCCGGCAGGTCGTAGCGGACCGTGCCCGCCTCGCAGAGCAGCGCCGGGGCGACGCCCAGCTCCTCGGCGGTCCGCCGGGCGGCCGCCACGAACGGCTGCTCGTCGGGGTAGGGGTGGCCGCAGCAGGTGTTCGACCAGACTCCGGGGGAGTGGTACTTGCCGAGCGCCCGGCGCTGGAGCAGCATCCGGCCCTGCCGGTCGAAGAGGAAGACCGAGAACGCCCGGTGCAGCCGGCCGGGCTGCTGGTGGGCCCAGAGCTTCTCGGCGGTGCCGATCGTCACGCCCTCGTCGTCGACCAGCTCCAGCAGGATCTCCTCCGCGGCGCCGGCGGACCGCGCGCCGGCCTCCACGTCCGTCTCGACGTCGAGGCCGGTGTCCAGACCGGTGTCCAGACCGGTGTCGAGCCCGGAGCCCGGACCGGTGTCGGTGCCGGGACCGGCCTCCGGGTCGAGGTGGGTCGGGTGGTCGGTCGGCAGGCTCTGGGGCATGAGGCCTCTTTCGGCAGCTTCGGGAGCACTTCGGGAGCACGGGGAGCAACCACGGCTCGCACCGGTGGCGTCGCGCCCCAGTCTGCCGTACGGGTGGCACCGTGCAGAGGTCCCACGCACAACCGGGCGGGAAGGGGACGCCCGGTGGCCGGGGAGGGGCGCCGCACTAGCAGAATTGTTCGGAATGTGTTCGATTCGTGTTCGACGCTCCGGCCGCGTTCGGGCTGGTCGTCATGGTCGCCTACCATCACATAGGACACCGCGGCCGCATCTCGGCGGCCCCGGCGCGCCATCGCCGGTCACCCGGAGACTCCCGGTAGCCGCGCGCGGCCGCGCACCGCACGACGGATCAGGAGACCCCGCATGATCGGCCTCGTTCTGGCAGCCGGCGCAGGCCGCCGACTGCGCCCGTACACCGACACCCTGCCCAAAGCACTGGTGCCGGTCGACGGGGAGCGGACCGTCCTGGACCTCACCCTCGGAAACTTCGCCGAGGTCGGCCTGCGCGAGGCGGCGATCGTCGTCGGCTACCGCAAGGAGGCGGTGGAGGAGCGCAAGGACGCCCTGGAGCGGAAGTACGGCGTCAAGCTCACCCTGGTCGAGAACGACAAGGCCGAGGAGTGGAACAACGCCTACTCGCTCTGGTGCGCCCGCGACCTCTTCACCGAGGGCCTGCTGCTCGCCAACGGCGACACCGTCCACCCGGTCTCCGTCCAGCGCACCATGCTGGAGGGCAACGCCCGGCTGGCCGCCGAGGGCCGCGAGCCCGGCATCCTGCTCGCCCTGGACACGGTGAAGCGGCTCGCCGACGAGGAGATGAAGGTCGTCGTCCACCCGACCGCCGGCATGCGCCGCATCACCAAGCTGATGGACCCGGCCGAGGCCACCGGCGAGTACATCGGCGTCACCGTGATCAACCCGTCCGCCGCCGCCGACCTCGCCGACGCGCTGCGCGCCACCTACGAGCGCGACCCGCAGCTGTACTACGAGGACGGCTACCAGGAGATGGTCGACCGCGGCCTGCGGATCGACGTCCAGCCGATCGGCGAGGTCTCCTGGGTCGAGGTCGACAACCACGACGACCTGGCGAAGGCGCGGGAGATCGCGTGCCAGTACTGACCCGGCTGGTGCCGTCGCCGGTCTTCGTGGAGATCCGCCCGGGCGCGCTGGACGCGCTCGGCGGCATCCTCGCCGACCAGCGGCTGTCCGCCTCGGGCCGGATCGCGGTGGCGATCAGCAACGGCTCGGGCTCGGTGCTGCGCAGCCGGCTGGAGCCGGCGCTGCCCGGCGCCGACTGGTACAGCGTCGAGGACGGCAGCCTCGACAGCGCGGTCCGGCTGGCGGACGAGATCCGCGGCGGGGTGCGCGGCGGCCACTACGACACCGTCGTCGCCCTGGGCGGCGGCAAGATCATCGACGTGGCCAAGTACGCCGCCGCGCGGATCGGCCTGCCGCTGGTCTCGGTCCCGACCAACCTGGCCCACGACGGCATCTGCTCGCCCGTCTCCACCCTGGACAACGACGCCGGGCGCGGCTCCTACGGGGTGCCCAGCCCGATCGGCATCGTGATCGACCTGGACGTGATCCGGGGCGCCCCGCCGCGCTTCGTCGCGGCCGGCATCGGCGACATCGTCTCCAACATCTCGGCCTGCGCCGACTGGGAGCTGTCGCACGCCGAGACCGGCGAACCGGTGGACGGACTGGCCGTCGCGATGGCCCGCTCGGCGGGCGAGAACCTGCTGCGGCACCCGGGGAACCTGCAGGACCGGGGCTTCCTCACGGCCCTCGCGGAGGCACTGGTACTGTCCGGCATCGCGATGAACATCGCGGGCAGCACCCGGCCCTCCTCGGGCGCCTGCCACGAGATCTCGCATGCCCTGGACGTGCTGTATCCCAAGCGGTCCGCCCAGCACGGCGAGCAGGTCGGCCTGGGTGCCGCCTTCGCCAGCTTCCTGCGGGGCGAGCGCGAGCTGACCGGCCTGATCGTGGAGCGCCTGGCGCACCACGGACTGCCGGTGACCGCCGCTCAGATCGGCTTCACCGAGGCGGAGTTCACCGAGGCGGTGCACTACGCTCCGAACACCCGGCCGGGCCGCTTCACCATCCTCGAGCACCTCGACCTCTCCCCTTCCGCAATCAGGGACGCGTACGCCGACTATGTCCAAGCCGTCAACAGCTGACCGCTCCGCCGCGGGGGCCGCTCCGCCGCCGGTGGACCTGACCCGCCGGCCCTCGATCGAGGAGCTGCGCGCGGTGATCCACCCGGAGGGCATGCTCCAGCGCCGGAGCGCCGAGCACTGGGCCGGCCGGCTCTACATGCGGAGCATCTCGCTGCGGATCACCCGGGTGCTGTCCACCGTGACGGCGATCACGCCCAACGGCCTGACGTACCTGATGATGGTCACCGGCATCCTGGCCGGCGCCGCGCTGATCGTGCCGGGGATCGCCGGCGCCGTCCTGGCGGCCCTGCTGATCCAGGTCTACCTGCTGCTGGACTGCGTGGACGGCGAGGTGGCCCGCTGGCGCCGGCAGACCTCGCTCACCGGCGTCTACCTGGACCGGGTCGGCCACTACATGTCCGAGGCGGCGCTGCTCACCGGCCTCGGCCTGCGCGCCACCGACCTGCTCCACCGCGAGGGCGCCGCCGCGCACTGGGAGTGGGCGTTCCTCGGCACCCTGGCCGCGCTCGGCGCGATCCTGATCAAGTCGGAGACCGACCTGGTCGACGTCGCCCGGGCCCGCAGCGGCATGACGGCGGTCGAGGACAGCGCCTCGGTGCCGCGCTCCTCCGGCGTCGCCAAGGCCCGCCGGGCCGCCTCGTTCCTCAAGTTCCACCGGCTGGTCGGCGCGGTCGAGGCCTCGCTGTTCATCCTGGCCGCGGGCGTCGCCGACGTCCTGCACGGGGGCCTGTTCCTCACCCGGATCGCGGTGGTCGTGCTGGCCGCGATCGCCATGCTGCAGACCGTGCTGCACCTGTTGAGCATCGTCCTGTCGAGCAGGCTGCGGTGAGCGGCGTGCGGGAGAGCGGGACGGCGGAGACCGAGACGACGGAGAGCACCGTGCAGACCAGCCCCACCGGCGCCGACGCCTTCCGGCTCGGCGCGGTGATCATCACCATGGGCAACCGCCCGGCCGAGCTGAACGCGCTGATCGAGTCGGTGCGCGCCCAGCAGGGCCCGGCCGTCGAGCTGGCCGTGGTCGCCAACGGCGCCCCGCTGCCCCCGCTCCCGGAGGGCGTGCGCACCGTCGAGCTGCCCGAGAACCTCGGCATCCCGGGCGGGCGCAACGTCGGCATCGAGCTGTTCGGCCCCGACGGCCGCGAGGTCGACGCGGTGCTGTTCCTGGACGACGACGGCCGGCTGCCC
Source organism: Kitasatospora sp. NPDC097605 (assembly GCF_040302725.1). Taxonomy (NCBI): domain Bacteria; kingdom Bacillati; phylum Actinomycetota; class Actinomycetes; order Kitasatosporales; family Streptomycetaceae; genus Kitasatospora; species Kitasatospora sp. NPDC097605. The sequence continues at coordinate 67,525 of NZ_JBEOSF010000006.1, read as the reverse complement.
GGCACCGACGCGGCCCGCCTGCTGCGCGAGGCCTTCACCGACGACCCGGAGCTCGGCATCGTGAGCTTCCGGATCGCCGACCCGGACACCGGCGTCACCCAGCGCCGGCACGTGCCCCGGCTGCGCGCCAGCGACCCGCTGCGCTCCTCCCGGGTGACCACCTTCCTGGGCGGTGCGAGCGCGGTGCGCTGCGCCGTGTTCGAGAACGCCGGCCAGCTGCCCGCCGAGTTCTTCTACGCGCACGAGGAGACCGACCTCGCCTGGCGCGCGCTGGACGCCGGCTGGGCCATCGACTACCGGGCCGACGTGGTGCTCCACCACCCCACCACCTCGCCCGCCCGGCACGCCACGTACTTCCACAACGTGGCCCGGAACAGGGTCTGGCTCGCGAGGCGGAACCTTCCGGCCCTGTTGGTGCCTCTATACCTGGGAACCTGGTTCCTGCTCACGCTGGCCCGCCGGCCCTCCCCGGAGGCGTTCAAGGCCTGGCTGGGCGGGTTCAAGGCGGGCTGGCGCGAACCCTGCGGTGCGCGGCGGCCCATGCGATGGCGTACCGTGTGGCGCCTGACCCGGCTGGGCCGACCGCCGGTCATCTGATCCGTTCGACGACCGTACGGTAGGACGGTCGTCATGGCCGGTGGCCACACACCGGCCGCACTCCCCCCGATATCCGAGTGGATCGCCATCGGCGCAAGGCCGGCGGACCCCCGCCGACCGGCCCGCCCCGACGATCCCGCGCGAAGGACGAATGTGTCGACAGTGAGTGAACCCGTCAGCCTCTCAGCCCCGAGGGGGGCGGACGCGGGCCTGACCCCCAAGCAGCTTGCGGACAAGTACGGCCTGACGGTGAGCGGCAGACGGCCCGGCTTGTTCGCCTACAGCAAGCAGCTCTGGGCCCGCCGCCACTTCATCTGGGCCTTCGCCACGGCGCGCCTGGTGGCCCAGTACACCGACGCCAAGCTCGGCCAGATCTGGCAGGTCGTGACGCCGCTGCTGAACTGCGCGGTGTTCTACCTGGTCTTCGGCGAGATCCTGAGCAACAAGGACGACAACCCGTACTACGTCGCCTGGCTCTGCATCGGCGTCTTCATCTTCCAGTTCACCCAGAACGCCGTGCAGTCCGGCACCCGGGCGATCGCGGACAACCTCGGGCTGATCCGGGCGCTGCACTTCCCGCGCGCCTCGCTGCCGATCGCGTTCACCGTGATCCAGCTCCAGCAGCTGCTGATCTCGATGGTCGTGCTGTTCGCCGTGGTGCTGCTGAACGGGGTCGAGCCCGGCCGGACGTGGATCCTGGTGGTCCCCGCGCTGGTGCTGCAGTCGATGTTCAACACCGGTGTCGCCCTGATCTTCGCCCGGATCGGCGCCAAGACCAGCGACATCTCCCAGCTGATCCCGTTCGCGATGCGCGCCTGGCTGTTCCTGTCCGGTGTGATGTACAGCATCTCGGACAAGATCAAGGAGTGGCCGGAGTTCTGGCAGAAGGTGATGGAGCTCAACCCGGCCTCGGTCTACATCGACCTGGTCCGCCACGCGCTCGCGCCGATCATCTACAACAAGCACCAGGCGCAGTTCCTGGAGTTCCCGCCGCACCAGTGGAAGTACGGGATCGCCTGGGGTGTGGGCATGCTGGTCATCGGATACGTCTTCTTCTGGAAGGCTGAGGAGGAGTACGGCCGTGGCTGACACCGACCTGCGGGGGACCGACCTGGCCAAGGGCGTGGCGGACACCCGCCCGCGCCGCAAGGTGTTCGACGCCGACGTGGCCCGCGAGCCCACCGTCGTCGTCGACGACGTGCACATCGTCTACCGGGTGCACGGCGCCGGCTCCGGCAAGGGCAGCGCCACCTCGGCGCTCAGCCGGATCATCAGCCGCAAGCGCGGCTCCGGCGTGCGCGAGGTGCACGCGGTCAAGGGCGTCAGCTTCACCGCCTACAAGGGCGAGGCGATCGGCCTGATCGGCTCCAACGGCTCCGGCAAGTCCACCATGCTGGCGGCCATCGCCGGTCTGCTGCCGACCGAGAAGGGCGGCATCTACACCAACGGCCAGCCCTCGCTGCTCGGCGTCAACGCCGCGCTGATGAACGAGCTGACCGGTGAGCGCAACGTCGTCCTCGGCTGCCTCGCCATGGGCATGGCGCCGGCCGACGTGAAGCGCCGCTACCAGGACATCGTCGACTTCTCGGGCATCAACGAGAAGGGCGACTTCATCTCCCTGCCGATGCGCACCTACTCCTCCGGCATGGGCGCCCGGCTGCGCTTCGCGATCGCCGCCGCCAAGACCCATGACGTGCTGCTCATCGACGAGGCGCTGGCCACCGGTGACCAGGCCTTCCAGAAGCGCAGCAAGAGGCGGATCGAGCAGCTGCGCGAGGAGGCCGGTACGGTCTTCCTGGTCAGCCACGACAACGCGTCGATCCGCGAGACCTGCGAGCGGACCATCTGGATCGAGGCCGGCGAGCTGATCATGGACGGGCCGACCGAGGAGGTCGTCCGCCGCTACGAGCGCGGCGAGCGCCCGTAACGGGTACCGGACCGCGCGGCGGGGCCGGCTTCCGGAGGACGTCCGGGACCGGCCCCGCCGTCGTTCGTGCGCCCCCGGCCCGCCCCGCCGTGCCCCGGGTGGCCCGCCGCCGCCCGGGTGAGCGCCCCGTGCGCCGGGCGAGGCGCTCTTCTCCGGCGCGGCCGTTGGTGTCAGGCTGTAGGCGCGGGGGTGGTGTGCCGGACGTGACTCCCGTGATCGGACGCGTGTCCGACTCGGGCCGGTCGCCGGAGCGGTGTAGAACGGGGGAGTGACAGCAGTGTCGGCTTCGGCCCAGCCCAACAGTGATTCCCCGACCGGGGACGGCCACCCGGCGCGGGGTGCCGCGGGAGCGGCGACCCTCGCCAAGGCGAGCGCGGAGAACTTCCCGGTCGCCCCGTTCTTCCTGCCCGCCGCGTGGCGCGACGACCTCATGACGGTCTACGGCTTCGCCCGGCTGGTCGACGACGCCGGGGACGGCGACCTCGCCGACCCGGCCGGCACCGCCGCGCTGCTCGGCGTGCCCGCCCCGGCGCCCGCCACCGCGACCGCCGACGCCGGCCCGCACCGGCCCGGCCCCGAGGAGACCGCCTTCCGGCTCGCCCTGCTGGACGGCCTGGAGAGCGACCTCGACCGGGTCTTCGAGACGGCCCTCGCCCGCTCCCCGGCCGAGGAGCCCCGCCACCCGCTGATGCGTCCGCTGGTCCCGCTGGTCGACCGGCACGGCCTCACCCCGGAGCCGTTCCGCCGTCTGATCCAGGCCAACCGGGTCGACCAGACCACCGACCGCTACGCCACGTACGACGATCTCCGCGACTACTGCACGCTCTCCGCCGACCCGGTCGGCCGCCTGGTGCTCGCCATCGCCGGCGTCTCCACCCCCGAGCGGATCGCGATGTCCGACGCCGTCTGCACGGCCCTGCAGATCGTCGAGCACCTCCAGGACGTCGCCGAGGACCTCGCCCGCGGCCGGATCTACCTGCCCGCCGAGGACCTCGCGCGGTTCGGCGTCACCGAGCGGGACCTCGCCGCGCCGAGCGCCGGCCCCGCGGTACGCCGGCTGATCGCCTTCCAGGTGGACCGTGCCCGCACCCTGCTCGACCGCGGTGCGCCATTGGTAGGTACGGTTCGGGGGAGGCTTCGACTGCTCCTGGCGGGATTCACCGCAGGTGGCTACGCGGCCCTGGCGGCCGTCGAGGACGCCGGGTACGACGTACTCGCCCAGCAGGCGAAGCCGGACAAGCGCCGCCTCGCAGCGAAGGCGGCGGCCATCTTCGCGAAGGGAAGGTGAACGCCCGAGTGGCGGCATCACCACTGGCGTCGGCGCCGGTCATGGCGGCGTACCGGTACTGCGAGGCAGTGACCGGGCTGCAGGCCCGCAACTTCAGCTACGGCATCAGGCTGCTGCCGGAGCCGAAGCGGCTGGCCATGTCGGCCCTGTACGCGCTCGCGCGCCGGGTGGACGACATCGGCGACGGCGACCTCCCGGCGGACCGCAAGGCCGAGGCCCTGCTGCGCACCCGCGAGCTGCTGGACGAGATCCGGTCCGGCTCCGTCGCGGAGGACGACACCGACCCGATCAAGGTCGCGCTGGCGGACGCGGCCCGGCGGTTCCCGATCCCGCTCGGCGGCTTCGACGAGCTGATCGACGGGGTCGAGATGGACCTCAAGGGCGCCGAGTACCAGACGTACGAGGAGCTCAAGGTCTACTGCCGGTGCGTGGCCGGGGCGATCGGTCGGCTGTCGCTCGGCGTGTACGGCTGCGACGACCCCGAGCGCGGCGCCCGGTACGCCGACACCCTCGGCCTGGCGCTCCAGCTCACCAACATCCTGCGGGACCTGCGCGAGGACGCCCTGAACGGCCGCACCTACCTGCCGGCCGAGGACCTCGCCCGGTTCGGCTGCCAGGAGGGCTTCGCCCAGCCGCGGCCGCCGGTCGGCGCGGACTTCACCGGCCTGATCGCCTTCGAGGCGGCCCGCGCCCAGGCGGCCTTCGAGGAGGGCCTGCGGCTGCTGCCGATGCTGGACCGCCGCAGCCGGGCCTGCACCGCCGCGATGGCCGGCATCTACCACCGGCTGCTCGGCCGGATCGCCGCCGACCCCGAGTCGGTGCTGCGCGGGCGGGTGTCGCTGCCGGGCTGGGAGAAGGCGTATGTGGCGCTTTCCGGGCTCGCCGGGGGGCGTTCTTGATTCTTGCCACAGTTCTGTCACGCTGTGTCAGCGGGGAATCACTTCCGGGTAGAGCCCTGTTGACGGTTGAGCCGGATCCGACCGCACTGGTCCCGGGTCCGACCGCATGGACCACGGGCGCTCCGGTCACGACCGGACCGGGCGCGGGACGCGAGGGGGAGAGCCGATGACCGGGCGAGCCGACGCCGCGCGCCCGGCCGCCGTCGTGGTCGGCGGCGGCCTCGCGGGCATCACCGCCGCACTGCGGCTGGCCGAGGCCGGCCACCGGGTGACCCTCGCCGAGGGCCGCCCCCGGCTGGGCGGCCTGGCCTTCTCCTTCCAGCGCGGCGAGCTGACCGTCGACAACGGCCAGCACGTCTACCTGCGCTGCTGCACCGCCTACCGGGGCCTGCTGGAGCGGCTCGGCGCCAACCGGCTGGTGCACGTCCAGGACCGCCTGGAGGTGCCCGTGCTGGGCGTCTCCGGGCCCGCCGACGCGCCGGTGCGCACCCTCGGCCGGCTGGCGCGCGCCGCGCTGCCGGTGCCGCTGCACCTGGCCGGCAGCCTGGCCCGCTACCCGCACCTGGGCCCGGCCGACCGGGCCCGGGTGGTCCGCGGCGCCCTCGCGCTGCGCCGCCTGGACCTCGCCGACCCGGCGCTGGACGCGGTCTCCTTCGGGGACTGGCTGCGCCGTCAGGGCCAGAACGAGCGCACCCTCGCCGCGCTCTGGGACCTGGTCGGCGTGGCCACCCTGAACGCCCGGGCCGACCAGGTGTCGCTGGCGCTGGCCGCCATGGTGTTCAAGACCGGGCTGCTCTCCGACCCGGGGGCCTCCGACATCGGGACGGCCGCCGTCCCGCTCGGCGTGATCCACCACGACCGGGCGCTCGCCGAGCTGGAGCGCGCCGGCGTGAAGGTGCTGCTGCGCGCCCGGGTGAGCGAGCTCAAGCCCGCCGCCCCGCAGCACGCCGTCCGGCTGGAGGGCGTCGACGAGCCGCTCGCCGCCGAGACCGTGGTGCTGGCCGGAGCCCAGGACACCGCGGCGGCCCTGCTGCCGCCCGACGCGATCGCGGGGCAGGACCGGCTGGCCGGCTTCGGCACCGCGCCGATCCTCAACGTCCACGTGATCTACGACCGCCCGGTGCTGCGCCGGCCGTTCTTCGCCGCGCTCGGCTCGCCGGTCCAGTGGGTCTTCGACCGCACCGCGCACTCCGGCCTGGCCGGCACCGCGCTCGGCGCGGCCCACCCCGGCGCCCAGTACCTGGCGCTGTCGCAGTCCGCGGTGCAGGACGAGATCGACCTGCCGGTCGCCGAGCTGCGCCGCCGCTACCTGCCGGAGCTGGCCCGGCTGCTGCCCGCCGCCGGCGGGGCCGAGGTGCTGGACTTCTTCGTCACCAGGGAGCGCACCGCCACCTTCGACCCGGCCCCCGGAACGGCGGCGCTGCGGCCCGGCCCGCGCACCGCCGTCCCCGGCCTGCTGCTGGCCGGCGCGTGGACGGCCACCGGCTGGCCCGCCACCATGGAGGGGGCCGTGCGCAGCGGCCACGCCGCCGCCGACGCGGTCCTCGCCGCCGACGGCCGCCGCCGGCCCTCGGACCGCGGCGACGGGAGGTGGCCGCGGTGACCGGCGCCCCGCGCGCCGGGGACCGCGGCGAGCCCGCCAGAGCGGGCGTTCACCCGTTCGGTCCCGGCGGCGCGACCGTCCTTGCCGGCCGTGGCCCCACCGGCCGCACCACCACCGCCAGCGTCCGGCCGTCCCACGCGGCCAGGCACCACCAGGGAGAGGGAACGTACGTGGAGTCACGCATCGGCACGGCCGTCGGAGGCACGGCACATGCCGAACCGGTCTCGGTGCCGGAGCTGCTCAACCGCACCCGCGCGCTCTGCACCCCGCCGCTGAGGGCCGCCGTCGCCCGACTGGCGGCACCCATGGACACCGTCGCGGCCTACCATTTCGGCTGGATCGACCGGGACGGCACGCCGGTCGCGGGGGACGGCGGCAAGGCCGTCCGCCCGGCCCTGGCCCTGCTCTCGGCCCAGGCGGCCGGCGCCCCGGCCGAGGCCGGCGTGCCCGGAGGGGTCGCTGTTGAACTGGTGCACAACTTCTCCCTGCTCCATGATGATCTGATGGACGGTGACGAGACCCGGCGCCACCGGGCCACCGCCTGGACGGTCTTCGGCCCGGCCCAGGCGATCCTGGTCGGTGACGCCCTGGCGACGCTGGGTACCGAGGTGCTGCTCGACGCCGCGAGCACCGGCGGCGCCAGCGCCACCGACGCCGCGCGCGCCGTCCGGCTGCTCAACACCGCCAGCCGACGGCTGATCGACGGCCAGGCGATGGACGTCGCCTTCGAGCAGCGCGACACCGTCACCGTCGCCGAGTGCCTGGAGATGGAGGGCGGCAAGACCGCCGCGCTGCTCTCCGCCGCCTCGGCGCTGGGAGCCGTCCTGGCCGGCGCCGACGACCGGGCCGCCGACTCCCTGCAGCGCTTCGGCGAGCACCTGGGCCTGGCCTTCCAGGCGGTGGACGACCTGCTCGGCATCTGGGGCGCCACCGAGGTCACCGGCAAGCCGCACTGGGGCGACCTGCGCCAGCGCAAGAAGTCCCTGCCGGTCGCCGCCGCCCTCGCCGAGGGCGGCGAGGCCTCCCGCGAACTGGCCGAACAGCTCGCCGACCCCACGGGGCGCGGCGAGGAGAGCGAGACCGAGCTCGCCGCCCGCGCCCTGCTGATCGAGAAGGCCGGCGGGCGCGCCTGGACCCAGGAGGAAGCCCGCCGCCAGCACACGACTGCCCTCGCCGCCCTGGACGAGGTGCCCATGCCCGATGTGGTGCGCGAGCACTTCGTCGCACTCGCCGAATTCGTGGTGGTACGAGAGAGGTGACGTTACGTTGACAGCAACCGCGGACGGCCGGCTCGACCCTGAGTACGATTCCGAGCCGGTCGCGGTGGGAGGCCTCCCCCCGGCGCTGCTGAGCGCCGGGCGGTGGCAGCCCGAGGGATCCGCCCCGGACGCCCCGGCCGGCCGGACCGATCAGCAGCAGGACGGGGCCGCCTCCGCCGAGGAGGCGCTGGCCCGCGCCACCACGCACCTGCTCTCCCTGCAGAGCTCCGAAGGGTGGTGGAAGGGCGATCTGGAGACCAACGTCACCATGGACGCCGAGGACTTACTGCTCCGGCAGTTCCTCGGGATCCTCACCGAGGAGCAGACGAAGGCCACCGCCGAGTGGATCCGCTCCCAGCAGCGCGAGGACGGCACCTGGTCCACCTTCCACGGAGGCCCGGCCGAGCTCTCCACCACCGTCGAGGCGTACGTCGCCCTGAAGCTCGCGGGCGACGACCCGAACGCCCCGCACATGCTGGCCGCCGCCCGCTGGATCCGCTCCGCCGGCGGCATCGCCGCCTCCCGGGTGTTCACCCGGATCTGGCTCGCGCTCTTCGGCTGGTGGCCCTGGGAGCGGCTGCCCGAGATGCCGCCCGAGATCATGTTCCTGCCGAAGTGGCTCCCGCTGAACATCTACGCCTTCGGCTGCTGGGCCCGGCAGACCATCGTCCCGCTGACCATCGTCTCCGCGCACCGCCCGGTCCGCCCGGCCCCCTTCCCACTGACCGAGCTGCACACCGACCCGGACGACCCCTTCCCCGCCCGGCCGCTCGCCCCCGCCACCAGCTGGGACGGCCTGTTCGAACGCCTCGACAAGGTCCTGCACGCCTACCACCGGCGCGCGCTGCGCCCGCTGCGCCGGCTGGCGGTCTCCCAGGCCTGCCGCTGGATCGTCGAACGCCAGGAGGCCGACGGCTGCTGGGGCGGTATCCAGCCGCCCGCCGTCTACTCGCTGATCGCCCTGCACCTGGAGGGCTACGAGCTCGACCACCCGGTGATGCGCGCCGGCCTCGCCTCCTTCGACCGCTTCACCGTGCACACCCCCGACGGCCGGCGCTGGCTGGAGGCCTGCCAGTCCCCGGTCTGGGACACCTGCCTGGCCACCATCGCCCTGGTCGACGCCGGCCTGCCGGCCGACCACCCGGCGCTGGTCTCCGCCGTCGACTGGATGCTCGCCGAGGAGATCACCAAGCGCGGCGACTGGTCGGTCCAGCGGCCCTCGCTCGCGCCCGGCGGCTGGGCCTTCGAGTTCGAGAACGACACCTACCCGGACATCGACGACACCGCCGAGGTGGTGCTCGCGCTGCGCCGGGTCGCCCACCCCGACCCCGCCAAGGTGGCCGCCTCCGTCGACCGGGGCGTGCGCTGGAACCTCGGCATGCAGTCCAAGAACGGCGCCTGGGGCGCCTTCGACGTCGACAACACCAGCACCCTGCCGAACAAGCTGCCGTTCTGCGACTTCGGCGAGGTCGTCGACCCGCCGTCCGCGGACGTCACCGCGCACGTCGTGGAGATGCTCGCCGAGGTCGGCCGGGCGCACGACCCGCGCACCCGGCGCGGCGTCGAATGGCTGCTGCGCAACCAGGAGGCGGACGGCTCCTGGTTCGGCCGCTGGGGCACCAACTACATCTACGGCACCGGCTCGGTGCTGCCGGCGCTGGTCGCGGCCGGCGTCCCGGCCGAGCACCCGGCGATCCGCCGGGCGGTGCGCTGGCTGGAGGACCGCCAGAACACCGACGGCGGCTGGGGCGAGGACATGCGCTCCTACGACGACCCCGAGCGCTGGGCCGGGCGCGGCGAGTCCACCGCCTCGCAGACCGCGTGGGCGCTGATGGCGCTGCTCGCGGCCGGCGAGGGACCGGACGGCCGGGCCAACCCGGCGGTGGAGCGCGGCGCCGACTGGCTGGTGCGCACCCAGCTGCCCGAGGGCACCTGGGACGAACCCCAGTTCACCGGCACCGGCTTCCCCTGGGACTTCTCCATCAACTACCACCTCTACCGGCTGGTGTTCCCCGTCACCGCGCTCGGCCGCTACCTGCACGGCAACCCCGCCACCGGCCACCCGGCCGGCGGACCGGCGGCGATCGGGGCGTCCCGGTGACCGCTTCCCCGCTGCTGGTCCTCTGCGCGCTCGGCCCCGAGGTGTGGGCGCTGCGCGGCGGGGACTGGCGCGGCGGGGCGGGCGGCCCGCCCGTCGTGGTGCGGACCGGGGTCGGCCGGCGGCGGGCCTCACTCGCCGTCAGGAGGCTGCTCACCGCCGCCCCCGGCGGCTACGGGGCCGTCGTGGTGGCGGGCTTCGGCGCCGCCGTCGCGCCGGGAATAGCGCCCGGTGAGGTGATCGTCGCCGACGGAGTGCGCGACGCCGAGGGCAACCACTACGCCGTCGACTCCGGCCCGGCGCTCACCCGGGCCCTCACCGTGCGCGGCCTGACCGCGCACACCGGTGTGCACCACACCGCCGACCACGTGGTGCGCGGCCTGGAACGGCGGGCCCTGCACCTCCAGGGCGCGCTCGCGGTCGACATGGAGGCCGCCGCCGTGCTGGCCGCCCTGCGCGAGCTGCGCCCCGACCTGCCCGCGGCGGTCCTGCGGGTCGTGGTCGACACGCCCGAGCGCGAGCTGCTGCGCCCGGGCACCCTGCCGGCCGGCGTCCGCGCCTGGCGGACGCTGCGCTCCACGGTGCCCGCCCTGGTCGACTGGCACCTTCGCAACGACCGGTCGGCGCGCGGCCGCCCCGCGCCGACCGCCCTCGACCACCCCACATCCTCGACGCTCCCCCAGGAGGCGAGCTAGCCATGGCCATGCCGCTGCGCCAGACCGTGCGGGTCGGCACCTACCTCATGCAGCAGAAGCTGAAGCGACGCGACAAATTCCCGCTGATCGTCGAACTGGAACCGCTCTTCGCCTGCAACCTGGCCTGCGAGGGGTGCGGCAAGATCCAGCACCCGGCGGGCGTGCTCAAGCAGCGGATGCCGGTCGCCCAGGCGGTCGGCGCGGTCCTGGAGTCGGGCGCCCCGATGGTCTCCATCGCCGGCGGCGAGCCGCTGATGCACCCGCAGATCGACGAGATCGTCCGGCAGCTGGTCGAGCGCCGCAAGTACGTCTTCCTCTGCACCAACGCGCTGCTGCTGCGCAAGAAGCTGGACAAGTTCACGCCCTCGCCGTACTTCACCTTCACCGTGCACATCGACGGGCTGCGCGAGCGGCACGACGCCTCGGTGGCCAAGGAAGGCACCTTCGACGAGGCGGTGGCGGCGATCAAGGAGGCCAAGCGGCGCGGCTTCCGGGTGACCACCAACTCCACCTTCTTCAACACCGACACCCCGCAGACCATCATCGACGTGCTCGACTACCTCAACGACGACCTCAAGGTCGACGAGATGATGATCTCCCCGGCGTTCGCCTACGAGAAGGCGCCCGACCAGGAGCACTTCCTCGGCGTCGAGCAGACCCGCGAGCTGTTCCGCAAGACCTTCGCCGGCGGCCGGCGCCGGCGCTGGCGGCTCAACCACAGCCCGCTCTTCCTGGACTTCCTGGAGGGCAAGGTCGACTTCGAGTGCACCGCCTGGGGCATCCCCAACTACTCGCTGTTCGGCTGGCAGCGGCCCTGCTACCTGATGGCCGACGGCTATGTGCCGACCTACCGGGAGCTGATCGAGAAGACCGACTGGGACAAGTACGGCCGCGGCAAGGACGCCCGCTGCGCCAACTGCATGGCGCACTGCGGCTACGAGCCGACCGCCGTCCTCGCCACCATGGGCTCCCTCAAGGAGTCCCTGCGGGCGATCACCGAGACCGTCGGCTCCAGCGGCAGCCGCTGAGCGGACCCGTCGGCGGCCGGCGCACCCCGCCGGCCGCCCCGTCCGGCCCGGGCCGCCGACCCGGGCCGGACCACCCCGCGCGGCACGGCCACGGCGGGGGCACCAGCGCACCGCTCCGAGTCGTGAGGTGAAAGCCATGTCACTGCTCTCCAGCGTCACATCCCCGGCGGACCTGCGAACCCTCCCGGCCGCCGAGCTGCCCCGGCTCGCCGACGAGATCCGCGACTTCCTGATCGACGCCGTCACCCGCACCGGCGGCCACCTCGGGCCCAACCTCGGCGTCGTCGAACTGACCATCGCGCTGCACCGGGTCTTCGACTCCCCGCGCGACCGGATCGTCTGGGACACCGGCCACCAGAGCTACGTCCACAAGCTGCTCACCGGCCGCCAGGACTTCTCCCGGCTGCGATCCAAGGGCGGCCTGTCCGGCTACCCCTCCCGCGCCGAGTCCGAGCACGACCTCGTCGAGAACTCGCACGCCTCCACCGCCCTCTCCTACGCCGACGGCCTGGCCAAGGCCAACCAGCTGCTCGGCAGGGACGACCCGGTGGTGGCCGTGATCGGCGACGGCGCGCTCACCGGCGGCCTCGCCTGGGAGGCGCTCAACAACATCGCCGCCGCCAAGGACCGGCCGCTGGTCATCGTCGTCAACGACAACGAGCGCTCCTACGCCCGCACCATCGGCGGCCTCGCCAACCACCTCGCCGCGCTGCGCACCACCCAGGGCTACGAGCGCTTCCTGTCCTGGGGCAAGGACGCGCTGCAGCGCACGCCGGTGGTCGGCCAGCCGATCTTCGACGCGCTGCACGGCGCCAAGAAGGGCTTCAAGGACGCCTTCGCCCCGCAGGGCATGTTCGAGGACCTCGGACTGAAGTACCTCGGCCCGATCGACGGCCACGACCTCGCCGCGCTGGAGTCCGCGCTCACCAAGGCGCGCGGCTTCGGCGGCCCGGTCATCGTGCACTGCCTCACCGTCAAGGGCCGCGGCTACCGGCCCGCCGAGCAGGACGAGGCCGACCGCTTCCACGCCGTCAACCCGATCGACCCCTACACCTGCCTGCCGATCTCGCCCAGCGACGGCGTCTCCTGGACCTCGGTCTTCGGCGACGAACTGCTGACCCTCGGCGCCGAGCGGCCGGACGTGGTGGCGATCACCGCGGCGATGCTCCAGCCGGTCGGGCTGGCCCCGTTCGCCAAGGCCTACCCGGAGCGCACCTTCGACGTCGGCATCGCCGAGCAGCACGCCGTCACCAGCGCGGCCGGCCTGGCCACCGGCGGGCTGCACCCGGTGGTGGCGGTGTACGCGACCTTCCTCAACCGGGCCTTCGACCAGGTGCTGATGGACGTCGCCCTGCACAAGCTGGGCGTCACCTTCGTGCTCGACCGCTCCGGCGTCACCGGCAACGACGGCGCCTCGCACAACGGCATGTGGGACCTGTCGATCCTGCAGGTCGTCCCCGGCCTGCGGCTCGCCGCCCCGCGCGACGCCGACCAGCTGCGCGCCCAGCTGCGCGAGGCCGTCGAGGTCAAGGACGCCCCGACCGTGGTCCGCTTCCCCAAGGGCACCGTCGGCCCGGCCGTGCCCGCCGTCGAGCGGATCGGCGGCGTGGACGTCCTGCTGCGCACCGGGGAGGCGCCGCAGATCCTGCTGGTCGCCGTCGGCAGCATGGCCGGCGCCGCCCTGGACGCGGCCCGGCTGCTGCTCGCCGAGGGGTTCACCGCGACCGTCGTCGACCCGCGCTGGGTCAAACCGGTCGACCCGGCGCTGCCCGCCCTCGCCGCCGCCCACCGGCTGGTGGTCACCGTCGAGGACAACGGCCGCGCCGGTGGGGTCGGCTCGGCGGTCGCCCAGGCGCTGCGGGACGCGGACGTGGACGTCCCGGTGCGGGTGCTGGGCCTGCCGCAGGAGTTCCTCGGGCACGCCGCGCGCGGCGAGATCCTGGAGGAGACCGGGCTGACCGGCACCGGGGTCGCCGCCCAGACCGCCGCCTTCGCCAAGCACCTGCTTCCGGCCCGAGGACTACCGGACCGGGGACTTCCGAACCGAGGAGCGAACCAGCACCATGCCGGCTGACCCCGACAGCACCGAGCGCCTTGACCGTACCGGCCTCCCGGAGCCCGTCGACCGCGTCGACGGCGCCGGGCGGACCGGGCCGCGCTTCGACCTGGCCGCCCTGCTCGCCGAGCGCGGCGGCGAGCGGTACGAGCTGCAGAGCCGCTATCTGAACCCGCAGCTGTCCCGGATGCTGCACACCATCGGCTTCGACAAGTACTACGAGCGGGCCGAGGGGCAGTACTTCTACGACGCCGAGGGCAACGAGTACCTCGACATGCTGGCCGGTTTCGGCATCTTCGCGCTCGGCCGCCACCACCCGGTGGTCCGCTCGGCCGTCCAGCAGGTGATGGACCTCGACCTGCCGGACCTGGTCCGCTTCGACTGCTCGCCGCTGCCCGGCCTGCTCGCCGAGCGGCTGCTCTCCCACGCGCCCGGCCTGGACCGGGTGTTCTTCGGCAACAGCGGCACCGAGGCGGTGGAGACCGCGCTCAAGTTCGCCCGGTACGCCACCGGCCGCAAGCGGATCCTCTACGCGGACCACGCCTTCCACGGGCTGACCACCGGCTCGCTCTCGGTCAACGGGGAGAGCGGGTTCCGCAAGGGCTTCGACCCGCTGCTGCCGGACACCGCGATCCCGCTCGGCGACCTCGCGGCGCTGGCCAAGGAGCTGAAGCGCGGCGACGTCGCGGCGCTGATCGTCGAGCCGATCCAGGGCAAGGGCGTGCACGCCACCCCGCCCGGCTGGCTGCGGGCCGCCCAGGAGCTGCTGCACGACCACAAGGCGCTGCTGATCTGCGACGAGGTGCAGACCGGGATCGGGCGCACCGGGGACTTCTTCGCCTACCAGCACGAGGACGGGGTGCTGCCGGACCTGGTCTGCGCGGCCAAGGCGCTGTCCGGGGGCTATGTGCCGGTCGGGGCGACCCTCGGCAAGGGCTGGATCTTCGAGAAGGTGTACTCCTCGATGGACCGGGTGCTGGTGCACTCGGCCAGCTTCGGCTCCAACGCGCAGGCGATGGCGGCCGGCCTGGCGACCCTGGAGGTCATCCGGGACGAGCGGGTGGTGGAGAACGCCCGCAAGGTCGGCGACCACTTCCGCGAGCGGCTGACCGCGCTGGTCGACCGCTACGAGCTGCTCGCCGAGGTGCGCGGGCGCGGGCTGATGATCGGCATCGAGTTCGGCCGGCCGAAGTCGCTGAAGCTGCGGACCGGCTGGACGGCGCTCCAGGCGGCCCGCAAGGGGCTGTTCGCCCAGATGGTGGTGGTCCCGCTGCTCCAGCGGCACCGGATCCTCACCCAGGTGTCCGGGGACCACCTGGAGGTGATCAAGCTGATCCCGCCGCTGATCATCACGGAGCGGGACGTGGACCGGTTCATGGCGGCCTTCACCGAGGTGATGGACGACGCGCACCGGGGGAGCGGCCTGATGTGGGACTTCGGGCGGACGCTGGTGAAGCAGGCGGTCAGCAACCGCTGAGGGAGTGCCGCCGCCGTTCGCGGGGTGCTGTTCACGGGGTGCCGCTGTTCACGGGGTGGGAGGCCGGGGGCCGGCTTCCCACCCCGCGGGAGACACCGCGTCAGAGTTCGGTCCGGCGGCGCCGGACGACGATGACGAGGTCGACGACGGCGAACAGGGTGAGGAGCCCGCAGGCCACCGCGAAACCGGTGAGGGTGCCCCGGCTCGGCGCGCCGAACGCGGGGGCGTTCGCGGCCCAGTAGGCGAAGCCCGCGGTGGCCAGGGCGAACAGCGGGGTGAAGGCCAGCGAGAGCAGGTAGCGCAGCTTGAGGTCGCTGCGGGCGGTGGTGGGCTCGGTGCCGCTGCGCCACCGGCGCGGGGTGGTGGCGGGCATCCGCGGTCACCTCCCGGTCGTCCGTGTCGTCCCTGTCGTCCCTGTCGTCCGGATCGTCCGGGCCCGTGCGGCCGGATCCGTTCCGGCGGTCTACGATTCCAGCGTACGTCCGCCGGACGAGCCGGGGAGGGCCGATGACGGACACGGACGCGGAGGGCTACGCGGGGCTGCGGGTCGAGCGGGCCGAGGAGCTGGCCCGCCGGCACGGCTGGGCCTCGGTGCGGGTGCTGCCGCAGGGGGCGGCGATGACCATGGACTACCGGGAGGGGCGGCTCAACCTCGCGGTGCGCGACGGCGTGGTGGTGCGCAGCTGGGAGGGCTAACCGCTCCTCCGCCGGGTGAGCCGGCGCTCGGCGGCGAGCACCAGGGGTTCCAGCAGCGGGAGCGAGAGCAGCACGAGCAGGCCGGCGGCCCAGCCGGCCAGCACGTCGGTGACCCAGTGGGTGCCCAGGTAGACCGTGGTGAGGCCGACCGACCAGGCGGTGGCGGCCGCGAGCAGCGCGCCGGTGCGCCGCCAGCGGGCCGCCAGGTAGGCGAGCACGCCCCAGGTGACCACGGCGTTCGCGGTGTGCCCGGAGGGGAAGATGGTGCCGCCGGAGAAGAGCCCGGGTGAGCCGATGTAGTGGGCGTAGTGCGGGCCGAGCCGGCCGGTGACGATCTTGACCCCGCCGACCGTGAGGTTGAGCAGCAGCAGGGCGGCGCCCATCACCAGCAGCGGCCGGACCCGGCCCAGCCGGCGGGCGCGCCAGCCGAGCCAGGTGAAGGCGGCGAGCGCGGAGGGCCCGCGCTGACCGGCCACCACCCAGGTGTCGAGCAGCGGCTGCAGGCCGGGCCAGTGCTCGGAGGGGCGGTACAGCCGTATCTTCCAGTCGAGGTCGACCAGTGAGGTGTCGAGCAGGACGGCGGCGGCCACCAGCAGGTAGCCGAGCGCGGCCAGGGCCAGCAGGGCGGTCTGCCGGCGGGTGAGGGGTGGCCGGGCCGGCCCGCGGGGGCGGGGCCCGCGAGGGGTGGGACGACGGCGTTCGCGGCGGGTGGTCAGGTGCTCCGGGCGGTGCGGCAGTTCACTCGGCGCTTGCACGGCGGTGAACCTACCCAGCAACGCAGCGTGATTCCCGGCCTGATTCGGAATTCCCGGCAAAGCCGTTCTCCGATCGGCCCAGGTCCGTTTCAGGACGATCCAAAGACGTTTTCAGATCGAATGTCCGTAAGGGGTTCGTGTGCTTTTTCCCAAGTCCGGGCAAAAAGAACGGGGCGGGAGACCGGCCGCGCCGGTTCCCACCCCGTGGTAACCCTGTGTAGGTTCGGTGGCTCAGTCGAGGGGGCCGCCGGCCACGTAGACCACCTGGCCGGAGACGAAGCCGGCGCCCTCCGAGGCGAAGAAGGAGATGGCGTGGGCCACGTCCTCCGGCACGCCGACCCGCTGGACCGGGATCTGGGTGGCGGCGGCGGCCTTGAAGTCCTCGAAGTCCATGCCGACCCGGGCGGCGGTGGCGGCGGTCATGTCGGTGGCGATGAAGCCGGGGGCGACCGCGTTGGCGGTGATGCCGAACTTGCCGAGCTCGATCGCCAGGGTCTTGGTGAAGCCCTGCAGACCGGCCTTGGCGGCGGAGTAGTTGGCCTGGCCGCGGTTGCCCTGGGCGGACGAGGACGAGAGGTTGACGATGCGTCCGAAACCGGCGTCCACCATGTGCTTCTGGACCGCCCGGGTCATCAGGAACGCGCCGCGCAGGTGCACGTTCATGACCGTGTCCCAGTCCGATTCGGTCATCTTGAAGATCAGGTTGTCGCGCAGCACGCCCGCGTTGTTGACGAGCACGACCGGGGCGCCGAGCTCGCCGGCGATCCGCTCGACGGCGGCCTGGACCTGTCCGGCGTCCGAGACGTCGGCGCCGACCGCGAGGGCGCGGCCGCCGGCGGCGGTGATCCGCTCGACGGTCTCCCGGCCGGCCGACTCCTCCAGGTCGAGGACGGCCACGGCGTAGCCGTCGGCGGCCAGCCGTACGGCGGTGGCGGCGCCGAGTCCGCGCGCGGCGCCGGTGACGACGGCGACCCGGGGGGTGGTGGTCTGCTCGGTCATGCTCGGTCTCGTCTCTCTCGGGGTCATCGGAGTCTTCGGAGTAATCGGGCGTTGTTGCAGGTCAGTTGCAGGTGACCGGGGCTCGCAGCCGGCCGGCCCGGCACCGGTCGCGCTCCGGGGCCGGGCCGCCGGCCGGCAGGGCACCGGTCCGGGGTCCAGGGAACTCCCAGGAAGCACTCGGGCGGCACCCGGGATCATCGGTCGCCCCGGGGTCCCGATCCGTCCCGGTGGCCACACCCTACCGGCGGGTAGGGGGTGCGGCCAGGGCGAAGGCGCAGGTGACCGTGGGTAAGGACCGACCGGTCGGCTTTCTCCTGCGAACGGGTTACCGGCTGGTCGGCGCGGCGCGTAAATATGCCAATGTTGCCGAACCTGCGTCTACTATCCGCCCCTGCCTGCCAGCGAGGGCCTGCCGTTTGTATAGTGTCCGCCAGCAGCCACCGGCTGCACGGCTGGAGCGCCCTCCCTCACAGCGGGACGCCCACTCGCCGTTACTGCCCCACCCGGGTGTCCCACACACACCGGGTGTGACATCGGGACGGATACATGGTGCTGGGGGAGATCCCGACGACCCGCGTGTCCGCGCGACTGCAGCAGTCGCCCGGACACCTCATCCGCGTTGCACAGCAGGTCCACACCCGCCTGTGGTCCGAACACGTCGGAGCCGATCTCACGGCTCCGCAGTTCGCGGTCCTGCTGGTGCTCGCCCTCGAACCGGGCGCTGACCAGCGCACGGTCGGCGAGCGTGCCTCGCTCGACAAGGCCACGATGGCCGAGATGGTCGCCCGGCTGGTCCGGCGCGGCCTGGTGCTGCGGCGCCGAGACCCGGCCGACGGCCGGCGCAAGCTGCTCGCTCTCTCGCAGAGCGGCGCCCAGGCTGTCCGCGAGGCCACCGGCGGAGTGGTCCGCGTGCAGCGCACGCTCTTCGAGCCGCTCACTCCGGAGGAGCAGCTGGAGATCGTCCGCGTGATGGCCAAGATAGCCAGACTGGAACCGGCTCAGGTCGCCGTCCTCACGGACGCGCGACCGATGCTGGACGCCCAGCGGGCGATCGGCTACCTCATCCGGGTGAGCCAGCAGGTGCACACCAAGCTCTGGTCGGAGCACGTCGGTTCGGAGCTGACGGCGCCGCAGTACGCGGTGCTGGACGCCCTCGAACTGGAGCCGGGCGCCGACCAGCGCACGGTGGGCGAGCTGGCCTCGCTGGACAAGGCCACGATGGCCGAGATGGTCAGCCGGCTGGTCCGGCGCGGCCTGGTCCAGCGTCGCCGCGACCCCTCGGACGGCCGGCGCAACCTGCTCTCGCTCTCACCGGCGGGACAGGACCTGCTGCACCGTTCGGCCGCGGGGGTGGCCCAGGTGCAGCAACTGCTGCTGGCGCCGCTGGAGGAGGACGAGCACGAGGCCGCGCTCGCGCTGATCGCCAAGGCGGCCCGGCTCTAGCCGGAACGTCACGGCGGTCCGCCAAAACGATTCACCAGTCGGCCGCCGGTCGGTCGCCAGTCGTCCGCCGGCCGACCCGAGCCCGCTGACCCCGGGCCGGTGACGGCTCTCGCAGGTCAACACGGCGAAGGCCGCCCACCCCGCTCGGGGAGGGCGGCCTTCGCCGTGTTGACGTACGGTCGGGCGGCCGGGGCCGCCGGGCCGGTCAGTTCCAGTCGAACTCCTGCGGGTCCGGACCGATCCGGGTGCCGGTGGCGATCCCGGCGATCGCGGCGAGGTCCTCGGCGTCCAGCTCGAAGCCGGCGACGTCCAGGTTCTCCTTGATCCGCGCCGGGGTGACCGACTTCGGGATCGCGATGACGCCGTTCTGCAGGTGCCAGCGGAGCACCACCTGGGCGACGGTGCGGCCGTGCTTCGCGGCGATCCGCGCGAGCTCCGGCTCGGCCAGCAGCTCCTTGCCCTGGCCGAGCGGGCTCCACGCCTCGGTGGCGATGCCGTGCCCGGCGTGGAAGGCGCGCAGCTCCTCCTGCGGGAAGTACGGGTGCAGCTCGACCTGGTTCAGCGCCGGCAGGAGCGAGGACTCCTCGGCGAGCCGGGTGAGCTGCTCGGTGCCGAAGTTGGAGACGCCGACCGAGCGGACCCGGCCGTCGGCCTTCAGCTGCTCCAGCGCCTTCCAGACGTTGAGGTAGCTGCCGTGCATCGGGCGCGGCCAGTGGATGAGGTAGAGGTCGAGGTAGTCCAGGCCGAGCCGGTCGAGCGAGGCGTCGAACTCGCGCAGCACCGCGTCGCGGCCCTGCTCGCCGGACCAGTCGCGGGTGCCGGAGTTCCACAGCTTGGTGGTGATGTAGAGGTCCTCGCGGGCGACGCCGCCGGCCAGGGCCTCGGCGATCGCCTTGCCGGTGCCGGCCTCGTTCTCGTAGATCGCGGCGGTGTCGATCGAGCGGTAGCCGGCCTCGATCGCGCTGCGGACGGCGGCGGTGGCCTCCGCGTCCGGCACCTGCCAGACCCCGAAGCCGAGCTGGGGGATCCGGGTGCCGTCGTTGAGCGTGACGCTGGGGATGTTGCTCACGGAAGGAGTGCCCTCTCCTGGTCGTCCCTGTGGTTCCGATGGGGCAACCGGCGCGATGGCCGGAAATGTTCCCCGGTCTGGGAATTTTCCGACGCCTGCTACCGGCGCGTGCATAACCCTACGGCGTCGGCCGGGTCCCCGGAAAACCTGTTGCGCAGGTCACATCCGAGTTGGCACGCTCGCTGCCATGACCTCCTGACGACCCACGGCCGTGACCATACCGGCCGTCTCCGCACCCTCCGCCCGCACCGCCCCGCAACGGAGCGTCATGCTGCTCAAAACCCTCCCCCTGGCCGATCCCGGCCGTCCCGACCTCTCCTCCCCGGTCGCCTTCCTGCGCTGGCTCCAGCGCGGCCAGCGGCGCGGGCAGGTGCTCGCCACCTGCTGGTCGCTGCTGGAGCTGGGCTGCCAGGCCGCCCTGCCGCTGCTGGTCGGCCTCGGCGTCCAGGCCGTCGTCGACGGCGACTCCGGCGCCCTGTGGCGGGCCGGAGCGCTCGCCCTGGCGATGACCGCGGTGTCCGCGCTCGCCACCGTCCTGCTGCACCGCCAGGCGGTCTGGAACTGGATCCACGCGGCCTGCCAGGTCCGTCAGCTGGTCGCCCGTCAGGCCTCCCACCTCGGCTCCGGGCTGTCCCGGCGGATCGCCACCGGCGAGATCGTCGCGGTCGGCAGCGGGGACGTCGAGAAGATCGGCTGGTACGTCGAACTCGTCGCCCGGCTGCGCGGCGCCGTCGCCGTCTGGCTGGGGGTCGGCGCCGCGGTGCTGGCCGTCGAACCGGTGCTCGGACTGGCCGTGCTGCTCGGGGTGCCCGTGCTCGCCGTCTCGGTCTGGCCGCTGCTCGGGCCGCTCGAGCGCCGCTACACCGAGCAGCGCGCCCTCGGCGGCAAGGCCACCGAGCTGGCCGCCGACACGGTGGCCGGGCTCCGGGTGCTGCGCGGCATCGGCGGCGAGGAGCTCTTCCTCGACCGCTACCGGCGGGCCTCCCAGAAGGTCCGCGCCGCGGCCGTCCGCTCGGCCCGGATCTGGTCCCTGATGCAGGCCCAGCAGGTGCTGCTGCCCGGTCTCTTCGTCGTCGGCGTCACCTGGTACGGCGCCCACCTGGCGGCTGACGGGCGGATCTCGGTCGGCACCCTGGTCGCCGTCTACGGCGCCATCGCGTTCCTCGCCGCGCCGCTGCGGATCATCGGCGAGGCGGCGCACGCCTGGAGCGTGGCCCGGGTCTCCGCCGGGCGCGCGGTCCGGGTGCTCGCGCTCGCCCGGACGGACGGCGCCGGGGCCGGCTCGCTCGCCGACCCGGCGCGCTCCGACCTGTTCGACCCGGTCACCGGGCTGACCGTCCGGGCCGGCGAGCTGACCGCCGTGGTCTGCGGCGACCCGGACTTCGCCGGCGCGCTCGCCGAACGGCTCGGCGGGCACGTCCCGGTGGGCGAGGACGAGCGGCCGGGGCCGTCCGTGCGGCTCGGCGGCACCGAGCTGGACGCCGTCCCGCTGGCCGAGGCGCGGGCCGCGGTGCTGGTGCACGACAAGGAGCCGGTGCTGCTCTCCGGCACCCTGGCGGCGCTCTTCGACATCCCCGCCTCCGGCCGGGTCGACCCGTGGGACGCGCTCGCCGCCGCCCGGGCGCAGGACGTGCTCGACGCCCTGGCGGACGCTTCGGCGGCCCCGGCTGTAGGGGGTGCCGGAGCGCCGGGTGCCGGCGGCGGGTCCGAGCGCCCGGCGGCCGGTCCGGGAGCCCCGGAGGCCGCGACAGGGGGAACCGTCATGGCGGCGGAGATCACCGAGCGGGGGCGGTCGCTGTCCGGTGGGCAGCGGCAGCGGTTGGCGCTGGCCCGCTCGTTGCTGGCCGACCCGCCGGTGCTGGTGCTGGACGAGCCGACCAGCGCGGTCGACGCGCACACCGAGTCCCGGATCGCCGCCGGGTTGCGGAAGAACCGCGAGGGGCGCACCACGGTGGTCTTCGCCACCAGCCCGCTGCTGCTCGACCAGGCGGACCGGGTGGTGCTGGTCCGCGACGGCCGGGTGGCCGCGGCCGGCGTCCACCGCGAGCTGATGCGCGGTGAGCCGGCCTACCGGGCGGTGGTCACCCGTGCGGAGGATCCGGAGCCGGCGGGGGCACCGCCGGCCCGTACCAGTACCACCCGGACCGGTTCGAGGAGTGACGCATGAAGCCCCCCGTCCACCGGGAGCAGGGACCGGCCACCACCCTGCCGGTCGGCTCCCCGGCCGCCGTGCGCGACTACCTGCGGCTGCTGGCCCGGCGTCACCGGGGCGCCTTCGCCGCGGTGGTCGGGCTGCACACGGTGGCCACCACGGCGGCGCTGGTCGGCCCCTGGGTGCTCGGCACGCTCGTCGAGTCGCTGGCCACCGGCACCGCGGAGTCCACCATCGCGGTCGCCGTGGCGTGGTACCTGCTCGCGCTCGCGGTGCAGTCCGCCTTCACCTGGGGCTCGCGGCTGCGCGGCGCGGTGCTCGGCGAGCGGGTGCTGGCCGACCTGCGGGAGGACTTCCTGGTCCGCTCGGTGGCGCTGCCGACCGGCGTCCTGGAGCGGGCCGGGACGGGCGACCTGGTCTCCCGGGGCACCACCGACATCGACCGGCTGGACAAGTCGGTGCGCGAGGCGGTGCCGGAGCTGGCCGTGGCGGTCGTCACGCTGCTGCTGGTGTTCGGCGCGCTGGTGGTCACCTCGCCGCTGCTCGCGCTCACCTCGCTGATCGGCCTGCCGCCGCTGCTGGCCTCCTCCCGCTGGTACTTCCGGCGCGCCCCGCAGTCCTACCGCCACGAGTCGGCGGGGTACGCGGCGGTGAACTCCGTCCTGGCCGAGACGGTCGACGCCGGACGGACCGTCGAGGCGCTGCGGCTGGGCGAGCAGCGGGTCCGGCTGGCGGACCGCAAGCTGGGGGAGTGGATCGCCTGGGAGCGGTACACGCTCTGGCTGCGCTCGCTCTGGTTCCCGACCATCGACGCGGCCTACACGCTGGCCGTGCTGGGTCCGCTGGTGCTCGGCGGGCTGCTCGCCCTGCGGGGTTCGATCACCGTGGGCCAGCTGACCACCGGGGTGCTCTACGCCCAGGCGATGGCGGCGCCGGTCGACCGGATCCTGCGCTGGTACGACGAGCTGCAGATCGGCCAGGCCTCGCTGGCCCGGCTGGTCGGCGTGCACGAGGTGCCGCGGGCACGGAGCGACGAGGAGGTCCGGCCGAGCGGGCGGCGGGTCGAGGCGCGGGACGTGCGCTTCGGCTACCGGGAGGGAGCCGACGTGCTGCACGGCATCAGCCTGGACGTCGCCCCCGGCAGCCGGGTGGCGCTGGTCGGGCCGTCCGGGGCGGGCAAGTCCACCCTGGGCCGGCTGCTGGCCGGGATCTACGCGCCCGGCCGGGGCAGTGTGACGCTCGGCGGGGCGGCGCTGTCGCTGATGCCGGCCGAGCGGGTGCGTGCCGAGGTCGCGCTGGTCAACCAGGAGCACCACGTCTTCGTCGGGACGCTGCGCGACAACCTGCGGCTGGCCGCGCCGGACGCCGACGACGCCGAGCTGCGCCGGGCGCTGGACGCGGTGGACGCCGGGGCGTGGGTGGACGCGCTGCCGGCCGGGCTGGACACCGAGGTCGGCTCCGGCGGCACCGTGCTGACGCCGCCGCAGGCCCAGCAGCTGGCGCTGGCCCGGCTGGTGCTGGCCGATCCGCACACCCTGGTGCTGGACGAGGCCACCTCGCTGCTGGACCCGCGGGCGGCCCGGCACCTGGAGCGTTCGCTCTCCCGGGTGCTGGAGGGCCGGACGGTGATCGCCATCGCGCACCGGCTGCACACCGCGCACGACGCGGATGTGATCGCGGTGGTCGAGGACGGGCGGATCAGCGAGTACGGCAGCCATCCCGAGCTGGTGGCGGCCGGCGGCCCGTACGCGGCGCTCTGGAGGTCCTGGCGCGACGAACGCTGACGAAGGCTGACGAACGCTGACGGAGGGTGACGGGCGGTGAACCCGCACGGGACGAAGTCGACCCGTGCGGGTCCTCCCGGCCGCGCATCCGGGCAAATGCCCCCAATCACCCTCAGAATGCTGGGGTGACCAAGATTTCGGACTCCTCGGGTACCAGGCGCAGCGAGATCGGTGGGATTCCCACCCGCTACATCGGCATCGGCGTCATCGTCGTGCTCGCCGCGTGGTTCCTGTTCGCCAACCTCGACAAGGTGAAGATCCAGTTCTGGGTGTTCACCGTGACCGCCCCGCTCTGGATCGCGCTGCTGGCCACCCTGGTCGCCGGCGTGGCGCTCGGCTGGCTGCTGAAGGGCCGGCGCGGTAAGTGAGCGCCGCCGCCGAGCCGCCGCCCGCCCCGGGGCCCGGCGGCTTCACCCCGCTGATCGAGTTACGCGGCGTCAACAAGCACTTCGGGGCGCTGCACGTGCTGCAGGACGTCGAGCTGACCGTCGGCCGGGGCGAGGTCGTGGTGGTGATCGGCCCCTCCGGCTCGGGGAAGTCCACGCTCTGCCGGGCCATCAACCGGCTGGAGCCGGTCGAGTCGGGCTCCATCGTGATCGACGGCCGGCCCCTGCCCGAGGAGGGCAAGGGGCTGGCCCGGCTTCGCGCCGAGGTCGGGATGGTGTTCCAGTCCTTCAACCTGTTCGCGCACAAGACCGTGCTGCAGAACGTCTCGCTGGCGCAGGTGAAGGTGCGCGGCCGGTCCCGGGCGGAGGCCGACGCCAAGTCCCGGGCGCTGCTGGAACGGGTCGGGCTGGCCTCGCAGGCGGACAAGTACCCGGCCCAGCTCTCCGGCGGCCAGCAGCAGCGGGTGGCGATCGCCCGGGCGCTGGCCATGGACCCCAAGGCACTGCTGTTCGACGAGCCGACCTCGGCACTCGACCCCGAGATGATCAACGAGGTGCTGGACGTGATGCGCCGACTGGCGCACGAGGGCATGACGATGGTCGTGGTGACCCACGAGATGGGCTTCGCCCGGGCCTCCGCCAACCGGGTGGTCTTCATGGCCGACGGACGGATCGTCGAGGACCGCGCCCCGGAGGACTTCTTCGGCGCCCCGGAGAGCGAGCGGGCCCGGGACTTTCTCTCCAAGATCCTCAAGCACTGAGGCCGGGCCCGTGAAGAAGATCGTGACCCTCGCGGCCGCCGCCGTGCTGCTGGCCGGCTGCGGCAAGGCCGGCACCCCGCCGCCGAAGGGGCCGCAGCCCAGCGCGCTGCCCAGCTACCAGGTCGCGACCGGCGCCCCGGTGAGCGGCTCGCCGACCCTGGACGCGGCCCGCGGCCGGGGGCACCTGGTGGTCGGCGCCAAGGAGGACCAGCCCTACCTGGGCCAGAAGAACCCGGCGACCGGGGAGTACTCCGGCTTCGACATCGAGATCGCCAAGATGGTCGCCGCCGACCTCGGATTCGGCCCGGACCGGATCGAGTTCCGCACCATCGCCTCCGCCAACCGCGAGACCGCGCTGCAGAACGGCCAGGTCGACTACTACGTCGGCACCTACACCATCAACGACAACCGCAAGAAGCTGGTCGGCTTCGCCGGGCCGTACTTCCTGGCCGGGCAGTCGCTGCTGGTGCGCAAGAACAACAAGGACATCCACGGGCCGCAGGACCTGGACGGCAAGAAGGTCTGCTCGGCGTCCGGCTCCACCCCGTACCAGCGGATCCAGAAGCAGTACCCGAAGGCGCACCTGATCGGGTACGACACCTACTCCGCCTGCGTCGACAACCTGATCACCTCCCAGGTGGACGCCGTCACCACCGACAACACCATCCTGATGGGCTACGCGGCCAAGGTGCCGGACGAGCTCAAGGTGGTGGGGGAGCCGTTCTCCCAGGAGCCCTACGGGATCGGCACGCCGAAGAACGACACCGTGCTGCGCGGCGCCCTCAACGACGCGCTGGCGCACCACGAGGCGAACGGCGACTGGAAGAAGGCGTACGACGCGACCCTCGGCCTGTCCGGGGTGCCCGCGCCCGCCCCGCCGCCGATCGACCGGTACTGAGGAAGGGCCGGCCTGTGAAGACGCTGACCGACAACTGGTCCACCTACTGGGAGGGCTTCCTCGGCACCCTCGCGCTGTTCGCGGTGAGCGCCGTGCTGGCGCTGGTGCTCGGGGTGCTGATGGCGAGCTTCCGGGTCTCGCCGGTGCGCCCGCTGCGGGCGTTCGGCACCACCTGGGTCACCCTGCTGCGCAACACCCCGCTGACCCTGCTGTTCTTCATCGTCGTGCTGGGCCTGCCCCGGTTCGACATCACCCTGCCGTTCTTCACCTTCGCGGTGCTCGCGCTCGGCTGCTACACCTCGGCGTTCGTCTGCGAGGCGATGCGCTCGGGGGTGAACACGGTGCCGGTCGGGCAGGGCGAGGCGGCGCGCAGCCTGGGCATGACCTTCGGCCAGACGATGGGGCTGGTGGTGCTGCCGCAGGCGTACCGCTCGGTGGTGGCACCGATCGGCAGTGTGATGATCGCCCTGGCGAAGAACACGGCGATCGCCGGCTCCTTCAGCGTCACCGAGCTGCTCGGCACCTACCGGACCATCAACGAGCTGGGCTACAGCATCGTCTGGACGTTCGTCTGGATCGCCGTCGGCTATCTGATCATCACCCTGGCCATCAGTGCCGTGTTCAACCTGCTGGAACGACGACTGGCGGTGTCGCGATGACGGCGGAATCCTCGGCGCTCTACGACATCCCCGGCCCGAAGGCGCTCGCCCGGCACCGGCTGTACGGCGGGATCGCGCTGCTGGCGATCGCCGCGCTGCTCGGCTGGATCGTCTACATGCTCTTCCACACCAACCAGTTCACCGCGGCCAAGTGGACGGCCTTCCAGTACCAGGGCGTCCAGGACCTGCTGCTGCGCGGGCTCGCCAACACCCTCAAGGCCTTCGGCTGGACGGTGCTCTTCGCGCTGCCGTTCGGCGCGCTGCTCGCCGTCGGGCGGCTCTCCGACCACCGGGCGGTGCGCTGGGTGTCCACCCTGGTCGTGGAGTTCTTCCGGGCGATGCCGCTGCTGGTGATGATCTTCTTCATCTTCGTCGCCCTCAAGGTCGAACCGCTCTGGGCGCTGGTGGCCGGGCTGGTCCTCTACAACGGGTCGGTGCTCGCCGAGGTGTTCCGGGCCGGTGTGCTCGCGGTGCCCAAGGGCCAGCGGGAGGCGGCCTTCGCACTCGGCATGCGCAAGTCCCAGGTGATGGCGTACGTCCTGGTGCCGCAGGCCGCCCGGGCGATGCTGCCGGCGATCATCAGCCAGCTGGTGGTGGCGCTCAAGGACACCTCGCTGGGCTTCCTGAT
The DNA here is from genome assembly GCF_040302725.1 of Kitasatospora sp. NPDC097605. NCBI lineage: Bacteria > Bacillati > Actinomycetota > Actinomycetes > Kitasatosporales > Streptomycetaceae > Kitasatospora > Kitasatospora sp. NPDC097605. The sequence continues at coordinate 40,368 of NZ_JBEOSF010000006.1, read as the reverse complement.
CACCTACGAGGAGTTCCTGCACGCCGGCAAGCTGATCGCCACCAACCTGGACTACGACCTGCCGTTCATCCCGGTGGTGATGGTGATCGCGCCGATCTACATCGGCATGTGCCTGCTGCTCTCCTGGTTCGCGCACTGGGTCGAGCGGCGCAGCCGGCGCAGCCCGAGCGCGCGCGGCGGGGCCCCGGTGGCGCCGGCCGAGGTGTCGATGGGGGTGCCGCCGTCCGCGCGGCCGTGACCGGGCGGGACGGGCGGTTCGCCGGTAAACCATAGGTGCGGCCGAGGTCTGGCTGGGTACCTCCAAACTCTGCTTATGATTGCCGGACCAGTGACACGACGGCCGGGCGGAGGGACAGTGGAGCCGGTGTTCGACTCGCGGCACATCCGGACCTTCCACGAGGTCGTCCGGGCCGGCTCCTACTCGGCGGCGGCCCGCGAACTCGGCTACACCCAGCCCGCCATCACCCAGCAGATGAAGGCCCTGGAGCGCACCGTCGGCCTGCCGCTGTTCACCCGGGCCGGGCGCGGGCTGCGGCTCACCGAGGCCGGCGAGGCGCTCGCCCGGCACGCCGAGCAGATCCTCGGCAGCCTTTCCGCCGCCCAGCAGCAGCTCGCCGCGCTGGGCCGGCTGCGCGCCGGACGCGTGCGGGTCTGCGCCTTCCCCAGCGCCAACGCCACCCTGATACCGGAGGCGATGGCCCGGCTGCTCGCCGAGCACCCCGGTGTGCGGGTCGAACTCCTGGAGGCCGAGCCGCCGGACTCGGTCCAGCGGCTGCTGCGCGGGGAGTGCGACATCGCGCTGGCCTTCCGCTACCCGGGGGCGCCCGCCGAGGTGCCGGACGAGCTGGACGAGATCCCGCTGATGGAGGACCTGCTGACCGTGCTGCTGCCGGTCGGCCACCCGCTCGGGCGCCGGCACGCCGTACGGCTCGCCGACCTCGACGGCGAGCGGTGGATCGCCGGCTGTCCGCGCTGCCGGGCCAACCTGCTGCACGTCTGCGCCGAGGAGGGCTTCGCCCCGGACATCGTGTTCTCCACCGACGACAACCTCGCCGTGCAGAGCCTGGTCGCCGCCGGGGTCGGGATCGCCCTGATGCCCGCGCTGGTGCTCTCCTTCATGTGCCACCGCAAGGTCACCGGCCGGGCCGTCGAGCCGCACCTGCGGCGCCAGGTCAGCGCGTACGTGCTCCGCGAGCACCGACGGATCCCGGCGACCGCGCTGGTCCTGGACCACCTGCGGCAGGCCGCCGCGGCGCGGGTGGGCTGCTGAGCACCGCCCACCGATAAGCGGTGGTTGGGGGAGAGCGAAAGAACCCTCCTTGGACGTGATGGGTCGGCGGCGGCGAACCTGCTGGCATGACAACGTCAGCCACGGTCGGCAGCGGCCGGCTCACCGAGCGCATGACCGCCCTCGTCGGCGAGATCCGCGCGGTCGTGGACCGCGGCCTGCCACCCGAGCTCACCGCGTACCTGGTCGGCGAACGGCTCGCCCCGCACCTCGGCGACGGCGAACTGCTCACCGAGGACCAGCGCGAGGGCGACCCCGAGCGCTACCGCCAGCACGTCCTGCACGCCGAGGACGACGGCGCCTTCTCCGTGGTCGCCCTGGTCTGGCTGCCCGGCCAGCACACCCCGATCCACGACCACGTCTCCTGGTGCGTGGCCGGCGTCCACCAGGGCCAGGAGAGCGAGACCCGCTACCGGCTGGTCTCCGACGGGCGCACCGCCCACCTGGTCGAGACCGAGCACGTGGTCGGCCCGGCCGGCACCGTCGCCGCCTTCGCCCCGCCCGGCGACATCCACCTGGTGCGCAACGCCTGCGGCACCACCGCCATCTCCATCCATGTGTACGGCGCCGACGTCTCCCGGCTCGGCACCAGCATCCGGCGGGTCTACCGGCTGCCCGCCGGCGAACAGCGGTGAACCCCCGATGGCCCTGACCCTCCGGGACCGCGCCGTCCGCGTGCCGCGCACCCGCGCCCTGCCCCCGCTCGGCGGCAACGCCCCCGGCCTGCTGCTCGCCGGGCTCGGCGTCGCCGCCGCCTTCGCCGTCCACCAGGCCGTCCCCGCCGTGCCCAGGCTCACCGCCGCCGTGGTGCTCGGTGTCGCCGCCGCCCACCTGCCCGGCCTGCGCCCGGTGGTGCGCGGCGTCGCCCGGCCCGGGCTCTCCACCGCCGGCAAGCGGCTGATGCGGGTGGGCATCGTGCTGCTCGGCCTCAAACTGAGCCTCGGCGATGTGCTCGGCCTCGGCTGGGCCACCGTCGCCATGGTGCTCGCGGTGGTCGCCGCCACCTTCGCCGGCACCCTCTGGCTCGGGCGCCGGCTCGGCCTGCCCGGCGACCAGCCGCTGCTGGTCGCCACCGGCTACTCGATCTGCGGCGCCTCGGCGATCGGCGCGGTCAGCCAGGCCGCCGGCAGCGACGAGGAGGACGTCGCCGCCTCCGTCGCCCTGGTCACCCTCTGCGGCACCCTGGCCATCGCCGTCCTGCCGCTGCTCCAGCACCCGCTCGGCCTGGACGCGAGCGGCTTCGGCCGCTGGGTCGGCGCCAGCGTGCACGACGTCGGGCAGGTGGTGGCCACCGCGCAGAGCGGCGGGGCGGGCGCGCTGCGCGAGGCCGTGCTGGTCAAGCTGATGCGGGTGGTCCTGCTCGCGCCGCTGGTCGCCGGGGTCGCGGTGGCCGCCCGGCGCTCGCGCCGGCGCGCCGACACCGCCGAGGCGCCCGGCAAGCGGCCGCCGCTGGTGCCGCTGTTCGTCGCCGGCTTCCTGGCCATGATCGCGCTGCGCACCACCGGGGTGCTGCCCGAGCGGGCCCTCTCGCTCGCCGGGGACGCCCAGGAACTGCTGCTCGCGGCCGCCCTGTTCGGGCTCGGCAGCGCCGTCCATCTGCCGACCATGGTGCGTACCGGCGGCCGGATCGCGCTGCTCGGGCTCGGCTCCTGGGTGGTGGTCGCGGGGGTCTCCTACGCCGGGGTGCTGGCCACCGGGTAAACACCGGGCGTCCGGGCGCCGGCTGGACTAGGGTCGGGCGGGTGGTCCGGCCGGGTCGGCCGGCCTGTGCGCCCGTGTCCCCGAGCACCGCAGAGGAACCCGCATGCCCACCGCACCGCCCGCACGGGACGGCTCCGACGCCGTCGTCACGCTCGACCGGCGCGAGGGCCCGTACGGGGAGGTGGCGTTGCGGCGGCGCGGGGGGACCTACGAGATCATCGCCAACGGCTGCTTCCTGATGGACACCGCCGACGGGCGCTCCGAGCGGCTGCTGGTCCGGGCGGCGCTGGACGAGCTGGAGCGGACCGGGCCGGTGACGGCGCCCTCGGTGCTGATCGGCGGCCTGGGCGTCGGCTTCTCGCTGGCCCGTGCGGCGGCCGAGCCGCGCTGGGGGCGGATCGCCGTGGTGGAGCGCGAGGGCGCGATCATCGCGTGGCACCGCGGCGGCCCGCTGGCCGCCTTCTCGGCCGGGGCGCTGGACGACCCGAGGGTCGAGGTGCTGCACACCGACCTGCTGGACTACCTGGCCGGCGCCGACGGCGTCCGCCACCACGCGCTCTGCCTGGACATCGACAACGGTCCGGACTGGACGGTCACCGACGCCAACGCCGGGCTGTACGGCCCGGACGGGCTGGCGGCGCTGCGGCGGCGGCTGGAGCCGGGCGGGGTGCTGGCGGTGTGGAGCGCCCGGCCGTCCGCGGCCTTCGAGGAGGCGCTGCGGGCGGCCGGCTTCACGGACGTGGCGACCCGGGAGGTCGCGGTGGCCCGGGGCGTGCCGGACGTCGTGCACCTGGCCCGCCGCGCGCGGTGAGCGCGTGACGGGCCAGGCACCGTACGGGTGTGACTCCCCGGGTGTGACGACGTGTGCGGCTACTTCAGACCGTTGTCCACCGCGGCCATCAGCTCCCCGTTCGGGGTGTCACCGTCGAAGGCCCAGACCATCGCGCCGGCCAGCCCCTGGGACTTGATCCAGGCGGTCTTGCGGGCGATCTCGGTCGGGTCGTCGTAGGTGTAGAAGACGCTCCCGTTGTAGATGTAGGCGTGGCCGGCCACCGGGTCGCGGTAGATGGTGTAACCGCCGCTGGTGGCCATCTCCTTGAGCTTCTTGTAGTCCTCGAAGCCCGCCTCGTAGGTGCCCGGGCCGGGGCCCGTCGCGGTCTGGAAGAGGCCGTTGGTGGTGCCGCGCGGCACGCCCGTCCAGCCGCGTCCGTAGAACGGGATGCCCAGCGTGAGCTTGCTCTTCGGGGCGCCGCCGTCGACGTACGCGGCGATCGCGACCTCGGAGCTGAACTGGCGGGCCGGCGGGTTCGGGTCGCCGGCGGCGACCTTGATGCCGGACTGCTGGTTGGTGACCATCTCCCAGCCGCCGTGGTAGTCGTAGCCCTGGATGGTGGCGAAGTCGAAGGCGCCGAACAGGCCCGGGACGTCGATGCCCGCGGTGACCTTGGCCGGGTCGGCCGGGAGGAAGGCGCTCAGCGTGTAGTGCTTGCCGGTGGTGGCGCCGAGGGCGTCCAGCTGGCGGCGGAACTCCTGGGCCAGCAGGGTGTAGTTGGCCTTGTCGGCGGGCCGGAAGATGTTCCCGGTGTGCCCGTCGGAGTTCGGCCACTCCCAGTCGAGGTCGATGCCGTCGAAGATGCCGGCCGCGCTGCCCGCGCCGCCGCGGCCGTCGATCACCGGCAGGTTGCCCTTGATGTACATGTCGATGCAGGAGCTGACCAGCGCCTTGCGGGAGGCGTCGGTGGCCGCCGCGTCGGAGAACCACTTGCTGTAGGACCAACCGCCCAGCGAGATCTGGATCTTGAGGTTGGGGTACTTGGCCTTGAGCTGCTTCAGCTGGTTGAAGTTGCCGGCCAGCTTCTGGTCCCAGGTGTCGGTGGTGCCGGCCACCGAGTTGCCGGCGTCCCAGCCCTTGCCGAAGTCGGCCCAGGCGTCACCGGCGCCGTCGCCCGCGTTCGGGTCGTTGTCCGGCCCGGCCGCCTTGTTGGTGATGAAGCACTGCTTGGTGTTCGGGTGGATGTTGGCGAAGGCGTAGTTGATCACCGAGAGCCGGCCGGCCGAGCCGGAGGTGTCGAGCTGCTTCACGCTGTAGCCGCGGGCGTAGATGCTCCACTGGGTGAAGTAGCCGATCTTCAGCGCGCCGCCGGTGCCGCCCTTCTTGGTGCGGGCGGTGACCGGGCCGGAGACCGGGGAGACGTTGCCGGCCGCGTCGCGGGCCTTGACGGTGAAGGTGTACTCGGTGTCCGGGGCCAGGCCGCCGACGGTGCCGGAGGGGCTGGTGACCGTGGTCACCACGCCGTTGCTCGCGGTGATGTCGTAGGCGGTGACGCTGACGTTGTCGGTGCTGGCCGCCCAGCTGAGCGAGACCGAGCTGGAGTCCGTGCCGGTGACGGCCGGGGTGCCCGGCGTGGTCGGCGCCTCCTTGTCCTCGATCGGCGGCGGGGTGGTGACGCTCACCGGGCCGGCCGCCGCCGAGCGGTTGCCCGCCGCGTCGAAGGCCTGGACGGTGAACTGGTAGGTGGTGCCGCCGGTCAGGCCCTGCACCGTGACGCCGGTGGCGGTGCCGTCGGTGGTGGCCACCTTGGTGCCGTCCTTGTAGACGTCGTACCCGGTGACGCCGACGTTGTCGGTGCTCGCCGTCCAGGAGAGCGCCGCCGTGGTCTGGGTGACGGTGCCGGACTTCAGGGCACCCGGGACGGTCGGCGGGGTCAGGTCGTCGCCGCTGCCGTCGCACGGCTTGCCGTTCAGCTTGCAGTTCGCCAGGGGCTGGTAGCTGCCCGAGTAGGCGATGTTGAAGCCGACGCTGTAGGTGCCGCCGACCGGCAGGGTGGAGGCCCAGCCGGGGTTCTTCACCGTGACGTGGGAGGCCGAGGTGGTGTACGAGGCGTTCCAGAGGCCGGCCACGGTGTTGCCGCTGGGCAGGTCGAACTCCAGCGTCCAGCCGTTGACCGGGGCGCTGGAGCCGTTGGTGATGGTGTAGCTGCCCTCGTAGCCGCTGCCCCAGTCGCTGCCCTTGGTGAGGGACGCGGTCAGCGACCCGGCGGCGGCCTGCGCGGCCGCGTCGGCGGCGGCGTGGGCCAGGGTGGCGGGGAGGGCGGCACCGAGCAGGGGGACGAGCAGGGTCCCGGCCGCGAGCAGCGGCAGGCTGATCCGACGTTTGCGCATGGATGTGGCTCCTGTCCTGGGGTCCCGGGGCAGGCCCGGACGCCCCGTAACCCGTGGGGAGGTGTCAGGTGCGTGGAGCAGCGTGCTCCGGGCCATGGGGGCGGCGCGGAACCGGTCCTCGGGCCGTCGGGGTGCCACGGAGGATCCTGTGCCGAGCGTAGGGAGCGGACGGGTGAACTGGCAATAGGTCTGTACCAGTTGTCGATCGTGAACATGACCGGGGGCAGACGGCGACCGCCCCGGCGACCGGGGTCGCCAGGGCGGTGGGGTGGTGAGGGTCCGATCTCAGCCGAAGGGATCCTGCTCCGGAGCGGAGCCGGGGACGGCCGGCGGGGCGCTGGGCGGCGGCGGGACGGCCGCGGAGCGCGGCGCCGGGATCGTGGTGCCGAACGGGTCGGCGGCCTGCTCGGCCGCGGTGACCGTGCCGAACGGGTCGGTGACCGGGGCGGCCGAAGGCTGCGGGGCGGCGGCCGGCAGCGGTTCGGCGGCCGGGGCGGCCCCCATGATGCCGAAGGGGTCGAAGTCCGGCGGGGGCACCATCACGGGCGTGCCCTTGGGCGGCCGGGGGGCGTCGGCGCTCTCCGGGGCCGCCGGCTCCGCGGCCGGGGTGCCGAGGATGCCGAAGGGGTCGAAGTCCGGCGGCGGGACCATGACCGGGGTGCCCTTGGGCGGGGCGGGCGGCTGCGCGGCGTCGTCGGGCACCAGGATCGGCTGGGCCGGGGTCGGGTCGGCGACCGGGGCGAAGGGGTTGAAGTCGGCCGGCGGGATGCGCACCGGCGTGGCGTCCTCCTCGGGTGCCTGCGGTGCCTGCGGTGCCTGCGGTGCCTGCGGTGCCTGCGGTGCCTGCGGTGCCTGCGGTGCCTGCGGTGCCTGCGGTGCCTGCGGTGCCGGCGGCACCGGGGGCGTGGCGGGCGCGGCCTGGGCGGGGACGGCGGCGGTCGGGGCCGGCACGGGCGCGGCGGCCGGTGCGGAGGCGGGGACGGCGGGCGCGGCCTGGGCGGGGACGGCGGCCACGGGCGCCGGCGCGACCGGGGCCGCGGGCACACCGTCCCAGGCGAACTGCACGCTCTTCAGCACCTCGGCGAAGACGTCCGCGTACAGCTCCCAGTCCTGCGGCTGGGCGGTCGTCAGCTGCACGCAGAGCACCGAGACGCCGTCCGGCAGCGGTACGAACGCCTCCACCACCGAGGTGACCGCCCAGCGGCGCCCCCCGTCGGCGGCCAGCGGGCCCGGCACCGGGACGCTGCGCCCCTCGACCAGGACGGCGGCCGGCCCGGCGGGCAGCAGCACCGTCCAGACCTCGGCGTGCCGGCGCACGGTGGCCAGTTCGGTGGCCAGGCCGGTGATCGGCAGCGGGTGGCGGGCCAGCGAGACGACCAGGGTGGCGTCGGTCGGCCGGCCGGCCAGGTGGAAGGCGCCGATGCCCGCGTAGACGGCGCCGGAGGCGGTGACAACGTCCGCCAGGGCGGCGGCGATCAGCGCGAAGTCGCGGCGCTCGGCGGTACCGGCGCCGCTGAACAGCTCCTCGGCGGTCTCGGCCAGATGCGCGGTCAGGGCGGCGGCGGCCGCGCCGGTGGCCGGGGCGATCCCGCCGCCGGCCGGGATGCCGTCCACCGGGCCGGTGCGCACCGTCCGGGCGGAGACCCCGGGCGGGCCGTCCGGGCAGGTGAGGGTGTGGAAGCCCGGCGGGACGACCAGCCGGACCTCGGCGCCCGCGCCGGTGGGCAGTTCGACCGGTTGGCGGGTCTGCTGACCGGCCGCCAGCGCGGCCAGCGGCGCGGCGAAGGCGGGGCGGAGCTTGGGGTCGGCGGGCTCGCCGGTCACCGGCAGCTCGAAGTGCTCGGCGGTGACCTCCTCGGCGGAGCCGGCCGCCGCGCCGCGGACCGGGCCGGCGCCGTAGCGGGCCAGCAGCGCGCCGGTCGCCAGCGGGGCCAGCGCGGCGCCGGTGCCCGGGCGGGCGGTGCCGGCGGTGACCACGGTGCCGAGCCGGTCGACGGCGGTGTGCACCGGGCCGTTGGGCGCCAGCGGAAGGTGGAACAGGGCGTCGGCGGCGGGGTGCCCGGCGGTCCGCAGGGCGGTCAGCGCGGCCGCCGGATGGCGCGAGGTCCGGGCGCCGAGGAGGGCGTCGGTGAGGCTGCCGAGGGTCGCGGAGACCCGCTCCGCGGCCGCGAAGGGGTTGGCCTCCGCGCTGAACTGGCCGTCCTGGGTCAACTGTTGAGCCCCCCGCTCTGCTCGCTCTGCGTTCGTGGTCCGTGGACCCCGGCCCGGGGGTGACCGGCGGGCCGTCAGATCCGTGCACATTCCTATCAGAGGCCGCCGACGCGGCAGAACCGGCCGTCCGGCGTCAGCCGGCGTCCGGGGTCCCGGGCCGCCCGGCCGGACCGGGAGCGGCGGCCAGGGCGGTGAGGGCGTCGGCCAGGCCCGGGACGGCCAGCAGGCCCGCCAGGTCGGCCACCAGCCGTCCGGTCGGGCCGTCCGGGCGCTCGTCGGCGAAGAAGCCGGCCAGCTCGGCGGCCAGCGCGGGCTCCCGGGCGGCGGTCAGGGTGAGCGCCGCCACGAACTCCTGCACCAGGTGCAGCTGCAGGTCCTCCAGCGGCACCGAGCGGTCGGCCAGCCACTCCAGCGAGGTGATCTCGGCGTTGGCGATCCAGGCCCGGACGGTCAGCCGCAGCCCCGGGCTGGGCGAGGGCAGCGCCAGATGGCCGAGGATCTGGTCGTGCGCGGCCTGCCGGACCTCGTCGATCACCGCCGAGGTGTTGGTGCTGGCCGTCACCGAGCCGCCGCGCAGCAGCGCCGCGAACCCGGGGCCGTGGCTCTGCACGAAGTCCAGGTAGCGGCCCATCACCCGGTACAGGCGCTCGGAGAGCGGGCCCTCGGCCGGCTCCTCGAACCGGGCCGACAGCTCCCGGCCGGCCCGGCGCAGCGACTCCTCGTAGATCGCCTGCTTGCCCGGGAAGTAGTGGTAGACCAGCGGCCGGGAGGCGCCCGCGGCGGCGGCGATGTCGTCGATCGACACCTCCTCCGGCGGGCGGTGGCTGAACAGCTCCAGCGCCACCGCGATCAGCTGCTCGCGCCGCTCGTCCACGCTGAGCCGGCGGCGCGGGCGCCCGGCGGGCTCCGGGCGGTCGCCGCGCGCGGGCGTGGACGCGGGGGAGGGGGCCGACGGCGTGCGGGATGCCATGCGCGCCACCCTATCCGCCGGTCAGGCCGGGTGGTGCTCAAGGTAGCGGCGGTAGGCCTCCCGGCCGTCCGGGACGAACACGTCGCGCTCCAGCCGCCCGGCCAGCTCGGCCGGGGTGAGCCAGGCGTGCCAGGCCACCTCGGACTCCTGCGGGGACACCGGGCCGTCCCACGCGGCCTCGTACACGTCCGACCACCAGGCGAGGCCGCCGCCGCGGAACAGGAAGCGGAACAGCGGGCGCGGGGCGATGCCGGTGACGCCGAGCTCCTCCTCGGCCTCCCGCACGGCGGCCCGCTGGTAGGTCTCGCCGGCGCCCACCACGCCGCCGACGAACATGTCGTACGCGCCCGGGGCGAACAGCTTGGTGTCGGTGCGCCGGTGCACGAAGATCCGCCCGGCCGGGTCGCGCACCAGGATGAAGACGCACCGGTGGATCAGTCCCCGCCGGTACACCTCCCCGCGCGGCGCGGTCCCGGTCACCCGGTCGTGCTCGTCGACGACGTCCAGCAGCTCATCGGCGGGATCGGCCGGATCGGCGGGATTGCTCTGCGCAGGCTCGGTCATGACCGACAGGTTAGGGTTTCCGGGCGATTCATGGACGGACGAACGACGAGGGCGGCACGCGCGGTGGTGGAGATCTGGGGCGAGACGGCCGGGGGCTTCGAGCCGGTGCGGGAGGCCTTCGAGCGCAACTTCCGCGAGTACGGGGAGCTCGGCGCGGCGTTCGCGCTGTACGCCGGCGGCCGCAAGGTGGTCGACCTGTGGGGCGGTGACGCCCGGCCCGAGGTCGGCGGGCGGCCCGCGCCGGCCGTGCCGTGGACCGCGGACACCGCGCAGGTGCTGCGCTCGGTCACCAAGGGCCTGACCGCCACCACCGCGCTGCTGCTCGCCGAGCGCGGGCAGCTCGACCTGGACGCCCCGGTCGTCTCGTACTGGCCGGAGTTCGGGGCGGCCGGCAAGGCCGGGGTGCCGGTGAGCTGGCTGCTGTCGCACCAGGCGGGGGTGCCGGCGCTGGACGTGCCGCTGCGGCTGGAGGACGTGCTCACCTGGGAGCGGGCGGCGGCCGCGGTGGCCGCCCAGGCGCCCGCCTGGGAGCCCGGCACGGCGCATGGCTACCACCCGTACACCTTCGGCTGGCTGGTCGGCGAGGTGGTGCGCCGGGTGAGCGGGCGCACCGTGGGCCAGTACTTCGCGCAGGAGATCGCCCGGCCGCTCGGCCTCGACCTGTGGATCGGCCTGCCGGCCGCCGCCGCGCCCCGGGTCGGCCGGCTGGTCGACCTGCCCGCGCCGCAGGCCGCCCGGACCGGTCCGAGCGGGCTGCGGCTGCGTCCCAAGCAGTCCGTGCGGGAGGCCTACCGGGACCCGGCCTCGCTGACCGCCCGGGCGTTCGCCTCGGTGCTGCCCGGGGTGGACCTGAACGACCCGGCGGTGCAGTCCGCCGAGATCCCCGGCGCGGGCGGGATCGGCACCGCGCGCTCGGTGGCCCGGTTCTACGCGGCGCTGATCGGCGCGGCGGACCGGCACAGCGGCGGCGGCGGGACGCTGCCGCCGCTGCTCGGGCCCGAGGTGCTGGCCCGGGCGGTCGGTCCGGTGGTCAGCGGCCCGGACCGGGTGCTGATCGTCAACTCCACCTTTGGGCTGGGCTTCTTCCGGCACAGCCCGACCGCGCCGATGGCCTCGCCGGCGAGCTTCGGCCACCCGGGCCGGGGCGGCTCGCTGGGCTTCGCCGACCCGGAACTCGGGATCGGCTTCGGCTACGTCACCAACGGCATGCAGCCCGGCGTCACCGGGGACATCCGCTCCCGCACGCTGATCCGGGCGGTGCGGGAGTGCCTCGGGGTGGCCTGAGGGCCCGGGGTCAGGCCTGGCCGGTCGCGAAGTGGCTGATCCGGCCGCCCTCGACGGTGAACTTCCAGGCGGTGCGCATCTCGCCCCAGGTCTCGTTGCGGTAGTCGGCGATCAGCGCCCGGCCGCCGTCGGATTCGGAGCGGACCTCCATGTGGCCGTGGACGGTGAAGATCTCGCGGTCGATCCAGTCCTGGAGGTCGCGCTCGGAGCCGTCGTCGGACATGGTCGCGTCCGGGGCGAGCAGGTCCACGAAGGCCTTCCGGTCGCCGGCGTTGATCGCGGTGACGGCGGCGCGCACGGTCGGGTCGGAGAGTTTGGCGGGGGCGATGGTCATCCGGTCTCCCAGGAGTCGAAGCGGGTCGGGACTCCTGTTTAGGACGTTGGCCGGGACTTGCCGCGCATGTCGGCGGCGCGTCGGGGATTTCCGGTGATTCATGTGCTTGGATCCCGGTACGGGTGATTTACCCCCCAGGGGTGCCCGATCGGGCCACGGGGAGTGGCGTACGGAGTGGGAAGTCGGCCGGCCCGGCTTCCCACTCCGCGTTCCGGGGTGCGGTGACCGCGGCGGCCTAGAACAGGCCGGTGGCCTGCGGGGAGTAGCTGACCAGTAGGTTCTTGGTCTGCTGGTAGTGCTCCAGGACGGCCTTGTGGCCCTCCCGGCCGATGCCGGAGTTCTTGTAGCCGCCGAACGCGGCGTGGGCCGGATAGGCGTGGTAGCAGTTGGTCCAGACCCGGCCGGCCTGGATGGCCCGGCCCGCCCGGTAGGCGGTGGAGCCGTCGCGGGTCCAGACGCCGGCGCCGAGCCCGTACAGGGTGTCGTTGGCGAGCGTGACCGCGTCGTCGAAGTCCTCGAAGCGGGTCACCGCGACCACGGGGCCGAAGATCTCCTCCTGGAAGACCCGCATCCCGTTGACGCCCTCGAAGACGGTCGGCGTGACGTAGTAGCCGCCGGACAGCGAGCCGCCGAGGTCGGCCCGCTCGCCGCCGGCCAGCACCTTGGCGCCCTCGGCCTGGCCGATCTCGACGTAGGAGAGGATCTTGCGCAGCTGCTCGGCGCTGGCCTGCGCGCCGACCTGGGTCTCGGTGTCCAGCGGGTTGCCCTGGCGCATCGCGCGCACCCGCTCCAGGCCGTCGGCGAGCAGCCGGTCGTAGACCGCGGACTCGATCAGCGCCCGGCTGGGGCAGGTGCAGACCTCGCCCTGGTTGAGGGCGAACATCGCGAAGCCCTCGACGGCCTTGTCGTAGAAGGCGTCCGGTTCGGCGGCGACGTCGGCGAAGAACAGGTTGGGGCTCTTGCCGCCGAGCTCCAGCGAGACCGGGATGAGGTTGCCGCTGGCGTACTGCGAGATCAGCCGGCCGGTGGTGGTCTCGCCGGTGAAGGCGATCTTCCGGATCCGGTCGCTGGAGGCGAGCGGGCGGCCGGCCTCCAGGCCGTAGCCGTTGACCACGTTGAGCACGCCCGGCGGCAGCAGGTCGGCGGTCAGCTCGACCAGCAGCAGCACGGAGGCCGGGGTCTGCTCGGCCGGCTTCAGCACCACGGTGTTGCCGGCCGCCAGCGCCGGGGCGATCTTCCAGACCGCCATCAGGATCGGGAAGTTCCACGGGATGATCTGGCCGACGACGCCCAGCGGCTCGTGGAAGTGGTACGCCACGGTGTCCTCGTCGAGCTGGGAGACGCCGCCCTCCTGGGCGCGCAGCGCGCCGGCGAAGTAGCGCAACTGGTCGACCGCCAGCGGCAGGTCGGCGCCGAGCGTCTCGCGGACCGGCTTGCCGTTCTCCCAGCTCTCGGCGACCGCGAGCCGTTCGAGGTTCTGCTCGATCCGGTCGGCGAGCCGCAGCAGCACCTGGGCGCGCTCGGCGGGCGGGGTGCGGCCCCAGGCCGGGGCGGCGGCGTGGGCGGCGTCCAGCGCGGCCTCGACGTCCTCGGCGGTGCCGCGGGCGACCTCGGTGAAGACCTCGCCGGTGACCGGGCTGGGGTTCTCGAAGTACCGGCCGAGGGCCGGCGGCGTCCACCGGCCGCCGATCCAGTGCTCGTAGCGGGGGCGGTAGTCGACGATGGATCCGGGCTGCCCGGGGGGCTGGTAGACCGGCATGCTCTGGTGCCTCCTCGCTGTCGGGGCACCGCTCCGGCGCGCGGGCCGGAGCGGTGCGCCGGGCCGCGCAGGGGCGGCCCGGCGGAGGGTACGGACACACACGCGGGTCGGGCGCCCCCTTGGGCCGGGGGCGTCCGCCGGGCAGCACCCTAGCCGGGGAACGGCCGGTTCGGCTACGGTCCGTACGACGGCGGTCGACGCAGGGTGGCGCGCGCCGTCTAGGCCTCCTGGTAGCGCCCGGTGCGGCGTTCCCAGCTCAGGTAGCCGGCCAGCCAGGTGACCAGGCCGTCGGCGTAGCGCTGGGCGATGATCCGCTCCACCCGGGCCAGGCCGAGCTCCCGGTACACGTCGGGCAGCCCCTCGTACAGCTCGTGGGAGCGTTCGGCCATCAGCTGCGCCTCGGTCATCACCACGGAGCAGGCCTCCTCGGCCGAGCAGTCCCGCTCCCGCCGCACGATCATCACCAGGTTGTTGACGTCGCCGCGCGGCGCCTCCAGCGGGAACGAGCGCACGTCGTTGGTCAGCGAGGGGATGTCGGCGGCGAGCTGGCGCAGCTGCCGCAGCACCGGGTGGTGCAGCACGGCCGGCGGCACCTCGAAGTGCCCGAGCCGCTCGATCATGTCGAAGATGGTCTCCATCGCGGCGGTGCCGCGCCGCAGCACCTGGTAGCCGGCCCGGTCGGGCGGGCGCGGGCTGATCCGCCCGGCCGCCTCGGCGGGGTGCGAGGCGAGGTAGTACTCCCAGTTGTACGCGGCGCGCGCCTGCCAGCGCGCCGGCATGCCCTGGACGCTGCGCGCCCACAGGTCGGCGAAGGCGGTCTCCACCGGCGAGCCGCGGTCGGCCGACGCGCCGTGCAGGACGGCGATCAGCCGGTCGCAGATCGGCGCGACCTCGGTGGGGCGGCGGCCGAGCGGGCCGTCGAACTGGTCGTCGAAGAGGAAGTAGAAACCCATGAGGTCGGCGGCCAGCGCGAGTTCGTCCGGTCCGGCGTCGGGGTAGCCGAGCGCCGCGAGGTCGACCACGTCCCAGTGCGCGTAGGACGGGTGGGTAGGGTCGGGCAGCAGTGGATGGCGGGTCAGCCAGGCGCGGTGCAGTTCGGTGGCGTACGGCCCGTGGTCGCTGCGACGGTGCGGGAACGGAATCTGAAGTGAGGTGTCGTCAGACATCGGACTCCCGGAGCTGCGAAGGGTGGGGGCTCTGATGGGTATTTCGGGTATTGGCGGGGGAGTTGGGGCTGCGCTGCCGGAGGGGGAGGATTGGTCAGGGCATGATCAACTTGGCACGCGGGGCGTAGAGTATCTGATGCAATGATCCGACGTTAGGGATATAGGGCAATTGCCCTCGGCTGGTCCTCCAAACCCCTCAACTCGCCCCTCGCCTGCGTGAATACACTCCACCAGGCCCCTTGCGGCGCTAACCTCGGCTCCACGAGCAGGGATCGGCGAGGCGGAGGCACGACGGTGACCGAGCGGGACAGGGATTTCCGGGCGGAGGCGATGCCCGGCGCGCGGGAGGCCGAAGGCGCCCCCAATCGCATCAGACTGCGCGACCGCGACGCCGAACTCCGCTCCGCCGAGGCCGCGGTGGACAAGCTCTGCCGCGACTTCGCGGCCGGCGGCACCGAGATCGGCGAGCTGCTCACCTTCTCCGGCCGGCCCGGCATCGGCAAGACCAGCCTGCTGCACGAGGTCCGCCGGATCGCCATGCTGCGCGAAGGCGCCACCGTGCTGTTCGCCCGCGGCGGCGAGCGCCAGTTCAACGAGCCGTACCACGTGCTGCGCCAGCTCCTCCAGCCGGTGCTCGGCAGCCTGGAGCCCGGCGAGTTCTCCCAGGTGATGGGCACCTGGGAGGAGGTCGTCGGACCGGCGATGGGCCTCAAGCAGCCCCGGAAGGGCGCCCGCCGCCTCGACCCGCAGGGCGTCCGCGACGGCCTCGACTTCGTCCTCACCCAGCTCGCCCCGCGGCGCGCCCCGCTGGTGATGATCGTCGACGACCTGCACTGGGCCGACCTCGAGTCGCTCGGCTGGCTGGCCCAGTTCGCCGTCCGGGCCCGCGAACTGCCGGTCCTGCTGGTCTTCGCCTACCGCGACGACAGCGCCGACTGGCAGCAGGAGTCCGTGGACTACCACCGCGCCGTCGCCGCGCTGGCCACCCGCCGGCACGAGCTGAGCCGGCTGTCACTGGTCGCCGTCACCGACATGATCCGCGCCGAACTCGGCGACAAGGCCGAGGAGGCCTTCTGCTACGAGTTCTGGAACGTCGTCAACGGCAACCCCTTCGAGGTCGTCGCGCTGCTCGACCAGGTCCGCGACCAGGCGCTGGACCCGGTCGAGGAGAACTCCCAGCAGCTGCGCGAACTCGCCGTCGACGCCACCGGGATGACCCTCAAGTCCTGGCTGGACCGGCTGGGCGCCGCCACCCTGCGCTTCGCCTGGGCCGCCGCGATGCTCGGCACCGACATCCGGCCCGACCTCGCCACCCGGATCTCCGCCCAGACCAGCGAGGGCGCCCGCCAGTCCATCGACGAACTGCGCAAGCAGCGCGTCCTGACCAGGACCCCGAACGGCAACCTCGAGTTCGTCCACCCGCTGATCGCCAGCTCGATCTACAACACCATGCCCGAGGCCACCCGCACCGGCATGCACGGCGTGGCCGCCGCCGAGATCGAGAACGCCGGGCTCGGCCTGCTCGCCGCCTCCCGCCACCTGGTGGAGACCTTCGCGGGCGAGGGCGACGACCGCACCGTCCGCAAACTGCGCCGGGCCGCCTCCGAACACCTGCTGATCGGCGCGCCCGAGGCCGCCCAGCGCTGTCTGCACCGCGCGCTCGCCGAGCCGCCGGACGACCAGGACCGCGCCGAGGTGCTGTACGAGCTGGGCTGCTCCGCCCTGCTCACCGACCCCGTCGCCACCGTCAACCAGCTGAAGCTCGCGCTCGACCCGGAGGAGGGACCGCTGCGCCCCTCGCTGCGGGTCGACGCCACCTTCCGGCTCTCCGAGGTACTCGCGCACAGCGGCGAGCTGCGCCAGGCCGCCGTGGTCTGCCAGGACGAGGCGGAGCGCACCGTCGGGGACCCGGCGGGCCGGCTGCGGCTGGAGGCCGCGTCGTTCATGTGGCACGCCTACCGGAAGTCCGAGGAGGACGGGCCGGCCCGCTCCGCCCGGCTCGGCGCGCTGTGCGAGAGCCTCACCGGGCGGGAGGCGGCCGACCGGGCGGTGCTGGCGCTGCGGGCCTGGGACCTCACCCTGCGCGGCGAGCCCTCGGCCGAGGTGCTGCGGCACGCCGACGACGTGCTGGAGAACGGCCGGCTGCCCAAGGGCCTCGGCTGGACCGACAACACCTGGGGCTTCGAACTGCCCGCCACGCTCGGCCTGTCCTACACCTACAACGACCGGATCGCCCAGGCCGAGCGGCTGTTCTCGGACGCCATCGTGCAGTTCGAGGTGGCGGGCTGGAGCGGTGCCCACCGGGGCTTCGCCTACTTCCTGATGGGTCTGGCCCGCTTCCGGCGCGGCCTGCTCGCCGAGGCCGAGGACTTCCTGCGCCGGGCGCTGCGGCTCTCCGAGCGGATCGGCTCCAAACTGCCGCTGGCCTGGGACGCGGTCGGCGTGCTGATCGACACCCTGATCGCCCGCGGCCGCAGCCACGAGGCCTGGGAGCTCGCCCTCGAGTTCGGCTTCCACCCGCCGTACCACGCCACCGCGATGGTGCTGCCCGACGCCGCCTCGCTCTACGGCAAGCTGCTGCTCGCCGTCGGCCGGCCCGCCGGCGCGGCCGCCGCGCTCACCGAGGCCGGCACCCAGCTGGACGTCCGGGGCTGGCACAACACGGTCTGGGCGCCCTGGGCCGGGCACCTGGCCATCGCGATTGCCGGGGACGAACCGGAGCGGGCCCGCGCGTACGCCCGCCGCTCGGTCGTCGACGCGGAGCGGTTCGGCACCGCCTCGGCGATCGGCACGGCGCTGCGGCTGTCCGCCCAGATCGAGGACGGCCAGCAGGCGGTCGAGCTGCTGGAGCGGGCGGTCACCTACCTCGGTCAGTCGCCGGCCGGCTACGAGCACGCCGTCGCGCTGGTCGACCTCGGAGCCGCGCTGCGCCGGGTCGGCCGGCTGGAGGACGCCCAGGAGTACCTCTACCAGGGCATCGAGCTGGCCCAGCACTGCGCGGCGGACGGGCTGGTCGACCGGGCCCGGCGCGAGCTGGCCAACTACGGCCTGCGGCCCAACCGGCTCGGCGACGTGCGGGAGACGCTCAGCCAGCCGGAGTGGGACGTCGCCGAACTGGCCGTGCGGGGCGTGCCGGCGCAGCGGATCGCCGACCACCTGGCGCTCCCGCTCAGCCTGGTCAACCGCCGGCTGGCCGCCGTCTACCGCAAGGCGGGCAGCGGACCCGACGGCCTGGCCGCCGCGCTCGGCCTGCCGCCCGCGCAGCGCGACGGCTCCGACCCGCTCGACCGGCCGGGCGGCCCCGGCGGCGGATTCGGCCCCGACCGCTGACACCCCGGCCCCGGCACACGGAGCGTCGGACGGCACACGGAGCGTCGGACGGCGCACGGAGCGTCAGACGGCGCACGGAGCGTCGGACGGCGCGCGGGCACTCGATGAGCGCCCCCGCGCCGTCCCCTCTGACTAGGCTGACGCCGACCCGGGCCCACGCGGGGCCCGGTACCCGGCGAAGGGCGGGCGCCCTCCCGCGGCCCGCCAGTGAGGAGCAGGCCATGGCGACGCCCCCGGCGAACGGGCCGCAGACCACCAGCGTGCGGCGCGAGCCCTTCGAGCCCTCGGGCGCCGGCGCCGCGATCGAGCGGTGGACGCTGCGCGCGGGCCCGTACGAGGCGAGCGTGCTCACCCTCGGCGCCACCCTGCACACCCTGGTCGCCCCCGACCGCGAGGGCCGCCCCGCCCAGCTGCTGCTCTCCACCGACCGGCTCGCCGACATCCTCGGCCCGGCCCGCCACTACGGCACCGTGGTCGGCCGCTACGCCAACCGGATCGCCGGCAGCGTCATCACCGTCGACGGCGAGGAGCACCGGCTCGCCCCGACCGGCGGCGGGGTCACCCTGCACGGCGGCCCGGACGGCTTCGCCCACCGGATGTGGGCGGCCGAGGAGGTGCCCGGCGGCGTCCGGCTGACGCTGCACAGCCCCGACGGCGACCAGGGCTTCCCGGGCGCGCTCGACGTCACCGTCGACTACACCCTCGACGCGGACGGCGAGCTGGCGATCCGCTACCACGCGGTCACCACCGCGCCGACCGTGGTCAACCTCACCAACCACGCGTACGTCAACCTGGCCGGCGAGGGCTCCGGCGACGTCCTCGGCCACCTGCTCACCCTGGACGCCGACGGCTACACCCCCGCCGACGAGCGGCAGATCCCGTACGGCCGGGTCGAGCCGGTGGCCGGGACGCCGTTCGACTTCACCACCGCCCGGCCGATCGGCAAGTCGGTGCACGACGGCCACCCGCAGCTGGCCGGGCCCGGCGGGTACGACCACAACTGGGTGCTGCGGCCCCGTCCGGCGGACGGCGCCCCGGTGCGGGCGGCGCGGCTGGAGGACCCGGTCAGCGGCCGGACCCTGGAGGTGCTGACCACCGAGCCCGGCATCCAGGTCTACACGGCCAACACCTTCCAGGGCCGGGTCACCGGCGCGCGCGGGGTGCCGTACGGGCCGTTCGCCGGGATCGCGCTGGAGACCCAGCACTTCCCGGACTCCCCGCACCACCCGGCCTTCCCGAGCACCGAGCTGCGCCCGGGGGAGGAGTTCCGCTCGACCACCGTGCTGCGGCTCGGAACGGCCGGCTGACGGGGCGCTGCAAGGAGCTTTCACCACGGAGGGTGGCCCCGGCGGTCGCGGCCGACCGGGGCAAACCGGACAAAACCCAATATCGTGCCCGGCTGTCAACTACCGTGCGGCAACGTGGAGGACACGCGGGTGTAACGATCGCCGTTTCTTGCAGAAACTTGCTGCAAGGACTTTCGGTGGCTGTTGCCCCGCTGTTAACTTCCTTCCGAGCCCGGCGGCAGCAACGGTGCGGTCGGCGCGAGGCAAGGCAGCCATTATGCGCCTGTCTCCGGTTATCTCGGGCACCCCCACCCTCCAAGGAGTTCTCATGCGGCGTGGCATCGCGGCCTCTGCCCTCGTTGTGGCCCTCGCGGTCTCGATGGCTGCCTGTGGCAGCAGCGGCTCCAGCTCGGACGGCAAGGCCGACGGGCCGGTCACCCTCACCTACTGGGACACCTCGAACGCCACCAACGAGGCGCCGAACTACCAGGAGCTCGTCAAGAAGTTCGAGGCGGCCAACCCGGGCGTCAAGGTCGACTTCGTCAACGTGCCGTTCGACCAGGCGCAGAACAAGCTCCAGACCGCGATGGGGGCCAAGGGCGCTCCGGACGTGTTCCGCTCCGAGGTCGGCTGGACCGCCGCCTTCGCCAAGGCCGGCTACCTGGAGCCGCTGGACGGCACCCCGGCCGCCGCCGACTCCGCCAAGTTCCAGCCCAGCCTGATCCAGCAGGCCACCTACGAGGGCAAGCTGTACGGCGTGCCGCTGGTCACCGACACCCTCGGCCTGCTGTACAACAAGGAGATCTTCGCCAAGGCCGGCATCACCGCCGCCCCCACCACCTGGGACGAGCTGAAGACCGCCGCCGCCACCGTCAAGGAGAAGGCCGGCGTCGACGGCTTCTGGCTGAAGGCCGCCGACGGCTACTACGCGATGCCGTTCCTGTTCGGCGAGGGCACCGACACCGTCGACGCCAAGGGCAAGAAGATCACCGTCGCCGGGCCGGAGGCCGTCAAGGCCGTCGAGACCTACAAGTCCCTGTTCACCGCGCCCGGCACCGCCAAGGCCGACGTCACCACCGACGCCTACGCGCACATGATGGACGCCTTCAACAGCGGCAAGGTCGCGGCGATCATCCAGGGCCCCTGGGAGATCACCAACATCTACAAGGGCTCCGCCTTCGCCGACAAGGCCAACCTGGGCATCGCCCCGGTCCCGGGCGGCTCCGCGGGCAAGGGCGGCGCCCCGACCGGCGGCCACAACATCTCCGTCTACGCCGGCGCCGACAAGGCCCACAAGGCCGCTGCCGAGAAGTTCGCCGCCTTCATGACCTCGGCCGAGAGCCAGGCCTTCGTCGCCCAGAAGAACTCCACCCTGCCGACCCGCGACGACGCCTTCACCCCCGAGGTCAAGGCCGACCCCGGCATCGCCGGCTTCCAGGCCGTGCTGTCGAGCGCCAAGCCGCGCCCCGAACTGCCGGAGTACAGCTCGCTGTTCGCGTCGCTGGGCACCAACCTCGGCAAGATCGTCCAGGGCACCGCGACCCAGGACGGCCTGAACACCGTCGCCACGGACTACGCCAAGCTCCTCCCGGGCTTCGCCAAGTAGTCCTTCCCTCCCAGCCGTCCGGCCCGCCGTTCCCCCGGCGGGCCGGGCGGCCGGACCCGTAGCAGCAGTCGCCGAAGCGAGGCGGCGGACCTCCCCCGAGAAGGTGTCGAACCATGTCAGTCGCCGTGCAGGGCGCCACCGGCCAGGGCAGCCGGCAGCGCGATCCGCGTCCGGGCCTGATGGAGCGCCTCAAGCGCTCGTACGCCAAGCACTGGTACGCCTACGCGATGATCGCACCGGTCATCCTCGTACTCGGCGTCCTGGTGCTCTACCCGCTCGCCGAGGGCCTCTGGCTCACCCTCACCGACGCCAACAGCCTCAACGTCGCCCGCAAGATCGGCGCCAACGAGATCCCGGCCAGTTACCACTTCGTCGGCTTCGACAACTACGCCGACATCCTCTGGGGCCCCGGCTCGTACGACCGCTTCTGGTCGCACTTCGTCTGGACCATCGCCTGGACCGCGCTCTGCGTCGGCCTGCACTACACCATCGGCCTGGGCCTCGCCCTGCTGCTCAACCAGAAGCTGCGCGGTCGCGCCGTCTACCGGATGCTGCTCATCCTGCCCTGGGCCGTGCCGACCTTCGTCACCGTCTTCTCCTGGCGGCTGATGCTCGCCGACGGCGGCGCCGTCAACGGCCTGCTCTCCGCCCTGCACCTGCCCGAGCCCGGCTGGCTGGACGACCCGACCGCGCAGAAGGCCGCCGCCGTCCTGGTCAACACCTGGGTCGGCGTGCCGTTCATGATGATCTCGCTGCTCGGCGGCCTCCAGTCGATCCCCGCCGAGCTGTACGAGGCCGCCGAGATGGACGGCGCCACCGCCTGGCAGCGGTTCCGCCACGTCACCCTGCCCGGCCTGCGCACCGTCTCCTCGATCGTCGTCCTGCTCGGCATCATCTGGACGTTCAACCAGTTCGCCGTCATCTTCCTGCTGTTCGGCAACGGCGCCCCCGACGCCCAGCTGCTGGTCACCTGGGCCTACCGGCTCGGCTTCGGCCAGCAGCCCCGGGACTACGCGCAGTCCGCCGCCTACGGCGTCATCCTGCTCTCCATCCTGATCGTCTTCACCGCCTTCTACCGCCGCTGGCTCGCCCGCAACGAGCGGGCGAACGGCTGACCCCGGCGAACCCAGCGACCACGAAGGAGGCACCCCGATGAGCACCACCACCGACCGACCCACCCCCCTCGCCGCGCGCCCCGCGGCCCCCGCCGCCCGGCCGGCCAAGGTCCGCCCCCGCGGCGGGACCGGCCCGCTCGCCAAGGCCCTGATGCACGGCGCGCTGATCCTGGCCAGCCTGATCGCGCTGTTCCCGGTGGCGTGGATCCTCTACGTCTCGTTCGGCCCGGACAAGACCGACTACCTGCACCCCGGCGAGATCCTCGGCAAGCTGACCCTCTCGAACTACGAGACGGTGCTGTTCGACACCGACTTCTTCCGGTGGTTCGGCAATGCCTTCCTGGTCTCCGGCGTCACCACCGTGTTCGGCGTGCTGATCGCCGCCTCCACCGGCTACGCCGTCTCCCGGATGCGCTTCCCCGGCCACAAGCCGCTGATGTGGTCGCTGCTGGTCACCCAGATGTTCCCGATCGCGGTGCTGATCGTGCCGATGTACACGATCCTCTCCGAGCTCGACCTGCTGGACAGCTACGTCGGCCTGATCCTGGTCTACTCGACCACCACCGTGCCGTACTGCGCCTGGCTGATGAAGGGCTACTTCGACACCATCCCGGTGGAGATCGACGAGGCCGGCCGGGTCGACGGCCTCACCCCGTTCGGCACCTTCTGGCGGCTGGTGCTGCCGCTCGCCCGCCCCGGCCTGGCGGTCGCCGCGTTCTACTCCTTCCTCACCGCCTGGGCCGAGGTCGCCTTCGCCTCCACCTTCATGCTCAGCTCCGACAAGTACACCCTGGCCGTCGGACTCCAGACCTTCGTCAGCGAGCACGACGCCCAGTGGAACCTGATGGCCGCCACCGCCGTGCTGATCGCCATCCCCTCCTCGGTCCTCTTCTACCTGGTGCAGCGCCACCTGGTGACCGGCCTGACCGCCGGCGCCTCGAAGTCCTGACCGACGTCCCCGCCGACGTCCCGACCGCTCCGCCCGCCACACTCCCCAAGGGATACCGTCCATGACCCAGAACCTGGCCGACACCTCCCGGCCCGCCGCCGACGCCACCGCTCACGAGGCCGGTGCCGCCGCGGACAGAGGCTGGTGGCGGGACGCGGTCATCTACCAGGTGTACCCGCGCAGCTTCGCCGACTCCAACGGCGACGGCATGGGCGACCTGCCCGGCATCCGCAGCCGCCTGCCCTACCTGCGCGACCTCGGCGTGGACGCCGTCTGGCTCTCGCCGTTCTACGCCTCCCCGCAGGCCGACGCCGGCTACGACGTCGCCGACTACCGGGCCGTCGACCCGATGTTCGGCACCCTGCTGGACGCCGACGCGCTGATCCGCGACGCCCACCAGCTGGGCCTGCGGATCATCGTGGACCTCGTCCCCAACCACTCCTCCGACCAGCACGAGTGGTTCAAGCGCGCCCTGCGCGAAGGGCCCGGCTCCCCGCTGCGCGACCGCTACCACTTCCGCCCCGGCAAGGGCGGGAACGGCGAACTGCCGCCCAACGACTGGGAGTCCATCTTCGGCGGTCCGGCCTGGACCCGCACCGAGGACCCGGACGGCACCCCCGGCGACTGGTACCTGCACCTGTTCGCCCCCGAGCAGCCCGACTTCAACTGGGACAACCCGGCCGTCGCCGACGAGTTCCGCTCCATCCTGCGCTTCTGGCTGGACATGGGCGTCGACGGCTTCCGCATCGACGTCGCCCACGGCCTGGTCAAGGCCCCCGGCCTGCCCGACCTCGGCGGCGCCGACCAGCTCAAGCTGCTCGGCAACGACGTCATGCCCTTCTTCGACCAGGACGGCGTGCACGAGATCTACCGCAGCTGGCGGAAGATCCTCGACGAGTACCCGGGACAGCGGATCGGCGTCGCCGAGGCCTGGACCCCCACCGTCCAGCGCACCGCCAACTACGTGCGGCCCGACGAACTCCACCAGGCGTTCAACTTCCAGTACCTCGGCACCTCCTGGGACGCCGCCGAACTGCGCGCCGTGATCGACCTCTCGCTCGACTCGATGCGCCCCGTCGACGCCCCCACCACCTGGGTGCTCTCCAACCACGACGTCACCCGGCACGCCACCCGGTTCGCCAACCCGCCCGGCCTCGGCACCCAGATCCGCACCCCCGGCGACCGCGAACTCGGCCTGCGCCGCGCCCGCGCCGCCACCCTGCTGATGCTCGCGCTGCCCGGCTCCGCCTACGTCTACCAGGGCGAGGAGCTCGGCCTGCCGGACGTCACCGACCTGCCCGACGAGGTCCGCCAGGACCCGTCGTTCTTCCGCCAGGCCGGCCAGGACGGCTACCGCGACGGCTGCCGCGTCCCGATCCCGTGGTCCGGCACCGAGGCTCCGTACGGCTTCGGCCCGACCGCCGGCGGACCCTCCTGGCTGCCCCAGCCCGCCGAGTGGGCCGCCCTCAGCGTCGAGGCGCAGACCGGCGACCCGACCTCCACCCTGGAGCTCTACCGCTCGGCGCTGGCCGTCCGCAAGGCCCGGCCCGAACTCGGCGCCGGCACCGACGTCGAATGGCTGGACGGCCCCGAGGGCACCCTGCTGTTCCGCCGCGGCTCCTTCGTCTGCACCGTCAACACCACCGGCGCCCCGGTGCGGATACCGGCGCCCGGCCGGCTGCTGCTCACCTCCGCCGGCGCCGACCCGGTGGTGGCGGACGGCGAGGCGGTGCTCGCCGCGGACAGCACCGACTGGTGGGCGGTCTGACGTGGTTGCAATAGGCTCTGGAACCGTGACTACGGCGCGACTATCAGACATCGCGGCGCAGGCGGGGGTCAGCGAAGCCACCGTCTCCCGCGTACTCAACGGCAAGGCGAACGTCTCGGCCACCACCCGGCAGACCGTGCTGGCGGCCCTGGACGTGCTCGGCTACGAGCGGCCGACCCGGCTGCGCCAGCGCAGCGCCGGGCTGATCGGGCTGATCACCCCGGAGTTGAGCAACCCGATCTTCCCGGCCCTGGCCCAGGTGATCGAGCAGGTGCTGAGCCGGCACGGCTTCACACCGGTGCTCTGCACCCAGACGCCGGGCGGCTCGACCGAGGACGAACTGGTCGAGATGCTGGTCGACCGGGGCGTGGCGGGCATCGTCTTCGTCTCCGGCCTGCACGCCGACTCCACCGCCGACCACGACCGGTACGCCCGGCTGGCCGGGCGCGGGGTGCCGTTCGTGCTGATCAACGGCTACAGCGAGCGGATCGACGCGCCGTTCATCTCGCCGGACGACCGCGCCGCGATGTGGATGGCCGTCCAGCACCTGGCCGAACTCGGCCACGAGCGGATCGGCCTGGCCGTCGGACAGCGGCGGTACGTGCCGGTGCTGCGCAAGATCGAGGGCTTCACCGCCGCCATGCGGGAGGTGCTCGGGCTCTCCGCCGAGGAGGCCGGGGGGCTCGTCCACCACACGCTGTTCAGCGTGGAGGGCGGGCACGCGGCGGCCGGGGCACTGCTCGACAAGGGCTGTACGGCGATCGTCTGCGGCAGCGACATGATGGCGCTCGGCGCGATCCGGGCGGTCCGTCAGCGGGGCCTGTCGGTGCCGCAGGACGTCTCGGTGGTCGGCTTCGACGACTCGCCGCTGATCGCCTTCACCGAGCCGCCGCTGACCACGGTCCGCCAGCCGGTGGAGGCGATGGCCACCGCCGCGGTGGACGCGCTGCTGGAGGAGGTCGGCGGGAACGCCGCGCAGCGCGGGGAGTTCATGTTCCAGCCGGAGCTGGTGATGCGCGGCTCGACCGGGGCCCGCGCGCGCTGAGGGGGGACCACGGAGGGCCCGGGAGCGATCCGCTCCCGGGCCCCTTCGGCGTGCCCGCTCAGCCCTCCTGCGCGGCCGGGCGCTCCTGGCCGACCCGGTGGCCGTCGGCGGCGTCGCCGGTGCGGGTCTCGGTGCGCCGGCCCCGCTCCAGGTAGTCGCGGAGGATCAGTTCGACGGCGTCCTGCGGGCTCTTGGTGCCGGAGAGCATCATCACGTCGATCGCGAGGTTGGCGTCGAGCGAGACGGTGACCTGGGCCATGGGTGACTCCTTCTCGGGTGCAGAGCAGCAGCATGCCCGGCGTCACCCCGGTTTGACCATGGCCGCCCGGCGACCGGGCACGATCCGGCGCGCCCGGGCACGCCACCGCCCCCGGGGGGAGCGACCGGACTCTCCCCGGGGGCGGCGGTGTGACGGGATCAGACCCGGCCGGCGAAGTCCGGGGCCCAGTTGGCGATCGTCTGCTGGCGCACGCCCGAGCTCGGGTTGGCGGCCTCGATGTACTTGCCGTCGCCGATGTAGAGCGCGACGTGGTAGACGCCGGAGTCCTTGCCGTTGTTGGACCAGAACAGCAGGTCGCCCGGCTTGAGGGCGTCCAGCGAGACGTGGGTGGACGCGGCGGCCTGGTCGGCGGCGACGCGCGGGACGGAGACGCCCGCGGCGCGCAGCGCGGCCTGGGTCAGGCCGGAGCAGTCCCAGCCGCCGTTGCCGGTGCCGCCGTAGACGTAGGCCTGGCCGACCTTCGACTGGGCGAAGGCGACGGCGGCGGCCATGCTGCCGGTGGCGGTCTGGGCCGGGGCCTGGGTCTCGGCCTGCGCGGCGGGCTTGCTCGTCGGCTTGGCGGCGGGCGCCTGGCTCTGGGTCTGGCTCTGGGTCTGCGTGGCCGGGGCCTGGGTCTGGGGCTGGGTCTGGGTCTGGGTCTGGGTCTGGGTCTTGCCGCCCTGGGAGCGGTTGAACCAGTCGAAGCCCTGCTCGCCGCCGCGCTCGCCCAGGGTCAGGTGCTGGCCCGGGTAGATGGTGTGCGGGCCGTCGGCCAGGGTGGCGCGGTTCAGCTCGTACAGCCGCTGCCAGCCGCCCTGGACCTGGTGCTCGTCGGCGATGCTGGACAGCCAGTCGCCGGCGACCACGGTGTAGTCCTCGGCGGCCTGCTGACCGGTCTGCTGGCCGGTCTGCTGACGCCACTGCTGGCCGCCCTGGCGCTGCGCGGCGGCGGGGGCGGGGGTGGTGGCGGCCGGGGCCTGGGTCCGCGGCTCGGCGGCGGGCTTGGCGGCCGGCTGCTGCGCGGCGGGCTTCTCGGCCGGCTTGGCGGCCGGGGCCGGAGTCTGGGCGGCGGGCTCGGCGGCGGCGGAGGTGTCCACCGCGGCCGGGGTGCCGCCCTTGGTCAGACCGGCCTGGACCGAGCAGACCGGCCAGGCGCCGGGGCCCTGGACGGCCAGGACCTTCTCGGCGGTCGCGATCTGCTGGTCCTTGGTGGCGAGGTCGGCGCGCGCGGCGAACGCGGTGCCGCCGAACGCGGACCAGGTGGAGTTGGTGAACTGGAGGCCGCCGTAGAAGCCGTTGCCGGTGTTGATGCTCCAGTTGCCGCCGCTCTCGCACTGGGCGACCTTGTCCCAGGTGGCGACGGAGGCGGCCGAGGCGGTGCCGGCGGTGAGGCAGGGGATGGTGAGGCCGATGCCCGCGACGCCGAGGGCGGCGATCGCGCGACGGGTACGGCCGGACAGTCGGGTGCCGTTGGTGGGCAGCATGAAGACGCGGTCCTCTCCCACGCCTGCGAGGTGAGCTGTCGGATTCGGGCTGGAGTTGCCCGGCCGCGCTGTGGGCGCGGCTTCACCCCTAGCCCGGGGCCGGCCCGTGAGGACCGGTCCTGGGCGAACTACCTGTGGTTCCCCCGCTCCTGCCGTGGTGCATTGCGCTGCCAGCGCGCCCGACGGCAGGACTCGGCGTCGCGGACGTGCTGGGTCCGTGTGGCCACGAACGGGGAGCACGTTAAGCAGAGGCGAGTTCAAACCGCAAACATGTGTGACGCTCGTCACGGTTGACGAAAACCCGGTCGGGCGGCCGTCCTTCATGATCGGAAATGACCGGTTTCCCGCAACACCGTTCGCGGTCAACGCACCTGCCTGTGCCTCAGGACGCCGGCACCGCGCCCGCGCGCCGCGGCCGTCCCGGGAAAGGGACGCGCACCGGCGGGCGCCGAGGAGGCGTCGGACGGCCTCCGTCCGGCCACCGGCCGCGCGGAGCACATCACCGGGCAAAGCACCGCAGAGCGGACATCACGCCCCCGGGTACCGCCGGAGGGGGCGTCACCGCCGCCGCCGGCGCGCTCGATCCGCCCGCACGGGGCCCTGGGGCACGGAGAAGGGCCCGGAACGGTGCGTCCGTTCCGGGCCCTTCGCGCGGGGGGTGCTACTGGGCGGCGTGCCGTCCGACGGCGCGGGGGCCGTCCTCCTCGGCGGCGCCGGCCCCGTCGGCCCCGGGGTCGACGGCCGGCAGCGCGGCCAGGTAGGTGGAGGCGACCAGCTGGCCGACCGCCTGGTAGGCGCCCAGCGGCGCGGCCGACGGGCAGCCGGACTCCTCGGCGGCCGTGGCGAGCAGTTCGGCGTCCGCCTCCGGGCCGATCACCAGCGGGGCCAGCGCCGGGTTCTGGGCGCCCATCTCCTTGAGGTGGGCGACGGCGTCGGCGACCGAGCCGGGCACGTCCAGCGCGGCGGCCACGACCGGCACGGCGAGCCGGGCGGCCAGCAGCATGCCGGTGATGCCGGCGGCGTCGGCCGCGGCCTGCCCGCCGACGGTGGTGAGCACCACGCCGTCGGCGGCGGTCGCGATGGCGAACAGCCGGGCCCGGTCGGCGCGGGCCAGTCCGGCCTCGGAGAGGCGGACGTGGACGGCCTCGGCGAGCAGCGGGTGCGGGCCCAGCGCGTCGGTGACGAAGGCGCCGTACTCGGCGGCCAGCGCGTGCAGTCCGGGGAGGAAGTCGTGCGGGCCGGGCACCAGCGGCACCACGACCGGCGCGGGCAGGCCGGCCCCGGCCGCCTCGGCCAGCAGCTCGGCGACGGTGCGCTCGTCGCCCGTCTCGCCGTCGGCGTCACCGGAGGGCAGGTAGCCGGCGGCGGTCCGGACGCCGTTCTGCTCGCTGCGGACGATGGACAGCAGCTCCTCGACGACGGGCCGGGAGTCGGGCCCGGCGGCCGTGGGGACGGCGAGCAGCAGGGCCGGGGAACCGGCCGGGATCTCGGGGCGCTCGGGACGGCGGTGGCGCCCCCGCGCACGGGAGCCTGGAGTGCGGACGGGCAGTGGCGCGCCCGGGATGGCTGCGGTGCTCATGGCGGAGATCGTAGGACATCGGTCCACCCGGTCCGCAGTCGGCTACCGAGCAGCCGGGACGGCCACTGCGAAAATCGGACATAACCGGCCCCCGGGCGGCAGTTCTCCCGGTACCCCCTCAGATGCGCGGGAACGGGAACCGCGTTGCCGCCTCCGCGCGTGAGATGTCTCACAGCGCCCGGGCGACCTGACGGAGGGTCACGAAAGGACGACTCCCGGCGTTCGAAGATCAACACTCGGCGGGTGGTCGCCTACGGGCGGTTATCGGAGGCTTGCCGATTCAGTCGCCTTTGTCCGTTTACGTACCGTCAGCAGGGGGCCCGGTGAAGAGTTCCGGTTCGGTGTCGAAAAGGCCGTGCACCTGCAACGTCCCGTGCTGATGCACGTGCACTGGAGCTATCATCACGTCAAGTGAGGCGTTGTGCCGGGCCGGTACGGGGCCGGCCCGTCCGTTCGGCCGAGGCCGGGGCGCCGAGCTGAACGACCCACTCCGGAGCTCTTCGGGAGATTTCTATGCACGACACGCGCGACACGCACGACACGTACGGCCCGTACAACGGGATGGCCGCCACCGACCTCGAGGGTGTGGTCTGGCAGAAGAGCCTGCACAGCAACTCCCAGGGGAACTGCGTCGAGTTCGCCGCCCTCCCGGGGGGCGAGGTGGCGATGCGCAACTCGCGGTTCCCGGACGGGCCGGCCCTCATCTACACCCGGGCCGAGATCGCCGCACTGCTCCTGGGGGCCAAGGACGGGGAGTTCGACCACCTGGCGGTCTGACCGGCCGTCGGCTTCACCATCGGGGGGCCGTCGTGGGTGCTGACACCACGACGGCCTTTGTCTTTGTCCGGATGTCCGCCCGGCCGCGGCCCGGGGTCCCCGCGCCAGGGCGCGCCCGAAACGTCACGGCTCGCGCGTGGGCCGCCGCCGTACCGGGCCGCCGTCACACGGACCGGAAGGGGGGCCGCCACCGCCGGGGGCTGCCGGTGCCCGCTGCCCGAGGGCCGCCGGTCGCCACTACCGGGGTGTCGTTCGCCGTGCTGTGGTGGTTCCGTGGGGACGTTCCGCCGGACGCGGAGCCGCCCGGGTACCCGCCGACCTGAGCGCCGATCAGGCCGAGCGCCGGTGCCGTCCGCCGAACTCGGCCACCGGGGCGGGTGTCGGCCGCTGGGCCTCCTCCGCCTCGAACAGGGCCCAGACGACCTTGCCGCTGCCCAGCGGGTGCCAGCCCCAGGAGCGGCTGAACGAGTCGACCAGGTGCAGGCCCCGGCCGGACTCCGCCACGAAGTCCGCCTCCCGGGCCACCGGGCCGATGCTGCTGGGATCGCTCACCGCGCAGACCACCTGGGGAGCGCGGTGCACGAGGCTTATTCGGATCGGCAGCCGGCCCTCGACGGCCGGTTGGGTGGGGAAGTCGTAGTCGTCCGCGGCGGTGGGACACGCGCCGATCGCGTGCCGCAGCGCGTTGGTCACCAGCTCGGATGCCACCAGCGCGACGTCGTCGAAGAGCTCGCCCAGCCCCCACCGCTGCAGGGCGTTCCTGGCGAAGTCGCGCGCGGTTCTTACGGCCTCGTAGCGGGGTGCGAGCGTACAGGTGACCACAAGGGGGTCGACTGCCAAAGCCGTTCCGGTGCTCATGAAGAGCTCCTCCCATAAGGGGGCGGACACGGCTGGACCCGCCGGGGTCATGCCGGTCACCTCCGACTCGCTCGGCCGCGCGGCCGCCCCCTCGACCAGGCGCGCGCGCACGAGGGCCCGGAGGCGCGGGGGCGCTACCGGGCCGGTGCACGGAGTCGCGCGTGGGGTCGACGCGGAGCCCGCGGGATTGCCAGGGATGTGCAGGTGCACGTGCACCATCGTGCTCTGCGCTCACTGCAGATGCAAGAGTCGATTCACGTGCAGTCGTTCAAATGGCATATGCAAGCGCCGTCTGCACGTGCATCCTGGTGTGAGGAGTGCAGAACTGATAGGAACATCCGTCAGTATCGGCACCGTGAGCGCTCAACTGATGGCAGACTGTGCGCTGTTTGCCCTAGGTGGAGGTTAGGACCGCATGACCACAGTTCAGCCGGGCGGCGGCTCGATGGTCCGCCGGATCCTCCTCGGCTCCCAGCTGCGCCGGCTCCGCGAGACGCGCGGCATCACCCGCGAGGACGCGGGCTACGCGATTCGCGCGTCCGAGTCCAAGATCAGCCGCATGGAACTCGGCCGGGTCAGCTTCAAGGAACGCGACGTCGCCGACCTGCTCAGCCTCTACGGCGTGGACGACGGCCTCGAACGCGAGGCACTGCTCGGCCTGGTCCGCGAGGCGAACAAGTCGGGCTGGTGGCACAGCTTCAACGACGTCCTGCCGGGCTGGTTCCAGACCTATGTCGGCCTGGAGGAGGCCGCTGCCCTCATCCGTACCTACGAGGTCCAGTTCGTCCCCGGCCTGCTCCAGTCCGAGGAGTACGCGCGGGCGGTTTTCGGCCAGAGCCGGCCGGTGATCAGCGAGGAGGAGGTGGAACGCCGGGTCAGCCTGCGCATGCGCCGTCAGAAGCTGCTCACCGAGGGCAACAGCCCGCGGCTCTGGGCGGTCATCGACGAGGCCGCGCTGCGCCGTCCGGTCGGCGGGCCCAAGGTGATGCGCGGCCAGGTCCAGTACCTGATCGACGCCGCCGAGCAGGCCAACGTCGTCATCCAGGTCATGCCGTTCCGATTCGGCGCGCACGCCGGTGAGTCCGGTGCGTTCACCATCCTGCGCTTCCCCGAGCAGGACCTCGCCGACGTGGTGTACCTGGAACAGCTGACCAGCGCGCTCTACCTGGACAAGCGCGACGACGTCGACGCCTACATCCAGGTCATGGAGCGGCTCTGCGTGGACAGTCTCACGCCCGAGCGCACCATCGACCTGCTGGCCTCGATCCTGAAGGAGCGCTGAGCGGGAGCCGGGAGCCGGCCGGGGGACCGGGAGGCGACCGGAGCACGACGGGGGAGCGGCCGCCGGCCGCCGCGGGTCAGCCGCGGGCCGGCGGCCGCTCCCGTTCCGGCGGCAGCGGCTGCGGCGGGCGGCCCAGCTGCCAGGGCAGGTCGTAGCGGCCGAACAGGTCGGCGCGGATCGGCGCCAGCGGCAGCTCCGCCCCGGGCAGCAGCACGCCTATGCAACCGCCCATCAGCGCGCTGCGCAGCACGGCGTGCTCGGCCGCCGGGTCCGGCGCGCCCCAGTCGCGCAGCAGCCCCTGGAGGATGGCGCCCAGCCGCTGCTGCTCCGGGTCCTGGACGAAGGCGCCGGTGTCCGGGTCGAGGATCAGCGCGAGGTGCGAGCGCATCACCC
The DNA here is from genome assembly GCF_040302725.1 of Kitasatospora sp. NPDC097605. Lineage (NCBI taxonomy): Bacteria > Bacillati > Actinomycetota > Actinomycetes > Kitasatosporales > Streptomycetaceae > Kitasatospora > Kitasatospora sp. NPDC097605. The sequence continues at coordinate 8,198 of NZ_JBEOSF010000006.1, read as the reverse complement.
GCGGATGGTCCATGGCCAGGCCGAGCACCGCGTCGATGGCCCGGGCCAGCCGGGCCTCCGGGCCCGCGTCGGGGGCCAGCTCGTCGAGGGCGGCGGAGAGCGTCTGGTGCATCATCCGGTGGGTCGCGGACTGCATCAGCAGCCGTTTGCCGTCGAAGTAGTAGGACAGCAGCCCGCGCGCGAGCCCGGCCCGCTCGGCGATGTCGGTCAGCGTGGTGCCCGCGTATCCGCGCTGGTCGACCAGTTCGACGGTGGCCCGCATGATGCGTCGCCGGGAGCGCTGACGCATCTCCTCATTGACCGAATCCCCGCGAGGTGCCATCGTGTCTGCTCCGTACGTTCGTTGGCTGGCGGCCAATATACTGGCCGGGCCGGCGACCGAACCGCGGCGTCCGTCCCTTGGTCGGGCGGTCCGGTTCGGTTCGTACGGAGGCGCCGGCCCTACCAACACGGGGGTTTGGTAGAGCCGGCGCCTGCCCGACGGCGAGGGTGGGAGTCGGGAGCCCGCCGGTCGGGCAGCCCCCGTCGTCGTCCCGTGCCGGTGGGTCAGCTCTTGCTGAGGATCTCGCCGCGCCGCACAGCCAGGTCTTCCCGGCCCATTGACGGATAATCATAGTCCGGCACCGCTGGGGGAGTTGACTTCTTCCGCCGGTCGAGCACGGCACCCGTGACGGCGATCACCAGACCGACCAGGGCGACCCCGGTGACGAAGAGCAGCGCGGGCCGGTACCCGTCGAGCTGGGCCTGGGCGCCGGTGCCGCCCCCGGTGCCGGCGGTGATGATCGCGGTGGCGCCGGCCAGGACGACCGCGGTGCCCACCTGGATCCCGGTGTTCACCAGTCCGGAGGCGAGTCCCTGCTCCTCGTCGGCCACGCCGTCGGTGGCGGCGATGTTCACCGAGGGGAAGGCCAGCGCGAAGCCGACGCCGAGCAGGACGATCGACGGGAGCACCAGCGCCGGGTAGGAGCTGTGCTCGTCCAGCCGCAGGAACAGCGCGAACGCGCCGACCAGGGCGAGCAGGCCGATCGGCAGCAGGCGGCCGGTGCCGAAGCGGTCCACCACCGGGCCCATGAACGGCGCCGAGAGGGCGATCATCGCCCCGGCCGGGAGCAGCCCGAGCGCCATCGCCAGGGCCGACCAGCCGAGCAGGTCCTGCAGGTAGAGGGTGACCACGAACTGGAAGCCGCCGTACGCGCCGGCCATCGCGAAGGCGATCACATTGGCCCGGGCGACCGCGCCGTTGCGGAAGATGCCGAGCCGCACCAGCGGGTGCGCGGTGCGGCTCTCGACCACCAGGAAGGCGGCGACGAGCAGCACCACGACGGCGAGCGAGCCCAGGGTGCGGGCGCTGAGCCAGCCCGCGCCCTGCGCCTCGGTGGCGGTGAAGACCAGCAGTAGGACGGCGGCGGTGCCGGTGATCGCGCCGAGCACGTCGTAGCGGCCGTGCGCCTTCTCCTCGACCGGGCGGGGGAGCAGCCGCACGGCGAAGGCCAGGGCGATCAGCGCGATCGGGACCGGCATCAGGAAGGTCCAGCGCCAGCCGACCGAGGTGAGCAGTCCGCTCAGCACCAGGCCGAGCGAGAAGCCGCTGGCGCCGCAGGTGGTGTAGATCGACAGCGCCCGGTTGCGGGCCGGGCCCTCGGGGAACGTCGTGGTGATGATCGACAGGCCGGCCGGCGCGGTGAAGGCGGCCGCGACGCCCTTGAGGAAGCGGGCGGCGATCAGCAGGCCGCCGTCGTCGACCAGGCCGCCGAGCAGGGAGGCGGCGGCGAAGACGGCGAGCGCGGTCAGGAAGACCCGGCGGCGTCCGAGCAGGTCGGCGGTGCGGCCGCCGAGCAGCAGCAGGCCGCCGTAGCCGAGCACGTAGCCGGAGACCACCCACTGGAGGGTGGAGGTGGACAGGTGCAGTTCGGAGGCGATGGACGGCAGGGCGATGCCCACCATCGAGACGTCGAGGGCGTCCAGGAAGAGCGCGGCGCAGAGCACGATCAGGGTGCCCCAGAGGCGGGGAGTCCAGTGGCCCCCGGCAGCTGACGATGCGTCGGGTGTCGTGGCGGTCGCTGTGGTCATGGCGCAAGAGACTACATGCACATGCATCCAATGCAAGTGAATAAGATGTTAACGCATAAGTTGCTCCCGCCTGTGATACTGTGGCGGCGTGGCTGAACTCGACTCCCCGGCGGAGGCAGGTCTGGTCGCCCAGTGGCGCGACCTGCTGGCCCGGCATGCCCAGACCGCCTGCCTGCTCGACCGCGAGCTCGGCGAGAAGCACGGCCTGGGCATGAGCGAGTTCGAAGTGCTGGAACGCCTGGTCGAGGGCTGCGACGGCACCGGCCACGGGCTGCGCGTCCAGGAGCTGGCCCCCACCGTGCACCTCAGCCAGAGCGCGCTCTCCCGGCTGATCGGCCGGCTGGAGAAGGCCGGACTGGTCACCCGCGCGATGTGCACCGACGACCGGCGCGGCATCAAGGTCGCGCTCACCGAGGACGGCCACCGGCGCTACACCGAGGCGCGCCCGCTGCACCGCGAGGTGCTCTCGCTCACCCTGGCCGACGACCCGGTGGCCCCCTGCGGGCCGATCACGGACTGACCCGCCGCCCCTCCCGATTCCGCTGCCGCTCCTCCGGGCGGCCGGCCCGGCGGCGGTCAGCGCAGGGCGAGCAGCCCCGGCGTGGCGGCCAGCACCACGACCGCGGCCGGCGCCGCCAGCGCGACCAGGGTCAGCCGCAGCCGGTTCGGGACGGACAGCCGAGGGCGCCCCGCCAGCAGCCGGTCCACCCGCTTCGGGGACTGTGCCAGCCCGGGCGGGCAGGAACCGAACACCCCGCGCGCCAGATTCATCTCCGCCAGCGCCAGGGCCGTGGTGTGCCGCCCGTGCCGGCGCGCCGCCCGGTCGTCCGCCGCCAGCTCCACCAACTCGCCGACCTGGTCCCGGAACGCGCTGAACACCCCGACCCCGGGGAATCCGGAGGCGAGCGCCTGGGCGCCCTGGGCCAGCCAGTGGTGCCGGGCCCGGACGTGCCCGCGCTCGTGGCTGAGAACCGCCGCCAGCTCCCGGTCGGTCAGCTGCCGCATCGCCCCGGTGGTCACCACCAGCCGGGAGTCCTGCCCCGGCAGCGACCAGGCCTCCGGGCGGACGTTCTCCAGCACCACCAGCCGCTCCCGGCGCGGCCGGGCGCCCTGCCCCGAGGCCGGTTCGATCGACTCCGGCAACGGCGGTGACAGCTCGGCGAGTTGGGCGTGCCGACGGGCGCGCAGCGCCTTCGCCGTCCGGACCTCGCGGGTCAGCGCGACCACCGTCTGCAGGCCGCCCGCCGCCAGCACCGCCGCGCAGAGTCGGCCCCAGCCCTCGGCGTTGTGCAGTCCGTACGCGGCCTCGACACCGGTCGGGGCGCAGGAGAACAGCACCGCGCGCAGGGCGGGGAGGGCGGCCATCGCGGCGAGCACCAGGCTCAGCGCGCAGCACAGCAGCACGGCCACCACCAGGCACTGCCAGACCAGCAGCGCCAGCACCGGTTCACGCTCCACCCAGCGCGCCCGGGTCAGCAGCCGGGGAGCGGTGGTGGCGAGCAGCAGTCCGAGCAGCAGCAGGCCGAGCAGGGCCGTCATGGCATGGGCTCCCCGAGGACGCACGGAGCGCGACAGTGCGCTTCCCGCCAACTTATGCGCTGCCGGGGCGGGGTGGCACGACTTTCGGCCACCCAGTGACCAACGCCACGACCCGGCCCCGGCGCGGCGGCTTCCGGCGGCGCCGTACGGCGGCTACATGGTCAGCAGCATGGCGAACATGCCGATGACCACCGACAGCCGGCAGGCCCGGGGGAGCCCGGCCGAGGGCACCGGCACCGTGCCGCCGGGCCCGCTCAGCAGCCGGCTGCCGGACCAGAGCGCGCAGCCGCCGAAGTAGACCAGCAGCGCCCCGGTCAGCGCCGGCGAGTCCGCCGTCGCGTGGTGCCCGACGTGGCCGGGCGCGGCCGCCATCACCAGCGCCATGTATGTCATCGCCAGCGCGCCGACGGCATGGTGCAGCCGGTGCGCGCGCCGGGCCGGGCGGCGGGCGGCCGCCAGCAGCAGGAACACCGCGGGCGGGCCGTACACCCAGGCCCACACCTCGCCCGGCACGGCCGACCCGGCCACCGTCATGGCCGCCATCCCACAGCCCATCAGCCCCTCGGCGAGGTCCGACTCATGAGCGCGCAGCCGCCACCCGGTGCCCGCCGGGCGGGCCGTGCCCTCCGCCGGTGCGCACGGGGCGTGGCGCAGCCGGGAGAGGCAGTAGCCCCCGGAGGCCGCCGTGAGGACGGCGAGCAGCCAGCTGACCAGGTTCGGACCGTGCAACGTCGGCCTCCCGGGCGGCGCGGACGGGCGTCCCGTCCACGATCGGCGCTCGCCGCCGCGTGCAGCAGGGCGTGTCCGGGGGCGCATGGGCGTGCCCGGCGTGGTGCGGACCGTCCGTCCGCGCCGGCCCCGGACTTCTTCCCCGGTGGCGGGCCCCGGACACGCGCGGCATGGTCGCCTTGGGGGCCTTCGTCCCGCCCCGTCCGGAAGGTTCCGCGCCCTGTTCGCGCACCGGCCGCGCCCGCGCCGTCGGCGGGTCACGGAAGATCCGCCGCCAGGCCCCCCCTTGAACAGGAGAACCTTTCGTACTTATGGTGGTCTCGTTGAAAACCCTCCTGTCGAAGTGAGTCCACGATGCAGAATCTTTCGCCAAGGCTCGCTGTGGCGGCCGACGCCCCGGCCCAGAACCTCGCCGAGCACCCGGCCTGGCTGCGACTGAAGGACGCCGTCGAGACCCTGCGCCCCCTGCAGTCCAAGGACGGCTCCATCGACCTGGCCGCCGTGCAGCGCCAGACCGTCGACCCGCTGGTCGCCACCGTGCGCACCGCCGTCGCGGAGCTGGCCCCGCACTTCCCGCACGACGCCGCCTACCTGGCCGCGGTCGACGCCGACCTGGCCAAGTGGGCCGACACCGGCTACCGGGAGCCCGACTTCCTGGACTCGCTGCTCGCCTTCCAGCCCGCCGACCAGCGCGAGGACGGCCTGCAGCACCTGGTCGTCTTCCCGATGTACACCCAGAACGGCAACCCGGACCGCAACCTCGAGGCCGTGCTGCTGAACGTCGTCTGGCCCGAGTGGCTCGCCGAGCTGGAGCGCACCCGCTTCGACAACCCGATGTTCGTGCCGATCACCTTCACCGACTTCACGGCCGGCTACGACACCAACTCCGCCGTCCTCTTCCCCGAGACCGTGGCCGTGCGCAAGGCGCCGGAACGTTTCACCTGGGGCGGCATCTTCTGCGACCGCGAGGCCGCCCGCTTCCGCGTCGTCACCGGCAACGCCGTCGACCTGCTCGGCCTGGAGATCCCCGCCGACGCCGCGAGCCTGCTCCAGGACCAGGAGCGCACCCAGCAGACCTTCGTGCTCTGGGACCTCATCCACGACCGGACCCACAGCCACGGCGACCTGCCGTTCGACCCCTTCATGATCAAGCAGCGCAGCCCGTTCTGGATGTACGGCCTGGAGGAGCTCCGCTGCGACCTCACCACCTTCAAGGAGGCGGTGCAGCTGGAGGCCGAGGGCAACGAGCACGCCCGCGACGTCCAGTACGCCGTCCTCTTCGACCGCCTCTTCCGCTTCCCGCTCAGCGGCGACCGGGTGCGCAACTACGACGGCATGGGCGGCCAGCTGCTCTTCGCCTACCTGCACAAGCACAACGCGCTCCAGTGGCGCGACAACCGCCTCAGCATCGACTGGGACCGCGCCCCGCAGGTCACCAACGCGCTCTGCGCCGAGATCGAGACCCTCTACCGCGAGGGCATCGACCGCCCCAAGCCGGCCCACTGGGTCGCCGCCTACGAGCTGGTCTCCCGCTACCTCACCCCGCACCCCGCCTCCACCTGGGCCAAGGGCACCGAGGCGCTGCCGTTCGACATCACCGACGGCAAGGCGCTCAACAAGGCCCTGTGCGACGCTGTGCTCCCCGACGAGTTCCCGCTGAGCATGTTCTACGAGGCCCTCTCGAAGAAGCTCGGCGGCGTCATCGCCTCGACCGCCGGCATCACCGGTGCCGGCCTGCAGGGAGCTGCCGCGTGACCACCGCACCCAAGGGACCGCTGACCGGCAAGGTCATCGCCGTGGCCGGAGCCAGCGGCCCGGCCGGCCAGGCCGTGCTGCGCCGCCTCGCCGCCGACGGCGCCACCGTCGTCGGGGCCGACATCGACGCCCAGCGCCTGGAGGCCGCGCTCGACACCGTGCGCGTCGCCGTGCGCGGCGCGCGGATCAGCGGCCAGGTCATCGACCTCCTCGACCCGCAGGAGGTCCACGACTGGGCCGACCACCTGGAGGCCGAGCACGGCCACGTCGACGGCGTCTTCCACCTGGTGGGCGGCTGGCGAGGCAGCAAGAGCTTCTTCGAGAGCCGGATCGACGACTGGGACTTCCTGCACGACACCGTCGTGCGCACGCTCCAGCACACCTCGCTGGCCTTCCAGCCCGCGCTGGTCCGCAGCGAGTCCGGTCGGTACGCGATGATCTCCGCCGCCGCCGCCCACAAGCCCACCTCGGGCGGCGCCGCCTACGCCGCCGCCAAGGCCGCCACCGAGGCCTGGACGCTCGCCATGGCGGACTCCTTCCGCAAGGAGACCACCGCCGAGGACGGCAAGCCCACCGCCGCGGCTGCCATCCTGGTGATCAAGGCGCTGGTCAGTCCCGAGATGCGTGCCGAGAAGCCGGACGCGAAGTTCGCCGGCTTCACCGACACCGCCGACCTCGCCGCACACCTGGCGGGCCTCTGGGACCGCCCCGCAGAAGAACTGAACGGACAGCACCTGTGGCTGACAGCCCGATGACCGACCCCTCCGGCACCACGGACGCGGTACGGCGGCACGACCCTGCCGTCCGCGGCTTCGCCAGCGACAACTACGCCGGCGTGCACCCCGAGATCCTCGCCGCGATAGCCCTCGCCAACGGCGGCCACCAGGTCGCCTACGGCGAGGACGACTACACCGCCCACCTGCAGGACGTCTTCCGCCGCCACTTCGGCGAGCAGGCCGAGGCGTACCCCGTCTTCAACGGCACCGGCGCCAACGTCGTCGCCCTGCAGGCCCTGCTCCCGCGCTGGGGCGCGGTGATCGCGGCCGACACCGCCCACATCAACGTGGACGAGGGCGGCGCGCCGGAGAAGATGGGCGGCATCAAGCTGCTCACCGTCCCCACCCCGGACGGCAAGCTCACCCCCGAGCTCATCGACCAGCAGGCCTGGGGCTACGGCGACGAGCACCGCGCGCAGCCGCTCGCGGTCTCGATCACCCAGAGCACCGAACTCGGCACCCTCTACACCGTGGAGGAGATCCGGGCGATCGTCGACCACGCGCACCAGCTCGGCATGCTGGTCCACGTGGACGGCTCGCGCCTGGCCAACGCCGCCGCCTCGCTCGGCGTGCCGCTGCGCGCCTTCACCACGGACGTCGGCGTCGACGTGCTGTCCTTCGGCGGCACGAAGAACGGCCTGCTCCTCGGTGAGTGCGTGGTCGTGCTCAACCCCGAGAAGGTCCGGAACATCAAGTTCCTGCGCAAGACCTCGATGCAGCTCGCGTCGAAGATGCGCTTCGTCTCGGTCCAGTTCGAGGCGCTGCTCTCCGGCGACCTCTACCTCCGCAACGCCGGCCACGCCAACGCGATGGCCGGCCGGCTGGAGGCGGCCGTCCGCGAGATCGACGGCGTGACCGTCGTCCGCCCGGCCCAGGCGAACGCCGTGTTCGCGATCCTCCCGCGCGAGGTGAGCGAGCGGCTGCAGAAGCGCTACCGCTTCTACTTCTGGAACGAGCACACCGGCGAGGTCCGCTGGATGTGTTCCTTCGACACCACGGAGGCCGACATCGACGCCTTCGCGGCGGCCATCGCCGAGGAGATGGGCCGCGCCTGAGCTGCTGCTCCGAGCGCCGATCGTCCCGTCCTGCGCCAGCAGGGCGGGACGATTTGCATGTGGCGTGCCGCCTCCCATACAGTTCCGGAGTCGCCGCGAGAGAGCGGGGACAAGCGGAAAGCGAAGTCGGTTGAATGAAACTCCGGAAAACGGAGCGGAAAACATCTGATAAGCTGGAAACACGAAAGAACGAAGCGCCCGGAGGGCCGGTGTGAAAGCCGCCTGATGGAAGCGTCCGTTCCTTGAGAACTCAACAGCGTGCCAAAAGTCAACG
>NZ_JBEOSF010000005.1:148934-347466 GCF_040302725.1 Kitasatospora sp. NPDC097605 | reverse complement strand
CAGCTCGTCGCCGCCCACGAGGGCTGCCTGGAGGACGCCGCGTACGACCGCGACCTGCTGTTCGCCGCGACCGTGATGCACGATCTGGGTCTCCGGTGCCCGCTCAGCCCAGGAGCAGCTGCGCCGGATTGCGCTCCAGCAGCAGCACCGCGACATCGTCCGTCAGGGCGCCGCCGTTCAGCTCCTCGACCTCGGCGATCGCGCTGTCGACCAGCCGGCCCCGGGTGAGCCCGGCGGACTGGTGGTCGCCGATGAGGTCGGCCAGGCCGTCCTGGCCGAGGCGCCGGGAGCCGGCGCCGATCCGGCCCTCGATCAGCCCGTCGGTGTACAGCAGCAGCCGCCAGCCGGGGCGCAGCTCGAACCGGTGGGCCGGCCAGACGGCCTGGCCGTCGTCGCAGGCGAGCAGGCCGAGCGCGGGGCCGGCGTGGTCGGCGGGCAGGCCGATCGGGGTGTGGTCCTCGCCGAGCAGCAGCGGCGGCGGGTGGCCGGCGAGGTAGAGCCGGGCCTGTTCGGCGGCCTCCGGGGCGGCGGCGTCGCCCGGCTCGATGCTCAGCATGCAGAGCGTCGCGAAGATCTCGTCGCTGCGCCGCTCGTGTTCCAGCACGTGCTGCAGGGTGGTCAGCAGGGTCTCGCCGGTGAGGCCGGCGAAGACCAGGGTGCGCCACGCTATCCGCAGCGCCACCCCGAGCGCGGCCTCGTCGGGGCCGTGGCCGCAGACGTCGCCGATCACCACGTGGACGGCGCCGTCCTCGGTGCGGACCGCGTCGTAGAAGTCGCCGCCGAGCAGGGCGCGGCGGCGGCCGGGGCGGTAGCGGCGGGTGAAGGACAGGTTGGCGCCGTCGAGCAGCGGGGTGGGCAGCAGATGGCGCTGCAACCGGGCGTTCTCCTGGCCGCGGAGCTCGGCCTCGACCAGCCGGCGCTGCGACTCGTCGGCGCGCTTGCGCTCGACGGCGTAGCGCAGGGCGCGGGCCAGCAGCGGGCCGTCCGTCTCGTTCTTGACCAGGAAGTCCTGGGCGCCGGCCGCCACGGCGGCCGCTCCGAGCTGGGCGCCGGCGGCGTCGGTGAGGACCACGACGGCGGTGTGCGGGGCCCGGCGGAGCAGTTCGTGCAGGCCCTCCAGACCGTCCGAGGGGTCCGAGGGGTGCGGCAGGTCGGCGGGGGCGGCGAGGTCGAGCAGGACGCAGCTGAAGTCGCCGCGGGAGGGGTCGGGGTGGCGCGGCCGGCCGCGCCGGGAGCCGGACGGGGCGAGCAGCGCGAAGGCCTGGTCGAGGCCCCGGGTCCAGTGGATCTCGATCGGGGCGCCGCTGTCGGCCACCGCGGCCTTGAGCAGATGGGCGTCGGTGGCGTCGTCCTCGATCACCAGCAGCTTGAGCGGGGCGCCGGCGGCGGACGGGGACGCGGGGGCGGCCGGGCCGGCGGGTGCGGCGTCCGAGCGCGGGTGGGGTATCGGCGCGGCTGCCGTGGCGGGGCCGGCCGGCTGCCGGACCGGCGCGGAGGAGTGGTCGGGGGCGGACCGTCCGGGGGCGGAGCTCTCATGGGCGCGCCCGGAGCGGGCACCGTACTGGGCGCCCGGCGGGTCCGCGGCACCAGGTGCCCGCCCGTCTCCCGTTGCGGGCATCGGCTGATCCTCCCTTTCCCCGCATGCGTAACGGCCGGCGTCCGTCCGCAGTGCCCGCATGGCACCCTGCGTCGGGGAACTTCTCGCGACCATAACGTGATCTCCGGGGATTTCTCTGACCGACCGGCGCTGTTGTGGCTATCGCCACGCCGGTGGCGGTGTGTTGGATGGGTGCTGGGGGCACGAGTGGAGGCCCGTGCCGGCGGGTGCCGGGGCGGGCGAGGAGAGGGGCTGTGTGATGGTGACGCGGATCACCCTGGTCGAGGGTGACATCACGGCACAGCAGGTGGACGTCGTCGTGAACGCGGCGAATTCCTCCCTGCTGGGCGGCGGTGGGGTCGACGGGGCGATCCATCGCCGGGGCGGGCCGCGGATCCTGGCGGAGTGTCGAGGGCTGCGGGCCTCGCGGTACGGGCGGGGGCTGCCCACCGGGCAGGCGGTGGCGACCACGGCCGGCGACCTGCCGGCCCGCTGGGTGGTGCACACCGTGGGGCCGGTCTACCTGGCGGACGAGTACGAGGTGAGGGCGGAGCTGTTGGCCTCCTGCTACCGCGAGTCGCTCCGGGTGGCGGCGGACCTGGGCGCGCGCACGGTGGCCTTCCCGGCCGTGTCGGCCGGGATCTTCGGGTGGCCGCCGGCCGACGCGGCCAGGATCGCGCTCGGCACCGTCGCGGCGGTGACGGCGGAGCCGGGCGGCGGGCCGGAGGAGGTGCGGTTCGTGCTGTTCGGATCGGAGATGTACGAGGTGTTCGAAGGCGTGGGGCGGGAGCTGGGGCTGACGGGTCGGGAGTGAGCCACCGGCCCGGTCCCATGGTGGCGTGACGAGGCGTCAACACGCCAGAGGTATTCGATAACTCGTTCGAGTGAAACCGGGGACTCGGTCACCGGACCAGGTCAGGCGGCGCAGCGGGATGCGGGGCCGGCTACGGGGCCAGCGCCGTCCAGGGCAGGGTGACCTCGCCCTGCCGCCACCGCCCGCGCGCGTCCACCAGCGGCCACGCCCCGGCCAGCGAGGTGCAGGCCGCCACCCAGCGCTGCCGGGCGCCGAACGCCCCGTACGGCGCGGCCGCCGCCCAGGCACGGTCGAAGTCGCGCAGGAACGCGTGCACCGGCCGCCCCGGCACGTTGTGGTGGATCAGCGCCTTCGGCAGCCGCTCGGCCAGGTCGGACGGCTGGCCGAGGCCGCCCAGCCGGGCCGCGAAGGTCACCGTCCGCGGCCCCTCCGGGCCGAGCGCCACCCAGACGTGCCGCCGGCCGATCTCGTCGCAGGTGCCCTCGACCAGCAGCCCGTCCGGGGCCAGTCGCTCGCACAGCCGCGCCCAGACCCCGGCCACCGCCGACTCGTCGTACTGCCGCAGCACATTGGCGGCCCGGATCAGCTGGGCCGGCGCTCCGCCGTCCAGCGGCACCTCGAAGCCGCCGCGACGGAAGGTCAGCAGCGGTGGCACCGCGTACGGCAGTGCCGCGGCGACCCGGGCCGGTTCGATCTCGATCCCGACCACCCGGACGTCCGCCCGCACCGTCCGCAGCCGGCCGGACAGCTCGACGGCCGTCCACGGCGCGGCCCCGTACCCGAGGTCGACGGCGACCGGCGGGTGCGCGGCGGAGCGCAGTGCGGGCCCGATCGCGTGGGCGATCCAGCGGTCCATCCGGCGCAGCCGGTTGGTGTTGGTGGTGCCGCGGGTGACGGTGCCCACCGGCCGCCCGGCCCGTCCGCGGGCGGGCGCGGTCACGGTGTCGGGGGAGGAGGCGGCCATGCCCCACAGGGTACGGGGCCCGCGGCGGCGGCCGGCGGCGTGGCCCATCTCATGCCGGGGCCCGGGAATGCCGGTCGGCGATCGCGTGGTTGGCAGACTGGTGGTGGTGTGTGCCCGGACGGGGCAGCCGGCCGGCGCGCCGCACCGGGCGCCGCGGCCGTGCCGCGCGCGGGCGGCAGCGCACTCACCGGACCAGCAGGAAGAACAGCAGGCAGCAGGCAAGCAGGGCTGCTGAGGCGGGCAGTACACGAGGAGGCTTCAGCCAGGTGATCCAGCACCCCGTCCGTTCGGTACGCCGTGCCCAGCCGGCCACGCCCGCGCGCGGTCGGCTCCAGTCGCTCGTCCAGGGCGGCCGTCGCCGCCCGCGCCGGATAGCCATGCTCAGCGTCCACACCTCCCCGCTGCACCAGCCGGGGACGGGCGACGCGGGCGGCATGAACGTCTACATCGTGGAGCTGGCCAAGCGGCTGGCCGAGCTCAACATCGAGGTCGAGGTGTTCACCCGGGCGATCTGCTCGGACGACGCGCCCACCGTGGAGCTGGCCCCGGGCGTGCTGGTCCGGCACGTCACGGCGGGCCCGTACGAGGGGCTGCTGAAGGAGGACCTGCCGGCCCAGCTGTGCGCCTTCACCCACGGGGTGCTCCGCACCGAGGCCGGCCACCGGCCCGGCCACTACGACCTGGTCCACTCGCACTACTGGCTCTCCGGCCAGGTCGGCTGGCTGGCCGCCCAGCGCTGGGGCGTGCCGCTGGTGCACACCATGCACACCATGGCGAAGGTGAAGAACGCGGCGCTGGCCGAGGGCGACACCCCCGAGCCGCCGGCCCGGGTGATCGGCGAGACCCAGGTGGTGGAGGCGGCCGACCGGCTGATCGCCAACACCACCGAGGAGGCCGCCGAGCTGGCCCGGTTCTACGCGGCGCGCCCGGACCAGCTGGCCGTCGTCCACCCGGGCGTCAACCTGGACGTGTTCCGCCCGGGGGCGGCGGGCACCGCGGAGGCCCGCCGGGCCGCCCGGGCCCGGCTCGGGCTGCCCGCCGACGCCGCCGTGCTGCTGTTCGCCGGCCGGATCCAGCCGCTGAAGGCCCCGGACGTGCTGCTGCGCGCGGTCGCCGTGCTGCTGGAGCGGCGCCCCGAGCTGCGCGAGCGGCTGGTGGTGCCGGTGGTCGGCGGCCCGTCCGGCACCGGGCTGGCCAGGCCGGAGAGCCTGCACAAGCTGGCCGCCCAGCTGGGCATCGGCGACGTGGTGCGGTTCCACCCGCCGGTGGGCCAGGCGCTGCTCGCCGAGTGGTACCGGGCCGCGACGGCGCTGGTGATGCCCTCGTACAGCGAGTCGTTCGGGCTGGTGGCGCTGGAGGCGCAGGCCTGCGGCACACCGGTGGTGGCGGCCGCGGTGGGGGGCCTGCCGGTCGCCGTCCGGGACGGCGAGACGGGCACCCTGGTGGGCGGCCACGACCCGGTGGACTGGGCGCACGCGCTGGAGCCCTACGCCACCGACCCGGAGCTGGTGGCCCGGCGCGGCGCCGCGGCGGCCCGGCACGCGGCCGGGTTCGGCTGGGACACCGCCGCCGCGACCACCGCCGAGGTGTACGCCGGCAGCCTGGTGCGGTCGGTCGGCCGGCTGGCCGGGGCGCGCCAGCGGCGCTCCTGATCCGTGCGGCGGTCGCGGCCGGGTACTGCTGCGCCCGGGCGTACCGCCGAGTAACGTCACCCCCATGGCAATCCGCACCAAGGACGAGGCCCTGACCCTCCTGCGCACCGCCCTGGACGAGGCCGGGGTGGCCTGGGAGCCGGCCCCCACCGACCCGTACACCCTGGTGGCGGCCCTCCCGGGCACCCGGAAGCTGAGCACCACCTGTGCCCTGCGGGTCGGCGACCACACCCTCTCGGTGAACGCCTTCGTGGTCCGCCGCCCGGACGAGAACCACGAGGCGGTCTACCGCTGGCTGCTGGAGCGCAACACCCGGCTCTACGGCGTGGCGTACGCGGTGGACCCGCTCGGGGACGTCTACCTGGCGGGCCGGCTGCCGCTGGAGGCGCTGACCCCGGACGCCGTGGACCGGCTGCTGGGCACGGTGCTGGAGAACGCCGACGAGCCGTTCAACACGCTGCTGGAGCTGGGCTTCGCCACCGCGATCCGGCGGGAGTGGGAGTGGCGGACCAAGCGCGGGGAGTCCACCCGCAACCTGGCCGCCTTCGCGCACCTCGCCGCCCCGGCGCCGTCCGCCGGGCAAGCCGGGCAGCCGTCCGCCGGGGAGCCCGCCGCCGAGTAGCCGGCCGGGGACGCCGGCCGGCCGGGGACGTCAGCCGCCCGTCGCGGCCCGCTCGGGCTCGGCGGCCGGCGCCGCGCCCGGCGCCGGGGCCGGCACCGGGGCCGCCTCCACCACCGCGGACTTCGCCAGCGCCGCCCCCGGCCGCCGGCCGAGCAGGACGTACCCGCCGGCGGCGGCCGTGCCGAGCACCGCGCACGCCCCCCACGTCACCCCGCTGCCGGCCCGCTCCAGCAGCACCCCGCCCGCCGCCGGGCCGAGGAACGAGGCGAGCGACCAGGAGAGCGAGTAGACGCCCTGGTAGCGGCCGCGCGCCTCGGCCGGCGACAGCTCGGCGACCAGGCCCATCATGGTCGGCGCGTTCAGGATCTCGCCGAGCGTCCAGACCGCCACCGTGAACGCGTAGAACCAGGCCGAGGAGCCGGCCAGCGCGGTCAGCCCGAAGCCCCAGCCGATGAACAGCGCGCTGGCGACCAGCAGCGCCGTCCGGTCCCGGCCCTCCATCCACCGGGTGAGCGGGATCTGCAGCACCACGATGAGCAGGCCGTTGAGGCCGATCACCAGGCCGTACTGCGTGGAGCTGATGCCGGACCGGCCCATCTCCACGGCCAGCGTGGTCGAGCCCTGCTGGGCGACCAGGGCGAGCAGCAGGTTGAGCACCACCACCGCCATGAAGCGGCCGTCCTGGAACACCTCGGCGAGGCCGATCGCCGGCCGGCCCTGGACCGCGCCCGGTGCCGCGGCGGGCACGGCGGGCCTGGTCTCCGGGATGCGCACGAAGATGACCACCGCGCAGACCACGGTGGAGAGCGCGTCCAGCAGGAAGAGTGTGAGGTAGCCGTGGGTGGCGATCAGGCCGGCGACCGCCGCGGAGAGGCCGAAGCCGATGTTGATCGCCCAGTAGTTCAGCGCGAAGGCGCGGACCCGGTCCTCGGCGGGCACGATGTCCGCGATGATCGCCGAGGTCGCCGGCCGGGTGGCGTTGTTGCAGAAGCCGACCAGGAAGGCGACCACCGCGATGGTCACCTGCCCGTCGCTGAAGCCGAGCAGCGCGGTGAACAGGGCGGTGCCGAGCTGGGCGGCGACCAGGGTCGGCCGCCGCCCGATCCGGTCGGCCAGCACTCCGGCGACGACGGAGGCGATCGCCGAGCCCAGGCCGAACAGCGAGGCGACCAGCCCGGCGTACGAGAACGAGTAGCCGCGGTCGGTGGTCAGGTAGAGGGCCAGGAAGGTGACCACGAACGCGCCCAGCTTGTTGATGAGCGTGCTGGTCCACAGCCACCAGAACTGGCGCGGTAGTCCGCTCACCGCCTCGGCGACGGCTCTGGTGGCGCGGGCGGACAGGGACGAGTCGGGCATGTGGGGGCTCCCGGGCAGGCGGACGTCCGCTGAGCCGCACGGGCAGGACCGCTCAGCGAGAAGGTAAGAGTCTCTGGCAAGGAGCACACCTTACCGCTCGAACGAGGTCCCGACCAGGGCTTTTCCGGGCTCCACTAAGCTGGGGGCCATGGCTGACACGACGTACCGACTCATCCTGCTCCGCCACGGCGAGAGCCAGTGGAACCAGAAGAACCTGTTCACCGGTTGGGTCGACGTCGACCTCAACGAGAAGGGCGAGAAGGAGGCCGCGCGCGGTGGCGAGCTGCTCGCCGCCGAGGGCTTCCTTCCGGACGTGCTGCACACCTCGCTGCTGCGCCGTGCCATCCGCACCTCGCAGATCGCCCTGGACAAGGCCGACCGCCACTGGATCCCGGTCAGCCGCAGCTGGCGCCTGAACGAGCGGCACTACGGCGCGCTCCAGGGCAAGGACAAGGCCCAGACCCTGGCCGAGTTCGGCGAGGAGCAGTTCCAGCTCTGGCGCCGCTCGTACGACACCCCGCCGCCGGTGCTGGCCGACGACGCCGAGTACTCGCAGGCCGGCGACGCCCGTTACGCCGAGATCCCGAGCGAGCTGCGTCCGCGCACCGAGTGCCTGAAGGACGTCGTCGACCGGATGCTGCCGTACTGGTACGACGCCATCGTCCCGGACCTCGCCGCCGGCAGGACCGTCCTGGTGACCGCCCACGGCAACAGCCTGCGCGCGCTGGTCAAGCACCTCGACGGCATCTCCGACGCCGACATCGCCGGCCTCAACATCCCGACCGGCATCCCGCTGGTCTACGAGCTGGACGCCGACTTCAAGCCGCTCACCAAGGGCGGCCGCTACCTCGACGCCGACGCCGCCGCCGCGGCGATCGAGGCCGTCAAGAACCAGGGCAAGAAGTAGGCCCGACGCCCGTCGAGGGCCCCGCTCCCCGTATCGGGGGAGCGGGGCCCTTCTCGTTCAACTCGCTTGGGGATGAGGTGAGTTCGGGCGAGTTTGGGGTGCCGCAAAAATGGTTCAGACCATTGACGGCCCCGGTGGCGGCTCCTACCGTGTGAGCAACCGACCCGGCGCAGGCATGCCGAGCCCCCACGCGCGCGTGTCCGCGCCCGGCGCACTCTCCATCCACCCCCACGGAGGAGCACCATGCGCACACGTCATGTCGTCGGAGCCGTGATCGCCGCCCTCGCGGTGCCGGTCGCGGTCGCCCTCCCGGCGCAGTCGCACGGCTACATCACCACCCCGCCCAGCCGGGCCGCGCTCTGCGGCGCGGGCACGGTGACCGACTGCGGTGAGATCCGCTGGGAGCCGCAGAGCGTCGAGGGGCCGAAGGGCTTCCCGACCAGAGGTCCGGCCGACGGCACCATCTGTGCCGGCGGCAACAGCCGGTTCGCCGAGCTGGACGATCCGCGCGGCGGCGCCTGGCCGGCCACCGCCGTCTCGGCGGGCCAGCGGCTGACCTTCACCTGGCGGTTCACCGCCCGGCACGCCACCTCGGGCTTCCGGTACTACCTGACCAAGCCCGGCTACGACGCCACGCAGAAGGTCACCCGGGCCAACCTGGAGCTGACCCCGTTCCTGAACGTCCCCTACAACGGCACCCAGGTGCCCGGCACGCTCAGCCACACCGCGACCCTGCCGTCCGGGCGGACCGGCCACCAGGTGGTCGTCGCGGTCTGGGACGTCGCGGACACCGGCAACGCCTTCTACTCCTGCGCGGACGTCACCTTCTGACGCCGGGCGGATGCCCACCCCACGGACCCCGTCGGCGCTCCGGCGGTGAGGAGACCGGGGCGCACGGCCGTCTCCCACGGCAGCCGTGCGCCCCGGAGCTCCGCGGTGGCGCCGGGGGAGGGCCGGACGGACGGTCTCAGTGGCCGCAGCAGCCGCCGTCGGCCCCGCCGCACTGGCAGGGCGCGCCGGACTGGCAGCCGCAGCCGCAGCCCGGTCCGCAGCCGCAGCCGGCCGCGAGCACGGACAGCAGCTTCGGGGCGGGCGGTTCGATGGTCTCGGGAGCCGATGCCGGGCCGGTCGGGTTTGCCTTCATCGCGCGGTCCCCTCCTTCTGACGGGCACACCTCGGTGCCCACGGATTCGAGTGAAACCGCCGACCGGAGGGAGCGTCAACGGGCGCGCAGTGGTGGGGGGTCCGGCTGCTCGTGCTCCCCCACCACCCCGGCCCGGGGTTTACTCACCCCCGGGGAGGAACGCCGCCCGGGGGACGTCGCCCGGGGACGCGCGCCCGTCCGGACGTCACTCCACCTCGGCGGCCGCCTCGGTCGCCGCGACGAACTCGTCCACGTGCTCACCGGTCACCAGGTACACCACGCGCTTGGCCACCGAGACCGCGTGGTCGGCGAACCGCTCGTAGTAGCGGCCGACCAGGGTGACGTCCACCGCGGTCTCGATGCCGTGGTGCCAGCGCTCGTCGATCAGGTGCGCGAACAGCTCGCGGTGCAGCGCGTCGATCGCGTCGTCGTCCTGCTCCAGCTCCAGCGCCTTGTCGACGTCCTTGGTGGCGATCACCAGGCCGGCCTTGGCCACCAGGCGCTGGGCGAGCTGCCCCAGCTCCAGGACCGTCGCGTGCAGGTCGCCGGGGACGGCCGACGCGGGGTAGCGCAGCCGGGCGACCTTGGCGACGTGCTGGGCGAGGTCGCCGCAGCGCTCCAGGTCGGCGCTCATCCGCAGCGAGGTGACGACGATGCGCAGGTCGGTGGCGACCGGCTGCTGACGGGCGAGCAGGTCGATCGCCCGGTTCTCCAGCTCGTGGTGCAGGTCGTTGATCTTCTCGTCGGCGGCGATCACGCTCTCCGCCAGCGCCAGGTCCGCGTCGAGGAGCGCGGTGGTGGCCCGGCCGAGGGCCGAACCGACCAGCCGGGCCATCTCGACCAGGCTGTCGCCGATCGAGTCGAGTTCCTCGTGGTACGCGTCGCGCATGTTCTCTCCTCAGTAGCTGTGTCGGTGGCGGTGCCGACCGGTCATCCGGTACGACGGTCGGACCGACGCATGAATGACCGCTGCTGGTGGCGCGCATCGTACGCGCACACCCTGGGCGGTGGACGGCCGTTTGGGCCGGGTCGCCCCTCCTACACGGGCTCCGGCGCCCACAGTGGGCCGTCCGGGCGACCACGCACGACCCGTTCGGTGAATCGGCGGCTACTTGAAGGTGAATTCTCGGCAACGCGTGGCCGATCCCTTGATCGAGCCCTTGGGGAGCGCCCGCACGGTGCGCTTAGGCTGGCCGTATGGACGTGAACGTGGCCGCCGCCGCTGCCTGCGCCATAGCCGGGCTCGGCGTCGGCCTCACGGCCTCGATCGCCTTCCGTTGGAGCGAGCGCGAGCAGGCCAGGGGCAGGTACGGCGGAACCAACCGGAACCAGGGCCGTACCCAGGGCCTGGGCCCCGCGCAGGAGCCCCCGCTGCCGCCGGGGGTCGACACCGTTCTCTCCGTGCTGCGGTCCTGCGCGATCGTGCTCGGCGAGGGCGACGAGGTGGTCAAGGCCAGCTCGGCGGCGTACGCGATGGGCCTGGTGCGCGGCGGGGCGGTCGCCGTCGACCAGCTGCTCGCGCTGGCCCGCTCCACCCGCCGGGACGGCGAGATCCGCCAGCTCGAGCTGGAGCTGCCCCGCCCGGGCGCGGCGCGCGCCGCCGAACCGCTCGCGGTCTCGGCCCGGGTCGCCCCGCTGGGCTCCCGGCTGGTGCTGGTGCTGGTCGAGGACCAGACCGAGCGCCGCCGGGTGGAGGCCGTCCGCCGCGACTTCGTCGCCAACGTCAGCCATGAGCTCAAGACCCCGGTCGGCGCGCTCTCGCTGCTCTCCGAGGCGGTCGCGGACGCGTCCGACGACCCGGAGGCGGTGCAGCGCTTCGCCGGCCGGATGCAGATCGAGGCGACCCGGCTGGCCAGCCTGGTCCAGGAGATCATCGACCTCTCCCGGGTCCAGGACGACCGGCTGATGGTCGACCCGGAGCCGGTCGCGGTGGACGAGCTGATCGCCGAGGCGATCGACCGCTGCCGCCAGCAGGCCGCCGCCAAGCAGATCCTCATCGCGGCCGGCGGCATCGCCGGCCTCTACCTGCACGGCAACCGCGGCCAGCTCGCCGCCGCGCTCGGCAACCTCGTCGAGAACGCCGTCAACTACAGCCCGCCGCGGACCAGGGTCGCGATCGCCACCCGCCGGATATCCAGCGCCGCCGCGCTGGGCGAGGCCGACGGCGAGCTCATCGAGATCTCGGTGACCGACCAGGGCATCGGCATCTCCGAGAAGGACCGCGAGCGGGTCTTCGAACGCTTCTACCGGGTCGACCCCGCACGCTCCCGGCAGACCGGCGGCACCGGCCTCGGCCTCTCCATCGTCAAGCACGTGGCCGCCTCGCACGGCGGCACCGTGTCGGTGTGGAGCGTCGAGGGCCAGGGCTCCACCTTCACCCTCCGCCTGCCCGCCGGGCAGGCACCCGTGGACCGGCCCCGTGCGGGGGCGTCCGCGGAAACCCTGTCAGAAACAACCCCCCAGCTTGCCCCGGAGGCCTGATCGTGACCCGAGTACTGGTGGTCGAGGACGAGGAGTCGTTCAGCGACGCCCTCTCGTACATGCTCCGCAAGGAGGGCTTCGAGGTGGCCATCGCCGCCACCGGCCCCGACGCCCTGGAGCAGTTCGAACGCAACGGCGCCGACCTCGTCCTGCTCGACCTGATGCTGCCGGGGCTGCCCGGCACCGAGGTCTGCCGCCAGCTGCGGGTCCGCTCCAACGTGCCGGTGATCATGGTCACCGCCAAGGACAGCGAGATCGACAAGGTGGTCGGTCTGGAGATAGGCGCGGACGACTACGTCACCAAGCCCTACTCCACCCGTGAGCTGGTCGCCCGGATCCGCGCGGTGCTGCGCCGCCGCGGCGAGAACGAGGGCCCCGGCGACGGCGGCGGCCCGGGCGCCCTGGAGGCGGGCCCGGTCCGGATGGACGTCGACCGGCACGTGGTGACCGTGGACGGCGCCAAGGTCGACCTGCCGCTCAAGGAGTTCGACCTGCTGGAGATGCTGCTGCGCAACGCCGGGCGGGTGCTCACCCGGATGCAGCTGATCGACCGGGTCTGGGGCGCGGACTACGTCGGCGACACCAAGACGCTGGACGTCCACGTCAAGCGGCTGCGGGCGAAGATCGAGCCGGACCCGGGCGCGCCGCGCTACCTGGTCACGGTGCGCGGCCTCGGCTACAAGTTCGAGCCGTAGACCGGCCGCCCGGCCGCGGACACCCGAACGCCCCTCCGGCACCGGCCGGAGGGGCGTTCGGGTCGCTGCTGCCGCGGTGCGGCGGCGCCGGGCCTCAGTGGGCGGCCGGGACCGCCGGGGAGGCCGGAGCGGAGGAGGTGCCGGTGGCCGGGGCCGCCGGGGTGGTGGCGCCGGCCACCGGAGCGGTGGTGCCCGCGGTCGGGGTCGTCGCCGGGGTGGCGGCCTTGCTCGGCACGGCGGCCGGGGCGGTCGGACCGAAGCCCTTGTACAGGTCCTTGTTCGGGCTGACCTGGGCCTCCGTCTCGACCTTGTCGTGGTTCTTGAACGTGAAGGAGGTCGCCACGTAGCCGCCCACGTTCACGGTGACGGAGGCGACCTTGGCGGTCGGGTTGCCCGGGCCGCCGAGCAGCACCGCGCCGCCGGCCGGGATGGAGATGCTGGTCAGCGGGGCGCCCTTGTCGTCGGTGAAGGCGGCGGGGGCGCTGCCGGCGACGGTGATGGACTGCAGCTCGAGCGCCTCGGGCCCGCTGTTGCTGATGTTCACCGTCACGTTGGCGGGGCCGGTGTGCTCGCCGGAGGACTCGTCCCCGGTGACCACGACGATGTTGTTCAGGCGGACGTCGGTGCCCAGCGTGGCGGCGGCGTTGTCCGGCTTGATCTGCAGCGTGGCCGGGGTGTTCCCGGCGGCGCAGGAGGACAGCGAGGCGATGGCCAGGGCGGCGAGGGCGGCGATGCTGCCGCGTCGAAGGCTGCGGCTCACGGCGGCGGCTTCTCCTAAGTCACGTGTCGGAAGGTCAGGTCTCAGATTATCGACCTCGCTTATGCCGTCCTCACGGGGTGGTCCCTTCGTGTCGCGCGGCCGGGGTGGACGGGCGTCCGGACGGCGGCACCTCCGCGTGTTCAGGTCAAGCGCCGACCAAGATCGGATCACGATCCGGAAACGACCCGATAAACGGTGAAAGCTCAAGATCAAATCACGGTTTCGGGAGTGTTGCCAGAGGTTTCAGCGGGCGGCGGAACCGCCTCCGACCTGCGGGAAGCCCTCCTCGAACACCGGTCGCAGCACGTCATGGGGGTCCTTGTCAAGCCCCGAGACCGGCCCTGACCTGCGAAAACGCCCTTCGGGTGCGCCGAAAAGCGTGTTATTCTGGAAAGCCACGGAAGGGGTCCTGTCACATGACGTTCAAGGTTGGCGACACGGTGGTCTACCCCCATCACGGGGCCGCGCTGATCGAGGCCATCGAAATTCGCCAGATCAAAGGTGTGGACAAGACCTACCTGGTGCTCAAGGTGCAGCAGGGAGACCTGACGCTCCGCGTGCCCGCCGAGAACGCGGAGTTCGTCGGCGTGCGCGATGTGGTCGGCCAGGAAGGTCTGGACCGGGTCTTCGAGGTGCTTCGCGCACCGTACACCGAAGAGCCGACCAACTGGTCCCGTCGCTACAAGGCGAACCTGGAGAAGCTCGCCTCGGGCGACGTCATCAAGGTCGCCGAGGTCGTGCGCGACCTCTGGCGTCGCGAGCGCGAGCGCGGCCTCTCCGCCGGGGAGAAGCGCATGCTCGCCAAGGCGCGCCAGATCCTCGTCAGCGAGCTCGCGCTGGCGGAGAACACCAACGAGGACAAGGCGGAGACGCTGCTCGACGAGGTGCTCGCCTCGTAGCGGCCGTCCGCTCCACAACGCTCACAGCGCCCGATGCCGGCGCGCCGCCCACCGGACCGAGGGTCCGCGGGTGGTGCAGTGGCACTTCGGGCGCTGAGGCGTGTCCGGACGACGCCCCCGCACCCGAGCGGCCCGGGCCGGCCTCGGGTGGGCATGACCGTTTCTGCTTCTGTCGCGGGCGGAAGACGGTGGTGCTTCGGAAGGGGTCCGCGCCCGTCGTGCACGCCATGGCCATACCCACTTCGCCGAAGGAGTGAAACCTGAACGCCACAGCAGCAGTCGCAGCAGCAGTCGTGCCCGCCGCCGGCCGGGGCGAGCGCCTGGGGCCGGGCGCCCCCAAGGCCCTGCGTGAACTGGGCGGCGTGCCGCTCCTCGTGCACGCCGTCCGGGCGCTGACCCGCAGTCGCGCGGTCGGCCTGGTCGTGGTCGCGGCCCCCGCCGACGGGGTGGCCGAGGTGGTCGCCCTGCTCGACAGCCACGGACTCGAGGGCAAGGACATCCGGGTGGTGGCCGGCGGGGCGACCCGCCAGGAGTCGGTCCGGCTGGGCCTGGCCGCCATCCCCGCCGAGGTCGGCGTCGTGCTGGTGCACGACGCGGCCCGCCCGCTCGTCCCGGTCGAGGTGGTGGACGCGGTGGCGTCGGCCGTCCGGGCCGGGGCCGAGGCGGTGGTGCCGGCGGTGCCGCTGGCCGACACCGTCAAGCGGGTCGAGCCGGTCCGGGGCGGGCCCGAGCCGGTGCTCGACACGCCCGACCGCGCCACCCTGCGCGCGGTCCAGACTCCGCAGGGCTTCCGCCGGGAGACGCTGGCGGAGGTGCACGCCAAGGCGCTGGCCGAGGAGGCCGCGGCCGACGGGACCGGCCTGCCGCCGGTCACCGACGACGCGGGCCTGGTCGAGCGCTTCGGCGGCCGGGTGGTCGTGGTGCCCGGCCACGAGGAGGCGTTCAAGGTGACCCGTCCGCTGGACCTCGTGCTCGCCGAGGCCGTACTCGCCCGCAGGAGGGCCGCCGATGCCTACTGATCCGCAGACCCCCGTCGTCCCCCGGATCGGCATCGGCACCGATGTGCACGCCTTCGAGCCGGGGCGCCCGCTGCGGGTGGCCGGGCTGGAGTGGCCGGGCGCCGAGGCCGGCCTGGCCGGGCACTCGGACGCCGACGTGGCCGCGCACGCCGCCTGCGACGCGCTGTTCTCGGCCGCCGGGATCGGCGACCTGGGCGCGCACTTCGGCACCGACCGGCCGGAGTGGGCCGGCGCGTCCGGGGTGACGCTGCTCGGCGAGGCGGCCCGGCTGGTCCGCGAGGCGGGCTTCGAGATCGGCAATGTCGCGATCCAGGTGATCGGGGTCCGGCCGAAGATCGGCAAGCGCCGGGCGGAGGCGCAGGCCGCGCTCGGCGCGGCGGTCGGCGCCCCGGTCTCGGTCTCCGGGACCACCACCGACGGGCTCGGTCTCACCGGGCGCGCGGAGGGGCTCGCGGCGATCGCCACCGCCCTGGTGTACGAGCGGCCTTGACCCCCGGGGTGCGGCGGCGGGGAACAATCCGGGACTGACGGGTGTTCACCGGGCGTTGCGCGGGCCCGAGTCGTTAGTCTTCGGGTCGGGCCCGCGCGGGCTTCCCCTCGGGCCGTACCCGCCGCCGACGAGATGAGGTTTCCGATGAGCGCCCAACTCTCCGACCAGGCCAAGGCCCTGCTCGACGCCAAGAGCTTCGCCGTGGTCTCCACGATCCAGCCCGACGGCAGCCCCCAGTCCTCGGTGGTCTGGGTGACGCGCGACGGTGAGGACATCCTGTTCTCCACCGTCGAGGGGCGGCGCAAGCACCTCAACCTGGTGAAGGACCCGCGGGTCTCGCTGGTGGTCAACCCGCCGGAGAGCCCGTACACCTACCTGGAGGTGCGCGGCGAGGCCTCCCTGACCCGGGAGGGCGGCCGCGAGCTGATCGACGAACTGTCCCGGAAGTACCAGGGCGAGGACTACGGCTACGACGGTCCGGACGACGTGCGCGTGGTCGTCCGGATCACGCCGCGGAAGGTGGTCGGCTCGATCTGAGCCGTCGGCGCGGCGGGGGGCGACCCCGGCTCCCACCCGGCGGAAAAGGCTCCGCCGGGGGCCTTGACATTCCGGAATGTCGCGGGGCACCCCCTGCCGCCCACTACGCTTGACGCTGTGAGCATTCGACTGTACGACACCAGCACCCGACAGGTACGCGACTTCGTCCCGCTTGTCCCGGGTTGTGTCTCGATCTACCTGTGCGGCGCTACCGTCCAGTCGGCGCCACACATCGGGCACATCCGTTCCTACCTCAACTTCGACGTCATGCAGCGGTGGTTCGCCTACCGCGGCTACCAGGTGACCTTCGCCCGGAACGTCACCGACATCGACGACAAGATCATCGCCAAGGAGCGCGAGCTCGGCACGCCGTGGTGGCAGATCGCCTACGAGAACGAGCGCGCCTTCAACGACGGCTACAACGCGCTGGGCTGCCTGCCGCCGACCGTCGAGCCGCGGGCGACCGGGCACATCCCCGAGATGATCGAGATGATGCGCGGGCTCATCGAGAAGGGCCACGCCTACGAGGCGGACGGCAACGTCTACTTCGACGTGAAGTCGTACCCCGACTACCTCGCGCTCTCCAACCAGAAGCTGGACAACCTGCTGCAGCCCTCCGGCGAGGGCGAGACCGGCAAGCGCGACCCGCGCGACTTCGCCATGTGGAAGTCCGCCAAGCCGGGCGAGCCGAGCTGGGAGACCCCGTGGGGCCGCGGCCGTCCGGGCTGGCACCTGGAGTGCTCGGCGATGGCCCACAAGTACCTGGGCTCCGCCTTCGACGTCCACGGCGGCGGGCTGGACCTGATCTTCCCGCACCACGAGAACGAGATCGCCCAGTCCAAGGCGTTCGGCGACGACTTCGCCTCCTTCTGGGTGCACAACGCCTGGGTCACCATGGCCGGCGAGAAGATGAGCAAGTCGCTCGGCAACTCGGTGCTGGTCTCCGAGATGGTGCAGCGCTGGCGGCCGATCGTGCTCCGCTACTACCTCGCGGCCCCGCACTACCGCTCGATGATCGAGTACAGCGAGGAGTCGCTGCGCGAGGCCGAGGCCGGCTTCGGCCGGATCGAGGGCTTCGTGCAGCGCGCCGTGGAGCGCTGCGGCGTCGTCGACGCGGCGCCCGAGGTGCCGCCGGCCTTCGCCGAGGCGATGGACGACGACCTGGGCGTGCCGCAGGCGCTCGCGATCGTGCACACCGCCGTCCGCCAGGGCAACAGCGCCCTCACCGCGGACGACAAGGAGAGCGCGGTGGCGCGCTTGGCCGAGGTCCGTGCGATGCTCGGAGTACTGGGTCTGGACCCGCTCGACCCGCAGTGGACCGGGGCGGAGCGCGGCGAGGACCTGCACGGCGTGGTCGACTCGCTGGTGCGCCTCGTCCTGGACCAGCGCCAGGCGGCGCGGGCCCGCAAGGACTTCGCGACCGCGGACGCCATCCGCGACCAGCTCGGCCTGGCCGGGCTGGCGATCGAGGACACCCCGTCCGGCCCGCGCTGGACGATCAACAGCCAGTAACCCCCGGGCGACCGAGGGGTGAGGTGGGCCGTACCGGACCGGTGCGGCCCTCCCGCATGACGGAGCGCATGCCGTCGGGCGCCACCGGCACGGGCCGGGGCGGCCGGCCATGCCGGACAGACAGACAGGAAGTACAGCCATGGCCGGCAACAGCCAGCGCAGGAACCGCCGCAACCCCGGGTCGAAGAAGGGCGCGAGTGTCGGTACCGGCGGCCACAGCCGGAAGGCGCTCCAGGGCAAGGGCCCGACCCCGCCCGGTGAGGAGCGCAAGGGCCACCCGAAGCAGCGGGCCGCCAACGCCGCGCTGAAGCGCGAGCGGGACGCCAAGGCCAGGGCCGGCATGCGCCGCTCCGGCGGCGGCGGCCGGGGCGGCCGCGGCGGCGCGGGCTCCGCCGAGCTGGTCTTCGGCCGCAACTCGGTGGTCGAGGCCCTGCAGGGGGACGTGCCGGCCAACGCGCTGTACGTCCAGCAGTTCATCGACACCGACGACCGGGTCCGCGACGCCTTCCAGGCCGCCAACGACCGCGGCATCCCGCTGATGGAGGCGCCGCGCCCGCAGCTGGACCAGATGACCGGCGGGATGAACCACCAGGGCCTGGTGCTGCAGGTCCCGCCGTACGAGTACGCGCACCCCGAGGACCTGCTGGACGAGGCCGCGGACTCCGGCCGGGACGCGCTGATCGTGGCGCTGGACGGGGTCACCGACTCCCGCAACCTGGGCGCCGTGGTCCGTTCCGCCGCCGCCTTCGGCGCGCACGGCGTGGTCATCCCGGAGCGCCGGGCGGCCGGCATGACCGCCGGAGCCTGGAAGACCTCCTCGGGCGCGGCGGCCCGGCTGCCCGTCGCCCGGGCGACCAACCTGACCCGGGCCCTGGAGGCCTACCAGAAGGCCGGTCTGCTGGTGGTCGGCCTGGCGGCCGACGGCGAGGCCGAGATCGGCGACCTGGAGGCGCTGACCGGGCCGGTGGTGATCGTCGCCGGCAGCGAGGGCAAGGGCCTGTCCCGGCTGGTCTCGGAGACCTGCGACCTGCGGGTGCGGATCCCGATGTCCGGGCTCACCGAGTCGCTGAACGCGGGGGTCGCGGCCGGCGTCGTGCTGTACGAGGCGGCCCGGCTGCGCGCCAAGGTCGGCTGACCTCCGGGGCAGCACAGTCGGGGTGTCCGGCACAAGGCGTTCTCCGGAACCGCCCGCCGTTCGCCCGCAAGTCAGGGGAAAGCGATCGGATCCGCCCGGGTCCGATCGCTTTTCTCATGATCACTTCAAGGGTGCTCCCGATATCCACCCGGGAGAGTGTCCTAACCGGGCGTCACCCGGTTAGACGGGCGTGGACACCAGAACACCTCGGCGCCCGCTCCTGGGCGGTGGCAGCACCGGGATAGACGCGGGCCCCGGCCTCAACACGGTCAAGGTGCCGTCCGACCCGGCGCGCCTCAGCAGCACCCAGGCGAGCTTCCGGCTCACCCTCGCCACCCCGGTGGCGCCGCTGATCGACGCCCCGGCCGGACTGCTGTCCACCGGTGCCGCGTTCGGCGACCCGTACGGCACCCAGGGCCTGATCCGGCGCCCGCTGGTCACCCCGCAGGTGGTCGTCCCCGCCGACGACGTGCGGGCGCTCGCCGGCGGCTTCGCCGGGGCGCCGTCGCGCCGCAAGGGCCGGGTCACCCCGGTCACCTGGACCGGCGAGGCGCGCCCGGGCGACGTCGCGGCCACCCAGCTGCTGGAGGCCGTCCGGCTCGGCGCCGTCCCGGCCGGGGTCGGCGGACGGTCCGGCGGCTCCCTGGCGGACGCCGACACCCTGCTCATCCCGCCGTACGGCGGTGTCCGGGCGGTGCCGCGCCAGCCGCGCGAGGGCGACGGCACCGCCGTCGACGCCGGGATCGGCCCGGTCGGCGCCCCGCAGGGCTGGACGCCCGGCGGGGAGCTGCCCGAGGTCTCGGCCGCCGACGCCGAGGGCACGCCGCCCTGGCAGCCCGGGCGCCGGGTCGACCTCGGCCTGGTGCTGCTGCCGCTGCGCGCCGTGCTCGGCTCGCTCTCCGTCTACGCCGGGTTCAGCAAGCTCTGCGACCCGGTGTACTTCGACGGCGGCGAACGCGGCTCGATGATGCGCTGGCTCTCCTCGCTGCACCCCTGGAAGGTCGCCGAACCGCTGCTGGCCTTCGCCATGGCGCACCCGGTCGGCTCCGGCCTGGTGGTGTCCTTCACCGAGATCGTGGTCGGCGTGCTGACCGTGCTCGGCCTCTGGCAGCGGCTCGCGGCCGGCGCGGCGATGACGCTCTCCGCCGCGCTGCTGTTCACGGTGAGCTGGCGGGCCGTCCCGGTGTACGACACGCCCGACCTGATCTTCCTGGCGGCGTGGAGCCCGTTGCTGATCGCCGGGGCGCCGTTCGCCTCGCTGGACGGGCGGCTCGGCCTGGAGGCCTGGCGGTACTACGGCGCCGACGCCCCGGCGGCGCTGCGCCGCCGGGTGCTGCGGCGCGGCGCGGTGGTCACCTCGGTGGTCATCGGCCTGACCCTGCTGCTCGGCTCGATGCTGGGCGCGGCGGTCCGCACCGGCGCCCGGCCGCAGCCCCCGGCGCCGTCCCGGCCGGCCACCGACTACGGCACGCCGGTCTGGCCGAGCGGCGGGCCCTCCGCCACCCCCGGCGGCAAGGCGCCGGCCGCCTCGGTGCCCTCGCCGGCCCCGTCCCGGCCGGCCACGCCGAGCGCGGCGCCGACCACCGCCGCGCCGTCCGGCACCCCGACCCCGTCGAAGCCGAGCGGCACGGCCACGCCGAGTGGCAAGGCCAAGCCGTCGGGCCGGCCGGAGACCGGGGCGGCCTCCTCCGGGGCCCCGGGGTCCGCCGCGCCGTCGAGCGCGCCGGGATCGGCCGGTTCGTCGCCCGCGCAGCGTGCCACCCCGGCCCCGCCGGCCGGCAGCGGCTCGGCGTCGAAGCCCGCGGCGAGTGCCGGGGCCGGTGGCCAGGGCGGTGCCCCGGGCGGCTCCGGCACCGGGGCGGGCGGCTCCGGCAACGGCTCGGGGCTGCTGGGCGGGGTGCTGGGCAGCGCGCCGCTGGCCGAGCTGTCCGGCGGCGGCGCCCACGGGTCGTCCGCCCGCCCGGGGGCGCCGACGGCCACCTGACGGGCCGGGCGATCGGCCCGGTGACGGCGATCGGCCGGGTGCTCCGTGGGGGAGCACCCGGCCGATCGCGTCGTGCGCGGGGACTACCGGGGGCTCGGGACCACTGTGGGGTGCGGGCTACTGCGGGGCGCGACCGGCGCCCGAGGCGAGCTCCTTGGCGGCCTCGGTGAGGTCCTTCGCGGTGTCGATGGCCCGCCAGTAGACGCCCTGCGGCAGCTGGTAGCCGGCCAGCCGCTTGCCGCGGGCCAGCTGCGGGAAGGTGGTCCGCTCGTGGTCGCCGACGTCCGGCAGCAGTCCGGCGAACTCCGGGCTGAACACATAGAGGCCGGCGTTGATGAGGAACGGCGACGGCGGGGCCTCGATGAAGTCCAGCACATTGCCGAACTGGTCGGTCTCCACGGCGCCCCACGGGATCCGCGGCCGGGCCAGCGCGAGGGTGGCGACGGCGCCCCGCTCGTGGTGGAAGGCGGCCATGTCGCGCAGGCTGAACCTGGTCCAGATGTCGCCGTTGGTGGCGTACCAGGGCTCGTCGGGGCGGGGCAGCGCCTTCGCGGCGTGCTTGAGCCCGCCGCCGCGGCCGAGCGGCTCGGCCTCGACCACCGTGCGGACCCGCAGCGGCAGGTCGGCCTTGTCGAGCCACTCCTCCAGGACGTCCGCGAGGTGGCCGCAGGAGATGACCACGTCGGTGACGCCCTCGGAGGCGAGCCAGGCGAGCTGGTGGCCCAGGATCGGGGTGCCCGTGCCGGGGATCTCGACCAGCGGCTTGGGGCGGTCGTCCGTGTAGGGGCGCAGCCGGGAGCCCTGGCCGCCGGCCAGGATGACGGCCTGGGTCACCGGCACCGGGCGGACGGCGGGCGCGTGCGGGGAAGTGGCCGTGGGGCCGGAATCAGCGGTCATGGCTGAACAATAGGCGCACCCGACCCGGCCGTTGTGCCGCCCGGGGTTCCTCGCCGCCGCTTCCCGCCGTCGCTGCTTTGCCGCCGCTTCCTCACCGCCGCTTCCTCGCCGCCGGTCCTCGCCGTCGCGGGGCGGCCGGTTCGGTCCGGTCCGGTCAGTTCGCCGCGCCTGCGGCGAACGAGCCGTCACAGACCGGGCGGGCGAAGGACCGGGCCCGCTGGACGTCGCCCTGGTACTTGCGCACCGCGGCCCGGCCCAGTTCGGTGGCGAGCGTGCTGCAGTACGGCGTGAGCGCGGGCTGCTCGCGCATCGAGCGCTCCAGCAGGTCGAGCGCGCTGGCCGGGTTGTGGGCGCGCAGCTCGTCCAGGAGCGCGACGCGCAGCGCGTCCTGCGGGTCGAGACCGTCCTGGGCCCGCCCGGCGCCCGTCGTCCGGCCGATGCCGGCGCCGTCCCCGCTGGACGCCGCCACCACCTGCTGGTCCAGCGAGGTCGGCGGGGCCCACGGCACCCTGGTCACGGCGAGGGTGCCGGTGGTCACCAGGACGACGGGCAGGGCGAGGGCGATGGTCTGGCCGATGCGGCGAACTAGCTGCTTCACGCACAGGAGCGTAGCGGTGCGTAGGTCTCCCCTCGCCCTCCGTTACACCATCGGGTGACACGGTGTCCCGGTTCGTCCCGGCGCCGGGTTGACGCCCGTCACCCGTCGGAGTGGCCGTGGACGGCGGGAGCCCCGCCGGACCGGGTGACGGTCCGACGGGGCTCCGCGATGCGAGCGGGTCGCCTCAGCTGGAGAGGCGGGCGCCGGTGCTGGTGGAGAACACGTGGGTCTCGTCGGCGATCGGCACGACGTGGATGGTCTCGCCGCGGGCCGGGATCTGGCGGCCGTGCACGCGGACGACCAGCTCCTTGTCCTCGCCGCCGATCTTGGTGGTGCCGTAGACGAAGCCGTCCGAGCCGAGCTCCTCGACCACGTTGACGGTGACGGCCACGCCCTCGATGCCGCCGCCCGAGACGATCTGGAAGTGCTCCGGGCGGATGCCGACGGTCACGGTCTTGTCGGTGCCGGCGCCGGCCAGGTCCTCGCGCGAGATGTTGACGACCGAGCCGCCGAACTTCACGCCGCCGTCGACCAGCGGCACCTCGACCAGGTTCATCGCGGGCGAGCCGATGAAGCCGGCCACGAAGAGGTTGGCGGGCTTGTCGTACATGTTGCGCGGGGTATCGACCTGCTGCAGGATGCCGGCCTTGAGCACCGCGACCCGGTCGCCCATGGTGAGAGCCTCGGTCTGGTCGTGGGTGACGTAGACCGTGGTGATGCCCAGGCGGCGCTGCAGGCCGGCGATCTGGGTACGGGTCGAGACGCGGAGCTTGGCGTCCAGGTTGGACAGCGGCTCGTCCATCAGGAAGACCTGCGGCTCGCGGACGATCGCG
Source organism: Kitasatospora sp. NPDC097605 (assembly GCF_040302725.1). Lineage (NCBI taxonomy): Bacteria > Bacillati > Actinomycetota > Actinomycetes > Kitasatosporales > Streptomycetaceae > Kitasatospora > Kitasatospora sp. NPDC097605. The sequence continues at coordinate 324,570 of NZ_JBEOSF010000005.1, read as the reverse complement.
CGACCCATCGCGACGCGCTGGCGCTGACCGCCGGAGAGCGCCTTCGGCTTGCGGTCCAGGTACTCCGTCAGGTCGAGGATCTTGGCGGCTTCCTCGACCTTGGTGCGGATCTCGGACTTGTTGACGCCGGCGATCTTGAGCGCGAAGCCCATGTTCTCCGCGACGGTCATGTGCGGGTACAGCGCGTAGTTCTGGAACACCATCGCGATGTCCCGGTCCTTCGGCGGGAGGTGGGTCACGTCGCGGTCGCCGATCCGGATGGCGCCGCCGTTGACGTCCTCCAGGCCGGCCAGCATGCGGAGGCTGGTCGACTTGCCGCAGCCGGAGGGGCCGACCAGGACGAGGAACTCGCCGTCGGCGATCTCCAGGTCCAGCGCGTCGACCGAGGGCTTGGTCGCCCCGGGGTAGACGCGGGTCGCCTTGTCGTACGTCACAGAAGCCATGGCTGTGCTCTCCCTCACCGGCAGGAACGTGCCGGACGATCCGAGTAAAGGTGGGTGGTACCGCTGCGGCCGGCCGCCCCAGTGGTCTGAACCACTGCGCGAACCGACTCCCGGCGACGCTACCTGCGCGTCCGCTGCTTGTCAGCCCCTGTCCGACCCGATTTCGGCATCGGTTCCATCACGCCCGCCCCCGGCCCCCGCCGGCCCCCGGATATCCCCCCACCGCCCGCGCCCCGCCCGGTAGACTGCCCCCGGTGCCGCCGTGACCTCGTCGCGGACGGTCACCATGCCTCCTTAGCTCAGCTGGCCAGAGCACCGCTCTTGTAAAGCGTAGGTCGTCGGTTCGAATCCGACAGGGGGCTCCGCAGGTCCCTCCGAAGGCCCCCCGGCGCGCAGCCGGGGGGCCTTCGTCGTTCCGTCAGGTCCGCGGGGGGCGGACGGGGGTCCGCAGGGAGCGGAGGGTGTGGGCGGGGGCGTGGGTGGTGAGGAGTTCGGCGGCGCGGCGGTAGGAGAGGCGGGCGCGGTGGGTGTGGGGGCAGCGGTCGGGGGTGGGGGTGGTGGCGGGGGCGCGGCGGGTGGTGAGGAAGAGGGGGCCGGTGGTGCGGCCGGCGAGGAGGAGGGGGAGCAGCCGGGCGGTGGCGGTCTGCCAGGTGAGGGGTGGGGCCGGGGGGCGGGTGCGGCGGTGGGGGAGGTCGAGGTCGTCGGCGTTGAGGGCGAGGACGGTCTCGACGGGGGCGCCGCTCTCGTGGAGGAGGCGCCAGAGGACCTGTTCGCGCAGTGGGGCGCGGAGCGCGAACAGGGTGCGGAGCTGGTCGGGGGTGAGCGGGGCGGGGCCGGTGCCGGGGGCCGGGAGGGGGCGGGGGCGCAGGCCGTCGGCGGGGTCGGTGCGGATCCAGCCCTGGGCACGCCACCAGGCGAGGGCGGCGCGCAGGGTGGAGAGTTCGCGGTTGAGGGTGCGCGGGTCGGTGTCGCGGGAGCGGAGGTCGACGGCGGCGCGTAGCCGGGCGGCGGCCTCGGGGTGGTCGAGCAGGGCGAGCGGCAGCACGGGCGGTTGGGCCCGGCGCCGTTCGGGCCCGGTGGGGGCGGGACGGTCGGCGAGTGCCCAGGCCCAGGTGCGCAGGGCGATCCGGTAGACGCGGCGGGAGCCGTCGCCGAGCCCGGAGGCGGTCAGGTAGTGCTCGACGGCGACCGCGTACTCGACCGGGGGGAGGGCTGGCATCGGGGCCTGCTTTCCGCAGTAAATGATGGGAATCGAGGTCAGGGAAAGAATAGTCCGACGCGCAGTAAACAGCAGGTGGATGTGGATGTCAGGGGCTATTTACTGCGGTAGTGGGCGGCGCCTTGAAAATTGATGGGGAAAGGCTCAGGTTTTTCGGTGGAAAGCCTTGTCCGGGGTTTCCGTCCGTGGGCAGACTGGGCGACCATGACAGGGGAGACGGAGCGGTTTCCGGCCCGCCGTCGACGGCTGGGCGGCCGTCTGGCGGTGCTGGGCGAGCGTGATTTCAGGTGGTTCTTCATCGGGTACGCGACCTCGCTGGTCGGTTCCTCCATGGCGCCGGTCGCGGTGGCCTTCGCGGTGCTGGACGGCGGGGGCGGCGGGACGGAGCTGGGCTGGGTGATGGCCGCCCGGATCCTGCCGATCGTGCTGGTGATGGTGGCCGGCGGGGTGGTCGCGGACCGGCTGGGCGGCCGGCGGGTGATGCTGGCGGCGGACGTGCTGCGCTGCGCGGTGCAGGGCGCCTTCGCGGCGCTGCTGGCCACGGGGCACGCGTCGGTCCCGGTGATGGTGGCGCTGGTCGCCGTCTGGGGGCTGGGTGAGGGGGTGTTCCTGCCGGCGCTGGGCGCGCTGGTGCCGGGTCTGGTGCGCCGCAAGGACCGACTCCCGGACGCCAACACCCTGCTGGGGCTGGCGCGTTCGGTGTCCACGGTGGCCGGTCCTGCGCTCGCCGGGGTGATCACGGCGGGGTTCGGCCCGGGCGCGGTGCTGCTGATCGACGCGGTGACGTACGGGGTCGGCGCGCTCGCGCTGGCCCGGCTGTCCACGGTGGTGCCCGCGGATCCGGGCGGCGGGGAGGACTCGCTGCTGGCCGATCTGCGGGACGGCTGGGGCGAGTTCCGCTCCCGGCGGTGGCTCTGGGTGACCACCGCGCAAATGGCGCTGTTCAACCTGCTGGTCTGGGCGCCGTTCCTGGTGCTGGGACCGCTGACCGCGCAGCGCGAGCTGGGCGGGGCGCGGGCCTGGGGGCTGGTGATGGGCGTGTACGGGGTGGGCGCCGTGCTGGGCGGGCTGCTGATGCTCGGGCGCCGGCCCGCCCGGCCGCTGGCGGTGGCGACGGTGGCGGGCCTCGGCTGGGCGCTGCCCTCGGCGGCGCTCGCGGCCGGGCTGCCGCTGGGCTGGACGGCCTCGGCGGCGCTGGCGGCGGGGGCCGGGTCGGCGGTCTGCGGCTCGCTGTACGAATCGACGCTGCAGAGCTGGGTGCCGGCCGAGGCGCTGGCGCGGGTGACGGCGTTCGGCGGGCTGGGCGCGTTCGTGCTGGGGCCGCTGGGCCTGGCGGCGGCCGGTCCGCTGGCCGACCGGGTGGGGGTACCGGCCGTGCTGGCCTTCGGCGCCGGGTGGCAGCTGGTGGCGGGGGCGGCGGTGCTCATGGTGCGCGACGTGCGCGGCCGGCGCTGGGAGGGGCCGGCCGGGGGAGCGGCGCCGGAGGCCGAGGAGGCGGCCCCGGCCGCGGCGGGTGCCGGGTGAGGCGGGCGGTCGTACGGTGGAGAGGTGTGGGGGGCGAACGGAGGAGGCAGGACATGCCCGGTTCTCTCACCATCAGCCACCACGAGGTGGGCGCGTCGCTGGACCACACGGACGCCGTACGGCTCGCCGCCGTCCTCGACGAACTCGCGTACTTGCTGGGGATCCCCGGGCCGAACCGGATCAACGACGCCCAGCTCGCCGCGCTGTGCGAGGGGCGGGCCCCCGACCGGGCCGACCTGGCGCGCTGGTCGCGGGGGCTCGCCACGGAGCTGAGGGGCCGGCGCCCCTGACCGCGGCCGCGTCGGACCACCCGCCGGACCCGCCGTACGATGGCGCGCGGGGCGGGTGGTCCGCGCGCGCCGTGGGGGACTTGGGGGAAGACGTGGCAGAGCGTACGGCGGCGATGTCCTGGCTGACGGTGGACACCCCGCTGCCGAGCGGACCGCTGCACGTCGCGGTGACCGCGCAGGGCGTGGCGGCCGTCGGCTACCTCGGCCGGGAGGGCGAACTCCCGCGCTGCGCCGACGAGTCGAAGATCACCGCGGTCACCGGCCGGGTCGGCGAGTACCTCGCGGGCCGCCGCCGGGCGCTGGACCTGCCGATCGACTGGAGCCTGAGCACCGGCCCGCACCGGGTGGTGCTGCAGACCCTGCTGCGCGAGGTGCCGTTCGGCCGGACCATCACCTACGGCGAACTCGCCGCCCGCAGCGGTGTGTTCGGCGAGGTCGAGGAGCCCGGGCTGGCGGCCAGGACGGTCGGGCAGATGATGGCCGCCAACCCCGTCGCACTGCTGGTGCCATGCCACCGGGTGGTGGCGGCGGACGGGATCGGCGGCTTCGGCGGCGGCCGGGTCGGGATCGACGTCAAGCGCTGGTTGCTCACCCTGGAGGGTGTGCTGGAGCCGACGCTTGACTGGAACGGCCCCCTGTAGGACCCGGGTTGACGACGGGGTAGGAACCGGGTTGACGACGGGTCAGTGCACCAGCTGGCCCGCGGCGAGCGGATCGAGCCGGCGCGGCAGTACCGGCTGGATCCCGGAGACGAGGGTGTACTCGATGCCCGCCGGGTCCCCGCTCCACTCGGTGTCCGGGCGCTCCCCGAGCGCCAACTGCACCGCGTTCCATGGCAGGTTGAGTCCGCACAGGCGCAGTTGGTGCAGTCCGCCGGAGGGCCGGGTGTTGACGTCGATGACCACCGGTTCGCCGTGCAGGTGCCGGAACTGCACATTGGAGAGGTAGGCCATGCCGGTGGCCTCGACCAGCCGGCGGGCGGGTTCGAGGTACCGGGGCGCGGTGGTGAAGCTGCGGCGGCGCCGGTGCTTGGTGCGCCCGACCGCGGCGAGCGGGGTGCCGTCCAGGTCGGCCAGGCAGTCCACGGAGACCTCGGGGCCGTCGAGGTAGGGCATGACCAGCAGGTCGGTGGTGGCGTCCGGGTCCTCGACGGCCGCCTGGTCGAGCGCCGCGGCCACCTGGTCGACCTGGACCCGGCTGTCCCAGCCGGCCAGCCGGTGGAGTCCGAACGGCTCGCGGGTGAGGATCCGGAAGCCCTCGCCGCCGGCGCCGGAGGCGGGTTTGAGGCAGGCGGTGAGGCCGGCCGACTCGATCCGGTCGACGGCGGCGACCAGGTCCCCGCCGGTGCGCACCAGCCACCACGGCGGGGTGGGCAGTCCGGCGTCGGCGATCGCCGCGTAGCCGTCGGCCTTGCTCTCGAAGGCGGCGATCGCGGTGGCGGGCGGGCAGGCGAGGGCGGTGCCGACGGCCTCGAACTCCTGGCGGTGCAGGGATATCGCGAGCTGGTGCAGCCGGGGCACGAAGACGTCGACGCGGTGGCGGGCGCAGTGGTCGAGGGCGAAGGCGACGTAGGCGTCGGGGGTGAGGTCGGCGGGTTCCAGGCCGGCGGTGTCGGCCGCGGCGAGGACGGGGGAGTCGGGGTCGGGGTGGGTCGCGTGGACCCGGACCGGGCGCGGGGCGGCGCGCAGCTGTTCGATGAAGAACACGTTCTCGGCGTACGTGCGGTTGAGCCAGACGGTGACGGGGGCGCTCATGGGGCCTCCCAGGGCAGGGGTGAACGAGGGGGAAGGGCTGTCTCGCGGCCGCGCTCGTCCAGTGGCCCGTGGCCCTTTGAGGTGGCACCTTAGCGGTCCGCCGCGCGGGCCCGAACGCGGGGTGGGCCCGTCGGGTACGGGTCGGGGAAGCGAACCGGAGGGTTCCATTCCGGAAAGAATTAGATCACTTGATCGAATGAATATCGATCAGACATTCTATTCGTCCTATTTTTTCGGTTATCCCGACCACTCGAAAGAGTGATTGCGGCGCCCCTCCGGGCAGGGCCACCATGATTGTTGCAAGTTGCAAGGCGACACTTCATCGGGTACGGGCACGCGAAGGGCTTCCTATGTCGACCGAAACCAACGTCGGTATTCCTGCACCGGGCGGTGAAGCACAGGCCCGGGACCAGCAGAGTCTTGCCACCGCCGCCGCGCGGAACCTCGCGACGACGACCAAGTCCGCGCCGCAGATGCAGGAGATCAGCCCCCGTTGGCTGCTCAGGACACTGCCCTGGGTCCAGGTCTCGGCCGGCACCTACCGCGTCAACCGCCGGCTGCGGCACGCCGTGGGCCGCGGCCGGGTCGCTCTCGACCGGACGGGAAGCCGGGCCCGGATCCTGGCGCCGACCCTGCGCGAGGTGCCGGTGCTGCGGGGCTTCCCGGACGACGCCGTGCTGGAGGAACTGGCCGGGCGCTTCGTCCAACGCGAGTTCTCCGCGGGTGAGGTCCTGGTCTCGGCGGGAGCGCCGATCGACGAGGTCTTCATCATCGCCTACGGAAAGCTCAGTCGCCTCGGAACGGGCAAGTACGGCGAGGAGGCCGTCGTCGGCTCCGCGGCCGACGGCGACTACCTCGGCGACGAGGTGCTCCGGCAGGAGAACGCCACCTGGCCGTACGCCGTCCGGGCGGACACCGCGGGCACCCTGCTGTCCCTGCGCGGGTCCGCGTTCCAGGAGCTCGCCGACCGCTCCGAGGCGCTCCAGCTGCAGGTCATGGAGTACCTGGCCGGGTTCCAGCAGCCGCAGAACAAGCACGGCGAGGCGGCGATCGACCTCTCCGCCGGCCACCACGGCGAGTACGAGCTCCCCAGCGCCTTCGTGGACTACGAGCTCAAGCCGCGCGAGTACGAGCTGAGCGTCGCCCAGACCGTGCTCAAGGTGCACACCCGGGTCGCCGACCTCTACAACCAGCCGATGAACCAGACCGAGCACCAGCTGCGGCTGACCATCGAGGCGCTGCGCGAGCGCCAGGAGCACGAGCTGGTCAACAACCCGGAGTTCGGCCTGCTCGCCAACGCCGACTACGACCAGCGCATCCAGACCCACTCCGGCCCGCCCACCCCGGACGACATGGACGAGCTGCTGAGCCGCCGCCGCAGCACCAAGCTCTTCCTGGCCCACCCCCGGGCCATCGCCGCGTTCGGCCGCGAGTGCAACCGGCGCGGCATCTACCCGGACACCGTCGAGGTGCAGGGCCGCCGGGTCTTCGGCTGGCGCGGGGTGCCGGTCTTCCCGTGCAACAAGATCCCGATCGTCAACGGGAACACCACCTCGATCCTCGCCATGCGCACCGGCGAGGACAACCAGGGTGTCATCGGGCTGCACCAGACCGGAATTCCCGACGAAGTAGAGCCGAGCCTTTCGGTGCGGTTCATGGGAATCAGCGAGAAGGCCATCATCTCCTATCTGGTGAGCGCCTACTACTCCGCCGCGATTCTGGTGCCGGACGCCGTCGGCGTCCTGGAGAACGTCGACATCGCGCACCGCTAGGGCCGACCGCGGCAGGGCCGGCCCGACCCCGGGCCGGCCCGCCGTACCACCAAGGGGGAGGACCCATGGGAATGTTCACGCTGGAGCGCGACCATCGCGAGGGACACGAGGCGCAGGACGTCCTCGCGCGCACCCGCACCCTGGTCGACCCGGTGCTCCGGGCCGCCGTGGACTCGCTGCCCGGCACCATGCGCCGGGTCGCCGGCTACCACTTCGGCTGGTGGGAGGCGGACGGCTCGCCGTCGACCGCGCCCTCCGGCAAGGCCATCCGGCCCGCCCTGGTGCTCGCCGCCACCCAGGCGCTGGGCGGCGACCCCGCCAAGGCCACCGCCGCAGCGGCCGCCGTCGAGCTGGTGCACAACTTCACGCTGCTGCACGACGACATCATCGACCGGGACGAGACCCGGCGGCACCGCCCCACCGCCTGGCTGGTGTTCGGTACCACCGAGGCCATTCTGGCCGGGGACGCGATGCACTCGCTGGCACTGCGCCTGCTCGCCGAGGACGGTCACCCGGCCGCGGGCGGAGCCGTGCGCCGGCTGGCCGACTGCGTGGTGGAGCTCTGCGAGGGCCAGCAGATCGACTGCGCCTTCGAGCAGCGCAGCGACGTCTCGCTGACCGAGTGCCTGGCGATGGCCGAGGCCAAGACCGGTGCGCTGCTCGGCGCCGCCTGCGCGATGGGCGCCCAGTACGCGGGCGGCTCGGAGGCGGCCGCCAAGGCGATGGACGGCTTCGGCCGGGAGATCGGCCTGGCGTTCCAGCTGATCGACGACCTGATCGGCATCTGGGGGGACCCGACGGTCACCGGCAAGCCGGTCGGCGCGGACCTCCTGGTCCGCAAGAAGTCGCTGCCGGTGGTCGCGGCGCTGCGCTCCGGGACGTCCGACGGGGCCCGGCTCGCCGAGCTGTACGCGCTGGAACGGCCGCTCACCGGCGAGGAGTTGGCGAGCTGTGCGGCCGCCGTCGAGGGCGCCGGCGGGCGGGCCTGGGCGCAGGGCGAGTCCTGTGACCGGATGGCGGCGGCGATGACCCAGCTGGCCCTCGCGGTACCCGAGCCTTCGGCCGCCGACGAACTCCTCGCGCTCGCCGAGCTGGTCACCCGCCGCACCCACTGAGCCGTGCCCCGCCGGGGGAGCGGGGCACGGCCGTTCACCGCACCACCCTTCACCGCGTCGCGCTGTTCACCGCACCGGGGCGAGCGCGTCCAGCAGCCGTCGCTCCTTCGCCGGCTCGATCCCGTGCAGGATCCGGCCGCGCTTGCGCCCGTCGGCCTGGGTGTCGTCCGCCGCCCCGCGCTGCCCCAGCCACTCCCAGGTGTCCCGGGCCGTCTCGGCGAAGGGCCGGCAGCGCAGCCCGGCCGCCTCGGCCCGGCGGGTGTCGGCCAGCCAGGTGCCCGCCGCCTCCGGCACGTCGGGCATCCACAGCGGCAGCTCGCTCCACGGCTGGACGCTGTCCGGCCCCTCGGCCGTCAGCGGCCCGTCCGCGACCCAGACCAGCTCGGTGTCCGCGACGCCGGCCACCGCGGCGCAGCCCGCGAGGAACTCCCCGAAGGTGAGCCGGCCGGGCGGCGCGGTGGTGAGGAACCGGCCGGCCGTGCCCGCCGTCAGCAGGTCCAGCCCGAACACCGCGAAGTCCCGGACGTCGATCAGCTGCATCGGCCGTCCCGGCTCCCCGGGCGCCAGCACCCGTCCGCCCCGGGCCATCCGCTCCAGCCACCACGGCAGTCGGCCGCCCCGCTCGTGCGGGCCGATCAGCAGCCCGCTGTTGAGGACCAGCGCGCGCTCGGCGCCGAAGTGCTCCAGGACGGCGCGCTCGCAGCCGGCCTTGAGCGCGGCGCTGAACTCCTGCCCGGGCGGGGTGTCGGCCGGACAGGCGTGCAGCGGGGAGGTCTCGTCGACCACCCGGGCGGGCCAGTCGGCGAAGGCGTGGACGGAGGAGATCAGCGTGTAGTGCCCGGCGTGCTCGCGCAGCAGCCGGGCGGCGTGCGCGGCCTGGGCGGGCTGCTGGGCCGAGGTGTCGACCACGGCGTCCCAGTGCCGTCCCTCGGCCAGCCGCGCGAGGTCCCCCGCCGCGTCGCGGTCGCCGCGGACCGCTTCCACGCCGGGCAGGTCGGCGGCCGTGCGCCCGCGGTTGAAGGTGGTGACCCGGTGGCCGCGGGCGAGCGCTTCGGCGGCGAACGCCCGCCCCAGGAAGGACGAACCGCCCAGTAGAAGGATCTTCATACCGGCAAGGCTGTCCCGGCCCCTTCCCCCACATGCCGCCGTTCGCCGTGGGCGGAGACCGGTGCCCGTCCGGGCGGGTCCGACGGGCTGCGGCGGCCGAGATGCCGACCCCCGGGGGCCCGCATAGCATCCGATGCGTACCGATACGTCCATCCGATACGCCCGTCACGCAGCCGCCGGGCCCCGGCACCGGGGCACGGCGCAGGGAAGAGCGGCACCATGGTCAACCCGGCACTCGTGGACCCGGACACCATCCGCGCGACCGCCGCCGAGGCGTGGGTCCGCGGCTATCCGATCCTGCAGAACTACCGCACCCTGTACGCCCAGGCGCTGGACGACGCCGACCCGCGCCACGTCGGCGGCTTCGGCGTCTTCCGGCACTACCCGCACCCCGCCACTCCGGCCGACACCGACGTGGTCACGCCCAACAACGACACCCCGTACTCCTGGGCCTGGCTCGACCTGCGGACCGAGCCCTGGGTGCTCTCCGTCCCGGCCACCGACCGCTACTACGTCCTGCCGGTGCACGAACTCGACACCGTCTACGCCGGGTTCGTCGGCTCCCGGACCACCGGGCAGCAGGCCGGGGACCACCTGGTGGCCGGCCCCGACTGGCACGGCGAACCCCCGCCCGGCATCCGGAGCGTCATCCGCACGACGAGCCGGCTGGTCGGCATCCTCGGCCGCACCCACCTGGCCGGAACCTCGCCCCGGGACGTCGCGGAACTCACCGCGCTCCAGCGGCAGTACCGCCTCCGCCCGCTGCACGCGTACGCCGGCACCCCGGAGCCCGAGCCCGCCCCGCAGCCGGTCTGGCCGGTCTGGCGCGACGAGGTGCTCGACACCATCGAGTTCTTCGCCTTCCTCGACTTCCTGCTCGGTTTCCTGCCCGCCGACGCCGCCCCGCCCGCCGAGGCCGAGCTGCGCGGCCGGCTGGCCGACCTCGGCATCGACGGCCGCGGCGAGTTCGAACCGGCCGCCCTGCCGCTCGCGGTCCGCGCCGAGATCGAGCGCGGCATCGCCGACGGCAAGGCCGAACTGACCCGCGCCGCCGCCCGCACCGAGTCCTCCGTCGGGCTCTTCGGCACCCGCGGACAGCTCGGCACCCGGTACCTCGACCGGGCGGTCGGCGCACTCACCGGCCTGTACGGACTGCCCGTCGAGGAGGCCTGGTACGGCGGCTGGCAGGCCGACAGCGAGGGCCACCGCCCGCCGGACGCCAGTGAGCGCGACTACCGGCTGCGGTTCCCGCCGGACGCGCTGCCGCCCGCCCGCCACTTCTGGTCCGTGACCATGTACGCGCTGCCCGGGCTCCACCTGGTCGACAACACCCTGGACCGCTACTCCGTCGGCGACCGCACCCCCGGTCTGGTCCGCGACCCGGACGGCGGACTGACCCTCCACGTCCAGCACAAGCGGCCCCCGAACGCCGAGCACTCCGCCAACTGGCTGCCCGCCCCGGACGGGCCGTTCACCGTCGTCATCCGCCTGTACGGGCCGGACGCTTCCGTGCTCGACGGCCGGTGGACACCGCCGCCGCTCACCCCGCGCTGACCCCGCCCGGAAGGACGCCCCATGAACCAGCCCGAGCTGGAGGCCCTGGCCGCCGACGCCTACGTCTACGGCTACCCGCTCGTCGCCGGCCTCACCACGGTCGACCGCTTCGTGCACGGCGGCCTGGGCGTCCTGCCGGCCACCCCGTTCAACCGCTTCGCCCACGCCACCCGGCTGGCGGGGCCGGACGACGACTTCGTCTCCGTCAACAACGACGTCCTCTACTCGGCCGCCCAGCTCGACCTCTCCGAAGGCCCGCAACTGCTTCACACGCCCGACACCGGCGGCGCCTACCACGTGCTGCAGTTCATCGACGCGTGGACCGACAACTTCGCCTACCTGGGCAGCCGCGCCACCGGCAGCGCGGCCCGGACCTGGCTGGTCGTCCCGCCCGGGTGGCACGGCACCGCGCCCGGCCCCGACCGGGTGATCGCCTCGCCGACCACGGTCGCCACCGTCGTCGGCCGCTTCGCCTGCGCCGGGCCGGACGACCTCCCGCGGGCCCGCGCCCTCCAGGACGGGCTCGTCCTCGAACCGCTGGAACCGGGCGGCGTCGCCGCCGGACTGCCCGACCCGGACCCGGACGTGCCCGAGCGGCTCGCCTTCTTCGAACGGCTCCGGGTCTGGATGGCCGCCTTCCCGCCCGCCGCCCCCGACCACGCCTACCAGCAGCGCTTCGCACCGCTCGGCCTCCTCGACCCCGGCCCCTCGCCGTACCGCGCCGCCGCCCCCGACTGGACGCTCGCCCTGGCGAGCGGGCTCGCCGCCGGGCGCGAACGGGTCGAGGACGCCACCCGGACGCCCGAGGACCACCCGCCCGGCGAGTGGCGCGCCGCGCTCCACCTGTTCGACCACAACACCGCCTTCCTCGGCCCGGGCACCCTCGACGACCCCGAGTGGCGGATCCCCGACCGCCGCGCCGCCTACCTCAGCCGCGCCGCCGCCGCCCGGGCCGGCCTCTGGGGCTGCCACGCCTACGAGGCCCTGCACGCCGCCACCACCGACGACGCCGACGGCCGCCCCCTCGACGGCACCCACCCCTACACCCTGCGCTTCCCGCCGGACGGGCTGCCGCCGGCCGAGGAGTTCTGGTCCCTCACCGTGTACGGCCTCCCGGACCGCCGCCTGGTCGCCAACCCGGCCGCCCGCCACTCGATCGGCAGCCGCACCCCCGGCCTGCACCCCGACCCGGACGGCGGCCTCACCCTCCACCTCCGCCACGAGCCCCCCACCACCCCCTCCGAAGCGGCGAACTGGCTCCCCACCCCCGCCGGCCCCTTCCGCCCGGTGATCCGCCTCTACCGCCCCGGCCCCACCGCCCTCGACGGCACCTACCGCCTCCCACCCCTCCGCCGGTCGTAGGCCCCGGCCGGGTCCGCGTTCGCCCCCACCGCTCCGTCTCTCCTGCCCCGGCCCGTCCGTCAGACGTAGGCCATCGCCACCTCACCCGCCACCCCTGCCACGAGCCCCACTGCTCCCTGTGAGGTACCGAGCCGGCGGCCCGGCCCGGCCCGTTCCGGCCGGTGGTCCGCCGCTACTCCCATCGCCGGACGCGGGCCACGGGCCCATGGCGCATGACCCGCTCGGTTCGGCGGGTTGGCCGTCGCTTCGCGCCGCTGGGCCGGGGTCGCGTGGAGCCGGGGCGTGCCCGACCGGCAAGGAGGCGCCTGCTGCGGTGGACCGGCCGCTGCTTCGCCGCTCGCGCTGCGGGGCGTCGCGTTGGGCCGCCGGCAGCGCCACAGAACAGCGCGGTGCTCACGCCCCGCCGCTCGGTCGCCGGTGGATGAGGCCGTGGGGATGAGTCCGCCGTGGTTGGCGTCGGATGACCTGTGGGGCCGGGTCGAGCCGCTGCTGCCGGTGGCGGCAGCAGCGGCTTCACAGGCTCGGCCGGTTGCCGCTGTTGGCGCCGGCTTCGGGTACGAGGCCGGAGTCCGGGACCGGCTGCACCGTTTCGTCGACCACGCGCCCGAGCCCTCCGCTCGGTCCGGGAGCGTGCGTGACCAGGGAGGAGGCGCGACGGGCCGCCCTGTCCGGTGGGTTGTCGGTTCCGGCCGACCGGTCCGGTGCGTTGGCCGCCGCCATTCGCTGCTGGGACGGTGGGAGATGGAGCCCGTTCACCGGTGTCCGGCGCCCGGCTCCGCGGACGCTCGACCAGGAAGGAAGCGCGATGGGCGACGCCGTCGGCCGGATGCTGGCCTCGGCCGCGGGCATCGCGATCAGCCCGATGGCACTGATCGCGACCGTCCTCCTGCTCGCCACGCCCAGGGGCCGGGCCAACGCGACGGCGTTCGCCGCCGGTTGGACGGCCGCGCTGACGGCGGTGGCGGCCGTCGTCGTGGCGTTCGGATCCTGGCTCGCCGGGGGCATCGCCGCGCCGGACTGGTCGTGGTGGTTCGAGCTGGCCGTGGGTGCCCTGCTCCTGCTGCTCGGGGGCCGTCAGTGGTGGGACCGCCCGCGCGAGGGCCGGGTGCACGGCCCACCGGCCTGGATGCGGACGGTCGACCGCTCCACCCCCGCCCGGTCCGCCGCCCTCGGGGCGGCCCTATTGGCGACCGACCCGAAGAACCTGCTGCTGGCCGTCGCCGCCGCCGTGGCGATCGGCACCGGTGGTGCCCCGGTCCCCGGCAAGGCGGGCGCCGCCGCGTTGCTGGTGCTGATCGGTTCCCTCGGTTCCCTGCTGCCCCTCGCCGTCCACTTCCGCGGCGGCGACCGCGCGCCGCGCCGCCTGGAGGAATGGAAGGCCTGGGCGGCCACCCACAACACCGCGATCCTGCTGACCCTCCTCCTCACCCTCGGCACCACCCACCTCGGAACCGCCCTCTCGGGCCTCACCACCTGACCTCGGCGGCGAACCCGGGACGGTCTCCGTCCGGGCTCAGTGCGGTGTGGGGCTTGCGGTGGCCGTGGGGGTGGACGGGGAGGGGGTCGGGGATGTCGGGGTGGCTGTCGGCGTAGGCGCAGGGGTGGCCGTCGGGGTCGGGGTGGCGCTCGGGGTGGCCGTCGGTGTGGTGGTCGGGGTCGGGGTCGGGGTCGGCTCGGTGGTGGTCGGGGCGGTCGGGGTCGGGGTGCTGCCGCCGCGGTGCTGGGGACCGCCCTCCAGGGTGACCACGGCCTGGGAGGGCGGCAGCGCGATCCGGGCGGTCCAGTGGCCCTCGGGCGCGAGGTCCTCGTCGACGTTGGCGATCACCGTGATCCGCTGCCCGGGCGCGAGCGTGCCCGCGTCGCGGCTGAGCCGCAGCCAGGGCGCGTCCACGACGGCGTGCCAGTGGATCTCGGTGCCGCCGGAGTTGGTGAGGGTGAGCACCGTGCGGCTGCCGTACTCGCCCGCCTCGACGGTCAGCAGGCCGGACGGCACCGGCACCGGGGCCGGCGCCCCCACCGGCGCACCGGCCGTGGCCGTGCCCGCCGCAGGTGCGGGGGCAGGAGGGACCGGGAGCGGCGGTCCCTGGATCCCAGGCAGCAACGTTTCTGCAGTGAGCGGCCCCGCCCCGGCCAGCTCCATCCCGGCCACCGCCGGACCGGACCCGTGGTGCGTTCTGCCGAGGGCGCCGATCACGGCGCCGACCGCCCCGGCGGCGCTCCCCACGGACGACCCGCCCGGATCCGCCGACCCGCCGGCCGGGCCACCCGCCGACCCGCCGGCCGCCCCGCCCGCCGACCGGTCCCCCTCGGCCTGGACGGAGGAGACCGACGCCGCCACCCCGGGCCCGCCGTCGCCCCGGTGCCCGGCCCACAGGGCGACGACCGGCGCGGCCAGGACGGCGGCCAGCACCCCGGTGGTCACCACCCGCCGCCGCACCGTCGGCCCCCGGCCGGTGTCCGGCGCGCGGTGCCGGGGGAACCCGTCCCGGTCGAAACGGAGCCCGGGCTCGGCCACCGGCACCGGCGCGCCCGCCCGCCGCCCGGCGCGCGACCGCGCCGCCGAGGGCAGGAAGGGAACGGTCCCGGCCGGCCGCCCCGCCCCGTCGGACGGCGCGGCGAGCACCGGCAGCCCGGACGGCCCCGCCGCCCCGTCCTCCGGCACCTCGCCCGCGACCCGCTCCGCCGTGCCCCGGCAGGTCGGGCAGTCCACCACGTGCCGCACCAGCTCCCGGCGGAGCGCGGGGCCGAGCACCCGGTCCCGCCGGCTCTCCGCCCCCGCGCCGCCGAGCCGGTCCAGCTCGGGGCAGCTGCCCGCGCCGAGCACCAGCAGGGCGGCCCTGGTCCGGTCGACCTCGGTCCGGGCGGAGGCGAGCAGCGCCCGGACGGTCTCGAACGGCTGCCCCAGCACGGCCGCCACCTCGATCGGGCTCAGCCGGTGCCGGGCCGACAGCTCCAGGGCCTCGCGCTGCTCGGGATCGGTGCCGGCCGCCTCGGGCCAGGCCAGCGAGGCCAGTTCGCGCCGCCGCCGGACCGCCTCCGCCCCGCCGTCCCGGACCGTCCCCGGCCCGGCACCCCCGCCGGCCTCCGCCGCGCTCCCCGCCCCGCCACCCGGGTCCGCGCCGTCCGCCAGCCGCCGCAGGCAGCAGTACCGCGCCAGCGAGTAGAGCCAGGCCCGGACCAGCCCGGGCTCGGCGAGCCGGCCGCCGTACCGGACCGCCAGCTCGCGCACCTCCCGCAGGGCGGCCTCGGCGGCCTCGTGCTCGCACAGCACCGAGAGGCAGTAGGTGAAGAGGCCGTCCACCTGCCGCTCGTACGCCGCGAGGACGGCGTCGCGCGGCCCTTCCGTACTCGTTGTCACCCGTCCGACGGTAGAGAGCGCACCAGCCCGCTCCGGGGGATTCCGCCCGGTTGTACTTCTTTCGGGTAACAACATCGCCCATTCGTGGACCGCACCGGGCGGACCACACCGGGCGCCCCGCCCCGTCGGCCGCCCGCGCCGCCGTCCCCGCGCCGCCGTCCCCGCGCTGTCGTACCCAGGCGCTACGGTGACCGCATGGCTGCCCGTACCAAGACCACCGCCAAGCCGCGCCCGGCCTACCGCTGCACCGAGTGCGGCAACCAGCTGCCCAAGTGGGTCGGCCGGTGCCCGGAGTGCAATGCCTGGGGCACGGTCGAGGAGTACGGCGCGGTGCCGATCCGCACCACCGCCGCCGGCCCGGTCAGCGCGCCCGCCCGCCCGATCGCCCAGGTGGACGGCCAGGTGGCGACGGCGCGCTCCACCGGCGTGCCCGAGCTGGACCGGGTGCTCGGCGGCGGCCTGGTCCCGGGCGCCGTGGTGCTGCTGGCCGGCGAGCCCGGTGTCGGCAAGTCCACCCTGCTGCTGGACGTCGCCGCCAAGGCGGCCACCGCGCAGCACCGCACCCTCTACGTCACCGGCGAGGAGTCGGCCAGCCAGGTCCGGCTGCGCGCCGACCGGATCAACGCGCTCTCCGACCACCTCTACCTGGCCGCCGAGTCCGACCTCGGCGCCGTCCTCGGCCACATCGAGGCGGTCGGCCCCGGTCTGCTGATCCTGGACTCGGTGCAGACCATCGCCTCCGCCGAGCTGGACGGCGCGCCCGGCGGCCCGGCCCAGGTCCGCGAGGTGGCGGGCGCGCTGATCCGGGCCTCCAAGGAGCGCGGCATGGCCACCCTGCTGGTCGGCCACGTCACCAAGGACGGCCAGATCGCCGGCCCGCGCCTGCTGGAGCACCTGGTGGACGTGGTGCTGAGCTTCGAGGGGGACCGCCATGCCCGGCTGCGGATCATCCGCGGGGTCAAGAACCGGTACGGCGCGACCGACGAGGTCGGCTGCTTCGAGCTGCACGACGAGGGCATCGAGGGCCTGGCCGACCCGTCCGGCCTCTTCCTGACCAGGCGTGACAAGCCCGTGCCGGGCACCTGCCTGACCGTGACCCTGGAGGGCAAGCGGCCGCTGGTGGCCGAGGTGCAGGCGCTGATGGTGGATTCGCAGATCCCCTCGCCGCGCCGGACCACCTCCGGCCTGGAGTCGCCCCGGATCGCGATGATCCTGGCCGTGGTCGAGCGTCATGGCGGGGTGAAGCTGGGCAAACAGGACATCTACACCGCCACCGTCGGCGGGGTGAAGCTCTCCGAGCCCTCGGCGGACCTCGCGGTGGCACTCGCGGTGGCCAGCTCCTCCTCCGACACCCCGCTGCCCAGCAACCTGGTCGCGATCGGCGAGGTCGGTCTGGCCGGTGAGGTGCGGCGGGTGACGGGTGTGCAGCGGCGGCTGGCCGAGGCGCACCGGCTGGGCTTCACCCACGCGCTCGTCCCGCCGGACCCGGGCAAGGTCCCGCCGGGCATGAAGGTGGTCGAGGTGGCGGACATCGGCGAGGCGCTGCGGGCCATCCCGGGCCGCCGCCGGGCCGCCGCCAAGCCGAGGAGTGAGGCACCGTCGGCGCCGCCGGCGCCCCGGCCGACGGCCTACCCGGAGGAGGTCATGGAGGGGTGGGAGCCGCTCGACTCCGACGAACTGCGCTGACCCAAGCCCTGTCGTTGCCGCACGCAGTTAGACTTTCCCCTGTCTCATTGGTGATAAGGCAGTACTAAGCGACAGAGCAACAGACCGTAGGCCGGCGCCCCGCGCGAGGGCGCGCGGTACGGGGTCGACCGGAGGAGTCACGTGGCAGCCAGCGACCGGGCGGACAAGTCCTCCCGCGAGGAGGCCCTGCTGCGGGCCTCCCTCACCGCCATCGCCCCCGGCACCGCGCTGCGCGACGGGCTGGAGCGGGTGCTCCGGGCCAACACCGGCGGCCTGATCGTGCTCGGTTTCGACAAGACCGTCGAGTCGCTCTGCACCGGCGGCTTCGTGCTCGACGTGGAGTTCACCGCGACCCGGCTGCGCGAGCTGTGCAAGCTGGACGGTGCGGTGGTGCTGGACAAGGACATCACCAAGATCGTCCGGGCCGGCGTCCACCTGATGCCGGACTCCACCATCCCGACCGACGAGACCGGCACCCGGCACCGCACCGCCGAGCGGGTCAACCGGCAGACCGGCTTCCCGGTGGTCGCGGTCTCGCACTCGATGCGGCTGATCGCCATGTACGTCAACGGCACCCGCCGGGTGCTGGAGGACTCCACCACCGTGCTGTCCCGCGCCAACCAGGCGCTGGCCACCCTGGAGCGCTACAAGCTGCGCCTGGACGAGGTGGCCGGCACGCTCTCCGCGCTGGAGATCGAGGACCTGGTGACGGTCCGGGACGTCACCGCCGTCGCGCAGCGGCTGGAGATGGTCCGACTGATCGCCACCGAGATCGCCGGCTACGTGCTGGAGCTCGGCATCGACGGCCGGCTGCTCTCGCTCCAGCTGGACGAGCTGATCGCGGGCGTGGAGCCGGAGCGCGAGCTGGTGGCCCGGGACTACTTCCCGGAGCGCGCCGCCAAGAAGGGCCGGACCGTCACCGAGGTGCTGGCCGACCTGGAGGCGCTGACCCACGCCGAGCTGCTCGACCTGCAGACGGTGGCCAAGGCGCTCGGCTACTCGGGCTCGCCGGAGTCGCTGGACTCGGCGGTCTCGCCGCGCGGCTACCGGCTGCTGGCCAAGATCCCGCGGCTGCCCAACACCGTGATAGAGCGCCTGGTCGAGCACTTCGGAGGCCTGCAGAAGCTGCTGGCCGCGAGCATCGACGATCTGCAGACGGTCGAGGGCGTCGGCGAGACCCGGGCCCGTTCGGTCCGCGAGGGCCTGTCCCGGCTTGCCGAATCGTCCATCCTGGAGCGCTACGTCTGACCGGGGCCCGCCGCCCCGGGGACGCCGAAGCCCGGACCGCCTGAGCGGTCCGGGCTTCGTGCTGCGGTGCCGTGCCGCTGAGGGCCGCTCAGTTCTCCAGGCGGATCGAGGAGCGGGCCGAGGCCTGGCCGCCGGAGAGGCCGGTGAGGTCGGCGACCACCAGGTAGGTGCCGGCCGGGGCGGGCGCCGCGTCGGCGGTGGCGCACTGCGGCTTGCTGCGGACCCGGTCCCAGCTGAAGGTCTCGGTCAGCCCGCCGTTGGCGGGGAGCTGGACCCAGCTGCTGCCCTTGTCGGTCGGGCAGTCGCCGGACGACCAGATGCGCTCGCCGTTGCTGGCGGTGACGGTGATCGCCGAGGCGGTCCGGCCCAGGTCCAGCCGGCAGGTGGTGCCGGAGGAGTTGTTGATGGTCAGCGCCAGCTTGGGCTTGTCCTTGGGCTGGTAGGCGTTCTGGGCGCCGGCCAGATTGAGCGTCACCTGAGAGGAGGCGCAGACCGGCAGGGCCATGATCTCGTTGGTGTTCACCGGGGGCGGGCCGCCGGTGCCGCCACCGCCGGTACCGCCCGTGCCGCCGCCGTTGGCGCCACCGCTCCCGCCGGCCGCACCGCCGCCCGCCGCCGCCCCGCCGGTCGCGGGAGCAGCGCCGCCGCCGGTCGTGCCGCCGGTGCTCAGGCTGACGTCGCCGCCGCCGGAACCGCCCACGGCGCCGCCGGAGGCGCTTCCACCGCCGCCGCTGCTGCCGCTCCCGGGCCGGGAGTTGTTGGCGGGCCCGGTCGGCGAGGCGCCCGGCGTGATGGCCTGGGCGGGTGTCTGGCTCTGCGACTGGGTCGGTACGGCCTGCGCGGCCTTGTCCTTCGAGCCGTCACCACCCCCGCCCTGATCGGTCATCAGCCAGATGACGAGGGCGGCGACCGCGACGACGGCGACGAGCACGACGATGCGCCGACGCCAGTAGATCGAGGCCGGCAGCGGTCCTACGGGTTGACGCAGAGAGGGCACGCCCAAACTCTACGAGACAGTGTGTGCCCCTTGACGCACCAACACCGCACAGTCACCCCTTCCTTCACATGATCCGCCATTTGCGCCGTTCGAGGGAGGCTGAATGGGGTGTTTTGCGCCCTTGGGCGGAGAGTCATGATCCGCTTCGGCTCCCGACCCGGGCGTGGGAGGATCGAAGGGCCATGGCTGCCAACACCGTCACCCCCGCCGCCCCCGCGACCCCGGCCGAAGGGCCGAAGCTCGCGCTGCCGCTGCCCGTCCTGCACACGACCGTCCTCGACTGGTACGAGGCCAACGCCCGCGACCTCCCCTGGCGCACCCCGGACGCCTCGCCCTGGGCCGTGATGGTCAGCGAGTTCATGCTCCAGCAGACCCCGGTCAAGCGCGTCCTGCCGGTCTGGGAGGCCTGGATGGAGCGCTGGCCGACCCCGGCCGACCTGGCCGCCGAGCCGCCCGGCGAGGCCGTCCGGCACTGGGGCCGGCTGGGCTACCCGCGCCGGGCGCTGCGCCTGCACGGCGCCGCCGTGGCGATCACCGAGGAGCACGGCGGCGAGGTCCCGGACGACCACGCGACGCTGCTCTCGCTGCCCGGCGTCGGCGAGTACACCGCGGCGGCGGTGGCCTCCTTCGCCTTCCGCCAGCGGCACGTGGTGCTGGACACCAACGTCCGCCGGGTGTTCGCCCGCGCGGTGACCGGTGTGGAGTACCCGGCGCAGGCCACCACGGCGGCCGAGCGGCGCACCGCGACCGCCCTGCTGCCCGAGGGCGCCGGTACGGCCGCCACCTGGGCGGTGGCCGTGATGGAGCTGGGCGCGCTGGTCTGCACGGCCCGCGGCCCGGAATGCGGGGACTGCCCGCTGTTCACCTCCTGCGCCTGGCAGCGGGCCGGCCGCCCGCCGTACGAGGGACCGGCCCGGCGCGGACAGTCGTACGAGGGCACCGACCGGCAGGTGCGCGGCAAGCTGCTCGCGGTGCTCCGCGAGGCGCACGGCGAGGTGCCGCAGGCCCGGCTCGACGCGGTCTGGCCGGACGCCGTGCAGCGGGCCCGCGCGTTGGACGGGCTGGTCGCCGACGGCCTGGTCGAGCCGGTCGAGCAGGGCGTCTACCGGCTGCCCCACTAGCTCGGGCACCCCCGCACGCGCGAGGGCCCCCGTCCGCCGGTGCGGCGGACGGGGGCCCCGGTGCGTTCCGGCGTCAGATCGCGACGGCCTCGATGTTGTCGGCCGCGGCGCCCTTCGTGCCCTTGCCGCCCTCGCCGTCGGCCGGCGGGGCGCCGGCCCCGCGCAGCGGCACCTCGCGCATGAAGACCGCGGCGGCGACCGCGATCACGGCGACGGCGGCACCCCACAGGAAGACGGTGTGCATGCCGTTGGCCACCGCGTGGTGGTAGGCGTCCTGGACCGGCGCCGGCAGCGCCTTGAGCGCGGCCGGGCTCAGCTGCGCCGGGTCGCCGCCCTGCGAGCCGCCCGCCCCGGCGGCCGAACCGAGCCGCTCGTTCATGGTCTCGGTGACCCGGTTGTTGAACAGCGCGCCGAACAGCGCCACACCGAACGAGCCGCCGATGGTGCGGAACAGGGTGGCGGTGGAGCTGGCCACGCCCATGTCCTTGAGCTCGACGCTGTTCTGCGCGACCAGCATGGTGATCTGCATCAGGAAGCCCATGCCGGCACCGAGCACTACCATCCAGCAGGCGGAGACGAAGCCCGAGGTGCCGGTGGAGAGGGTGGAGAGCAGCAGCATGCCGGCGGTCATCACGACGGTGCCGATGATCGGGTAGATCCGGTACTTGCCGGTCTTGGTCACGGCCTGGCCGACCACCAGCGAGATCACCAGCATGCCGAACATCATCGGCATCAGCAGCAGGCCGGAGTTGGTCGCCGAGGCGCCCTGCACGGTCTGCTGGTAGAGCGGCAGGAAGACGGTCGAGCCGAACATCACGAAGCCGACCACGAAGCCGATGATCGAGACCAGGGTGAAGTTGAGGTTCCGGAACAGCGACAGCGGCAGCATCGGCTCCTGGACCCACTGCTCGACGTAGCAGAAGCCGATCAGGGTGGCCGCGGCCAGCGCGGTCAGGCCGAGGATCTGCTTCGAGCCCCAGGCGTACTCCTGTCCGCCCCAGGTGGTGATCAGGGTGAGCGAGGTGATGCCGGTGGTGAGCAGCAGCGCGCCGAGGTAGTCGATCCTGGCCTTGCTGCGGACCTTCGGCAGCTTCAGCGTGACGACCACGACGGCGAGCGCGACGGCGCCGAGCGGCAGGTTGATGTAGAAGGTCCAGCGCCAGTTCAGGTGGTCGGTGATGAAGCCGCCGACCAGCGGGCCGCCGATGGTGGCGAGGGCCATCACCGCGGCGAACATGCCCTGGTACTTGCCGCGGTCGCGCGGCGGGACCAGCGCGCCCATGATCGACATCACGCCGACCATCAGACCGCCGGCGCCCAGGCCCTGCAGGGCGCGGAAGCCGATGAGCTCGGTCATGTCCCGGGAGAGGCCGGAGAGCGCCGAGCCTGCCAGGAAGATCACGATCGAGGTGAGGAAGGTGCCCTTGCGGCCGTAGAGGTCGCCGAGCTTGCCCCAGATCGGGGTGGAGGCGGCGGTGGCCAGGGTGTACGAGGTGACCACCCACGACAGGTGCTCGGCGCCGCCGAGCTCGCCGACGATGGTCGGCATCGCGGTGCCGACGATCAGGCCGTCGAGCATCGCGAGCAGCATGGTGACCACCAGGCCGATCATGACCAGGCGGATCTCGCGGGCCGAGCGGGGCTGCTCCTCCTCGGCCGGTTTCTTCTCGGGGGCGTCGGCGTCGGCCTTGGGCTGTGACATGGGTGGGCGTCTCCCGGACAGGACGTCGGGCGACCGGCGCGGCCTGCGACGGCCCCTCCTTACTTGTCGCCCGGCTAGTTTGTGGACCGTCGGCACGGTAGGTTGTCCACTAGCCGGTCGTCAAGCCAGTTTTTCGGCGGGCGCCCTGGGCAGGAAGAATGAACGCAGGAGCGGGCGCCGCAGAGGTGTCCGCCGCTGCGCCGCGGCGGCCGTCGGCCGGCGCGGGGACCGATCACGACGCAGTCAGAGGCAGGCGATGGGCACCACGCACGGCCCCCGTAGCGACACCCGGGCGCGCATCGTCGCGGTCGCCCTGGAGCTCTTCTCCGAGCACGGCTACGAGCGCACCTCGCTGCGGGAGATCGCCGACCGCCTGGGTGTCACCAAGGCCGCGCTCTACTACCACTTCAAGACCAAGGAGGACATCGTCCAGGGCATCGTGGCGGCCACCGCCGCCCCGATCCACGAGCTGATCGCGTGGGGGCGCGAGCAGACCTGGACACCCGAGGTGCGGGACGAGCTGATCCGCCGGTTCGCGGCCGGGATGTCCGAGCGGGCGCCACTGCTCCGCTTCTTCCAGGAGAACCAGCCCGCGCTGCGCGACCTGCCGGCCGGGCGGGAGTTCCGGGACACCATGATCGCGCTGGTCCGGCTGATGCACGGCCCGAAGGCGAGCTTCGAGGACCGGCTGCGCGCGGCGATGTCCCTGTTCACCATCAACTCGGCGCTCTTCCTGCTGCAGCAGGACCAGCGGCCCGAGGCCGACCGCTACGTCTCCGAGGTCCAGGTCGACGAGGCCACCCGCGAGGAGGCGATCGCGGCCGCCCAGCACGTGGCGCTGGAGATCTGCCGGCTGATCGGCAATCCCGCGCCGACGGACTGAGCGGCCGCCCGGACCGCGCCCGGCTCCGGACGGGGGATCAGAAGTGGGTGACCCCGCGCGCGGACAGGTAGGCGATCGGGTTGATCACCGCGCCGTACTTGTTGGCGGAGCGGATCTCGAAGTGCAGGTGCGGCCCGGTCGAGTTGCCGGTGTTGCCGGAGCGGCCGATCTGCTGCCCGGCCGAGACGTGCTGGCCCGCCGACACCGAGATCGACGACATGTGGGCGTACTGGGCGTACCGGCCGTCCGCCAGCCGCAGCACGACCTCCTTGCCGTACGCGCCGTCCCAGCCGGCCGACACCACGGTGGCGTTGCCGACCGCGAGCAGCCTGGTGCCGGGGGAGACCGCGAAGTCCACGCCGGTGTGGTACCCGGCCGCGTAGTGCGCGTTGCGCCCACCGTACGGGTTGCTGGTCGGCGCGCCCGGGACCGGGGCGGACCACTGGGGAGCCGGGGCCGGGGCCGGAGCGGGGGCCGGGGCCGGAGCAGGCGCGGGGGCCGGTTCCGGGGCGGGCGCGGGGGCCGGGGCGGGCTCCGGCTGGGCGGCGGGCGCCGGCTCGGCGGGCTGCGCCGCGAGGTTGGCCGCGACCGCGACGTACTCCTGGGCCGAGGCCCGCTGGGAGGGCAGCGTGTACGTGCTCGGGCCGGCGACCTGGACCAGCGCCGAGGCGGGCGCCGCCCCGTGCGACGCGGTGAACGCCGAGCTGCCGGGGGTGGTCGGGGCGACCGTCTGCGCCGAGGCGCTGCCCGAGGCGACCAGCAGCAGGGCGCCGGTCAGGGCGGCCGCGCCGGCCGCGGCGGCGGTGGTGGAGTGGTTGCGACCGGTCTGCCGGAGGAAGGAGTCGGCGAGCCGGCACAGGGCCGGCCCCAGAGGCGGGACGGAAGGCATGGAGCTCGACCTCACGAACGTACGGGGCAGCACGCTGAGCCCGTTCGGGCGTGCTGAGCGGGGGACCACTCAGGTGTAACCGTCACCGAGCGGAGTCCCAAACCGTGTGACGTACTACGGCGTGTAGTCATCGGCGCGTCGGGGATTCAAACCGACGGAGTGACGATCATGCGGTCGGATCGTCCGTTCACGGGGTCACGGCCGGAGGGCGCCACCCGGCCGTCCTACTACCGCCGCTCGTACCGTGCCCCGGGGTTGTGAGCAGCACCACCCGGAACGCGGGTTTGAACCCGCCCGGACCGCCCGGATCCCCGGCCCCCCGGGCCGCCACGGCACAAAGAATCCGGCCCGCCCCCGCGGCTGCGGGAGCGGGCCGGATCGGCTCGGTCTTGCCCGGTCAGGAACCGGGCGTCAGAGCGCGGTCGATCAGTTGTCGACCGGGCGGACGCGGATCCAGGTCTCCAGGTAGTTCGAGGACTCGTTCTCGACCTCGATGCTGGTGCCCGTCTTCGGGACGATGACGCTGCTGTACGGGTTGTCCTTCGACCAGTACGACTTCAGGTCGGAGAACTCGTCGATGCCCTTGGCCTTCGGGATGACCGTCTCGACACCGGCGCGGTGCAGGGTCAGGCCGTCGACCTTGCGCGAACCGAAGGTGGAGTCGTAGCCGTTGATGCGCGGGCGCATCAGCGTGCCGTCCTTCCACTTCAGCGGGGTCGGGTGCGAGTCGACCGGCAGGATCAGGCCCTGGCCCGGGTGGTTGGTGACGTTGTTGTCACTCTGCGACTCGTCCCAGTACCAGATCAGCAGACCGGGCTGGTACGGGTAGTGCTCGACCCAGAGCGGCTTGTCGGCGAAGCCGAAGTTGTACGGGCCGACCTTGAGGGTGCGGTCGTACGAGACGTACTGGCGGTTCTCCGCGATGTAGTACTGGTTGTAGTCGTTGGTGAACGACCCGGTGGTCCGCGAGAAGCCCTTGGCGGTCCAGCCGTTGTCGCCGTTCTCGGCACCGTCGGTGAAGACGGTGGCGCCGTTGGCGGTCACGACCAGGTCGTCCAGCGCCAGGCCCTTGAGGTGCAGACCGCCGTCGGTGACGTAGCGGAAGCGGACCTTGACGGCCTTGCCGGCGTAGGCGTCCAGCGGGAGGACGAGGTCGCCCCACTTGTCGCCCGAGCTACCGGTCAGCGAGGCGTTGCCGGAGGGGTCCTTCGGCAGGGCGGTGCCGTTGTAGGTACCGGCGAGGGCGGTCCAGCTGGTGCCGCCGTCGGTGGAGACCTCGGCGTAGCCGTAGTCGAAGTCCTGCTCGATGTCGTACCAGGCCTTGGCCGACAGCGAGGCGGAGGTCTTGCCGGTGAGGTCGATGTCGCGGGTCAGCGTGACGTTCAGGTCGTCGGCGCTGCCGCTCCACCACTCGTTGGCGCCCGCGAAGGGCTTGTTGATGGTGGTGGTGACGGCCTTCTTCGGCAGGTCGACGACCAGCGCCTGCGGGAGCTTGCTGTTGTACTCCGCCGGGCCGATGTGGTGGGTCGACTCGGTGCCGGCCTTGGCCTTGTCGAACTTCAGCCAGCCGAGCTTCAGCTTGCTCCAGGCGTCGAGGTCGTTCGGCATGTCGCCGATCGAGTTCTTGCCCTCGCCCAGCCAGGAGCCGGAGGACATCAGCGACCAGAAGCCGACCGAGTTGTCGATCCCGCTGCCCGAGGTGTCGTAGAGGTCCGGCAGACCGAGGTCGTGGCCGTACTCGTGGGCGAAGACACCGAGGCCGCCGTTCTCGGGCTGCATGGTGTAGTCGCCGACCCAGACGCCGGTGCCGCCGACCGGGGTACCGCCCAGCTTGTTGTCGGCCGGGCCGGTGGAGCCGGCGCCGGTGCCGTAGACGTACGAGCGGTGGGCCCACAGGGCGTCAGTACCCTGCTTGCCGCCGCCGGCCGACTGGTCCTCACCGGCGTGCACGATCTGGAAGTGGTCGATGTAACCGTCCGGCTCGTTGAAGTTGCCGTTGTGGTTGAAGTCGTACCGGTCCCACTGGTCGTACTGCGCGATGGTGGCCTTGATCTGCTCGTCCGTCTGGCCCTTGGCCTTCTGGTCGGCGACCCAGGTGTCGATCGCGTCGCGGATCAGGTCCTGCGCGTTGGCGCAGACGTGCTGGCCGCAGTAGTCCGAGCCGTAACGGGCCTCGTTGTACTTGACCTTCACCCAGTCGGTGACCTGACCGTCCACCGAGTAGCGGCCCGAGGACTGCTTCTCGTAGTAGGTCTTCAGCGAGTCGCCGGTCTTGCTGAAGTACAGGTCCTGGTAGTGCTGCTGGTTGTAGTCAGCCTGCCAGAGGGTCGAGTTGTTGGTGGCCGCGTCCGGCTTCTCGATCTGGTTGCGCTGCGGACCGGGTGTGCCGCCGTACTTGATCCGGCCGTCCGGCGTCTTCGTGGTGTTGTCGACGTCGTCACCGAACTCCACCAGGATGGTGAAGATCTTGTCCGTGCGCTCACGGGCGAGCTCGACGTACTTGTCCTTGCCCAGCTTGATGCTGGAGCTGCCGCCGTGCTGCTCGATCTTGGCGGTGCCGGCGAGCAGCTGCTCGGTGGCGGCCTTCTGCTCGGCCTCGACCTTCTCGGTCAGCGGGCCCGGCAGGTTGTGCTCAGTGCTGGTCTGGACGGCATCGGCCGGGTCCTGCGGAACGGGGGCGGAGCCGGCGGCGACGGCCGTGCTCGGGAGCATCCCCGCGCCGAGCGCGGCTATGACCGCCGCGGCCGAGGCGACCGCGGCGGCTTTCCTGGTCATCTTCAACGTTGTGACGTCCTCCCCAAACCGGTCCGGCTCTTGGCCTTCCGGTAAACCAATGAAAGACAGGTGGACGTCATTTGATCCAAGCGTGGACGGAAAAGATAGACCTTGACCGTGACATGGCCACAGCGCTATCCTCCGCGACTTCGTATCAGCTGACGCACCGTCAACAACATTGACATTAAAGATGAGCGCAGCTTCGATCGCACCCGCACCGGCCCCCCGTCTGGCCTCCCATCTGCCACTTCGTGGGCCGGATCACAGCTTCGGGAGCGGTGCGGAAAACGGTTTGGGCCCCCGGCGCGAACGCCGGGGGCCCAAACCGTTTGCTGTTATCTGTTAAATGTTGCTACTTCGTCAGGTCCGGACCCGGCGAGGCGACCGCGGCCGGGGTGTCCGCGACCGCGGACTTCTCCTCGCCGCGGAAGGTGAACTTCGCTTCCTTGCCCTCGCCCTCGACGCCGACGACCACGATGTGGCCGGCCCGCAGCTCGCCGAAGAGGATCTTCTCGGAGAGGTGGTCCTCGATCTCGCGCTGGATGGTCCGGCGCAGCGGCCGGGCGCCCAGGATCGGGTCGTAGCCGCGCTTGGCCAGCAGCTGCTTGGCCTCGACGCTGAGCTCCAGGCCCATGTCCTTGTCCTTGAGCCGCTCGTCCACCTTGGCGATCATGAGGTCGACGATCTGGATGATGTCTTCCTCGGACAGCTGGTGGAAGACCACGATGTCGTCGACGCGGTTCAGGAACTCGGGGCGGAAGTGCTGCTTGAGCTCCTCGCTGACCTTCGCCTTCATCCGCTCGTACCCGGTCTGGGTGTCGCCCTGGGCCGCGAAGCCCAGGTTGAAGCCCTTGGAGATGTCCCGGGTGCCGAGGTTGGTCGTCATGATGATGACGGTGTTCTTGAAGTCGACCACGCGGCCCTGGGAGTCGGTCAGGCGACCGTCCTCCAGGATCTGCAGCAGCGAGTTGAAGATGTCCGGGTGGGCCTTCTCGACCTCGTCGAAGAGGACGACGGAGAACGGCTTGCGGCGCACCTTCTCGGTCAGCTGGCCGCCCTCCTCGTAGCCCACGTAGCCGGGGGGCGAACCGAAGAGCCGGGAGACCGTGTGCTTCTCGGAGAACTCCGACATGTCGAGGGCGATCAGCGCGTCCTCGTCGCCGAAGAGGAACTCGGCGAGCGTCTTGGAGAGCTCGGTCTTACCGACGCCGGACGGGCCGGCGAAGATGAACGAGCCACCGGGGCGCTTCGGGTCCTTGAGGCCCGCACGGGTGCGCCGGATGGCCTGGGAGAGCGCCTTGATGGCGTCCTTCTGGCCGATGACGCGCTTGTGCAGCTCGTCCTCCATGCGCAGCAGCCGGGAGGTCTCCTCCTCGGTGAGCTTGAAGACCGGGATGCCGGTGGCGGTGGCCAGGACCTCGGCGATGAGCTCCTCGTCCACCTCCGCGACGACGTCCATGTCGCCGGCCTTCCACTCCTTCTCGCGCTTGGCCTTGGCCTGCAGGAGCTGCTTCTCGTCGTCGCGCAGGGACGCGGCCTTCTCGAAGTCCTGCGCGTCGATCGCGCTCTCCTTCTCGCGGCGCACGTCGGCGATCTTCTCGTCGAACTCGCGCAGGTCCGGCGGCGCGGTCATCCGGCGGATGCGCATCCGGGAGCCGGCCTCGTCGATGAGGTCGATGGCCTTGTCCGGCAGGAAGCGGTCCGAGATGTACCGGTCGGCCAGGGTGGCGGCGGCGACCAGGGCGGCGTCCGTGATGGAGACCCGGTGGTGGGCCTCGTAGCGGTCGCGCAGGCCCTTGAGGATCTCGATGGTGTGCGGCAGCGACGGCTCGGCGACCTGGATCGGCTGGAAGCGGCGCTCCAGCGCGGCGTCCTTCTCCAGGTGCTTGCGGTACTCGTCGAGCGTGGTGGCACCGATGGTCTGCAGCTCACCGCGGGCCAGCATCGGCTTGAGGATCGAGGCGGCGTCGATGGCGCCCTCGGCGGCGCCCGCGCCGACCAGGGTGTGCAGCTCGTCGATGAACAGGATGATGTCGCCGCGGGTGCGGATCTCCTTGAGGACCTTCTTCAGGCGCTCCTCGAAGTCACCGCGGTAGCGCGAGCCGGCCACCAGGGCGCCCAGGTCCAGGGTGTAGAGCTGCTTGTCCTTGAGCGTCTCCGGGACCTCGCCCTTGACGATCGCCTGGGCCAGGCCCTCGACGACGGCGGTCTTGCCGACGCCGGGCTCACCGATCAGCACCGGGTTGTTCTTGGTGCGGCGGGACAGCACCTGCATGACCCGCTCGATCTCCTTCTCGCGCCCGATGACCGGGTCGAGCTTGGCCTCGCGGGCGGCCTGGGTGAGGTTGCGGCCGAACTGGTCCAGGACCAGCGAGGTCGACGGGGTGCCCTCGGCGGGCCCGCCGGCCGTGGCCGACTCCTTGCCACCGGGGGTCTGGTAGCCGGAGAGCAGCTGGATGACCTGCTGGCGGACCCGGTTCAGGTCGGCGCCCAGCTTCACCAGGACCTGGGCGGCGACGCCCTCGCCCTCGCGGATCAGGCCGAGCAGGATGTGCTCGGTGCCGATGTAGTTGTGGCCGAGCTGCAGGGCCTCGCGGAGCGACAGCTCCAGGACCTTCTTCGCCCGGGGGGTGAAGGGGATGTGGCCGGACGGGGCCTGCTGGCCCTGGCCGATGATCTCCTCGACCTGCTGGCGAACGGCCTCAAGAGAAATCCCGAGGCTCTCCAGGGCCTTAGCGGCGACACCCTCACCCTCGTGGATCAGACCCAGGAGGATGTGCTCGGTGCCGATGTAGTTGTGGTTGAGCATCCGGGCTTCTTCCTGAGCCAGGACGACAACCCGCCGCGCGCGGTCGGTGAACCTCTCGAACATCGTTTATCGCTCCTCAGAGCGGTCGGGCAGTTCGGGGTCCGTCCCCGCCCTGTCCTTCCGCATGCTAGTCCCGCTCAGCGGCGCGGCCCACGGATTCACTCCCTCGAAGGGGAGCGAGATGCTGCGCGACCAGCCGACACCATTCCCAACCCGATGCTGGAAGACGGTGTTCCCGCACGGGTGCCGGATGCACCGGATACCGCTACGCCATCGGCGAACAACCTCCGCCACGGCGCTGCCGGTGGGTGTCCGACCGGTCACGCGTCCTGCCCCGGACGGGGTCGTGGACCCCGTCCCCCTGCATTCATACCCGGTATCGGGGTGGTTCTCGCGCAGTTTCCGCGGTGGCGGTGTTCGCCTGGCGAGAAGTCGGGCCGCCGCTGACGGTGGATCAGTCGGGGCCGGGGCCGGTGCGCCGGCCCGGTCGTCCGCGTCGCCGCTCCGCCCTTCCAGCGTTGCACAGGCGGTGACGGTGTGCGCCGCGGGGCGCGGAGGGGGTCCCTCCGCGCCCCGCGGGCATGTCGCGGACGCCTCACGCGCCGCCCGGGGCCCCGCACCCGTCCGGACGGCCGGGCGTCGCCCGGTTCAGGACGCGTTGGCCTTCTCGTAGGCCTCGCGCACATTGCTGGGGACGCGGCCGCGGTCGTTGACCTCCAGGCCCTGCTCCTTGGCCCACGCGCGGATCTTGGCGGTGTCCGGGACGCTGCCGGACGGACGCGGGGCGGACCCGCGGCCGGCGCGGCGGGTGCCGGCGAGGCGGCCGCTCTGCTTGCGCCCCTTCTCCACGTACGGCGCCAGCAGACCGCGGAGCTTGTCCGCGTTGGCGCTCTTCAGGTCGATCTCGTAGGCAACGCCGTCGAGCGCGAACGTGACCGTCTCGTCCGCCGACCCGCCGTCGAGATCGTCTTCAAGAATGACCTGCACCCTCTGTGCCACGGGCTTCCCTTTCCGCTAAACGACCCATTGCCTAAGGAAAGGAAAGCGCCTTTTCCCGGAAAACACAAACCCCTGGCCGTCCCGGGGGCGGCTCACAGGTGCAGCAGCATGCGCGAGTTGCCCAGTGTGTTGGGCTTCACCCGCTCCAGGTCGAGGAACTCGGCGACACCTTCATCGTACGAGCGGAGAAGTTCTTCATAGACATCCGTAGCGATCGCCGCCGGGTCTGTCGTACCATCATCGGTTTCCTGGAGCTCCCCGATCTCCACGAAACCGTGTTTCGCGAAGAAGGCGACCTCGAACGTCAAGCAGAAAATCCGACGGACGCCGAGCCAGCGGGCGGTCTGCAGCAGCTTCTCCAGCAGCAGGTGTCCGACCCCGTGGCCCCGGCAGGACCGGTCGACCGCGAGGGTGCGGACCTCGGCGAGGTCCTCCCACATCACGTGCAGCGCGCCGCAGGCGACCACCGTCCCGTCGTCGTCGCGTTCCGCGACCCAGAACTCCTGCACCGATTCGAACAGTGTGACGGTGGGCTTGTCGAGCAGAATCCCGTCGCGCGCGTAGGCGTCGATGAGCCCGCGCACGGCCCGCACGTCCGTGGTCCGCGCCCGGCGGATGGTGACCTCCATGGCGGGACGTTATCGTGCCGGCCCCGAGCCGGTCTCCCCGGTATCCGGTCCGCCCTCCGGGGAATCCGGTGCGGACGGATCGGACGGGGACAGAGCGGCCACCCGCAAGGCGTCCCGCAGCGCCTCCCGTTGCCCGGGTGACATCAGGCCGAAGAAGTGCACCAGGGCCGCCGCGGGATTGTCGCTGGTGGCCCAGGCGTCGTTCATCAGGGCCGCCGTGTACGCCTCACGCGAGGAGACCGGTTCATATCGATAGGCCCGCCCCGCGCGCTCCCGGCGGAGCCAGCCCTTTCTGTGCAGCTTGTCCAGGACGGTCATCACCGTGGTGTACGCGATATCGCGTTCCGACCGCAGATCCAGGAGAACCTCGCGAACCGTGACCGGTCGGTTCCACTGCCACACCCGGGTCATGATGGCGTTCTCAAGTTCGCCGAGTTGCCGGACCATAGTGCGGCCAGGATAGGGAGTGAATGGGGCAAATCTTGTGAAGTGCCGCCAAACCGGCGCGCCGCCACCCCCGGAATCCGGGAATGGCGGCGCGCGGTGTTCGCGGGCGACCGACGGGGTCAGTCGACCACGTCCTCCTTGGTCTTCTGGGCCCCGCCCTGGCTGCGGATGATGGCCCGCACCAGGAAGCCGAAGCCGATCGCCATGACCAGCGGCGGCACGATCGCGCTGACGTAGTCCATCAGGTCACTCCTCCTCGGTCTTCTCCGCCGCACCGGCGGAAGCCCTGGGCTCCGGCTTCACCAGCGGGAAGAGCACCGTCTCCCGGATGTTCTTGCCGGTGAGCAGCATGATCAGGCGGTCCACCCCGAGGCCGAGGCCGCCGGTCGGCGGCATCGCGTACTCCAGGGCCCGCAGGAAGTCCTCGTCGACCTGCATCGCCTCGACGTCGCCGCCGGCCGCGAGCAGGGACTGCGCGGTGAGGCGGGCGCGCTGCTCGACCGGGTCGACCAGCTCGGAGTAGGCGGTGCCGATCTCGGTGCCGAAGATCACCAGGTCCCACTTCTCGGCCACGCCCGGGACCGAGCGGTGCTGGCGGGTCAGCGGGGAGACCTCGGTCGGGTAGTCCCTGATGAAGGTCGGCCGGACGGCGTTCTCCTCCAGCAGGCGCTCGACCATCTCCAGCACGATCTGGCCGTGGCCCCACTCCTTCTCGAAGGGGATGCCGTGCTCGGCGGCCAGCTTGCGCAGCTCCTCGACGGAGGTCTCCGGGGTGACCTCGGTGCCCAGGCGGGCGGAGATGCCCGGGTAGACGGCGACCTCCTCCCAGGGCTCGGCCAGGTCGATCTCGTGCTCGACGCCGTGCGGGTCCAGGCCCTTGATCACCGTGGTGCCCAGGGCGTCCCGGGCGGCGTTGACGATGGTGGCCCGGATCAGCTCGGCCTGGGTGTCGTAGTCGCCGTAGGCCTCGTACGACTCCAGCGAGGTGAACTCCGGGTTGTGGGTGGAGTCCGCGCCCTCGTTGCGGAAGTTGCGGTTGATCTCGAAGACCTTCTCCGCGCCGCCGACCACCAGCCGCTTGAGGTACAGCTCGGGGGCGATCCGCATGTAGAGGTCGATGTCGTACGCGTTGATGTGCGTCTTGAACGGCCGCGCGTTGGCGCCGCCGTGCACCGGCTGCAGCATCGGGGTCTCGACCTCGATGTAGCCGCGCTCCTCGTAGGTGCGGCGGATCGAGCGGACCACCTTGGAACGCAGGTGGAGGATCTCGCGGGCCTCGGGGTTGACGATCAGGTCGACGTACCGCTGGCGGACCCGGGCCTCCGGGTCGGTCAGGCCCTTGTGCTTGTCCGGCAGCGGGCGCAGGCACTTGGCGGTGAGCTCCCAGCGGTCCACCATCACCGACAGCTCGCCGCGCCGGGAGGTGATCACCTCGCCCTCGACGCCGACCTGGTCGCCGAGGTCGATGTCGGACTTCCAGGCCGCCAGCCGCTCCTCGCCCAGCTTGTCCAGGGAGAACATCACCTGGAGGTCGCCGGAGCCGTCGCGCAGGGTGGCGAAGCAGAGCTTGCCGCCGGTGCGGGAGAGGATCACCCGGCCGGTGATGCCGACCCGCTCACCGGTCGCGGTGTCGGGGGCGAGGTCCGGGTGCTTGGCCCGGAGGTCGGCGATGGTGCTGGTCCTGGGGAAGCCGACCGGGTAGGGGTCGACACCGGCGGCCCGGAGCCGGTCCAGCTTCTCGCGCCGGACGCGCATCTGCTCGGGAAGGTCGTCGGTCGCGGGGATAGGGCTCTGATCGCTCACCCCACCAGGGTAGCCAGCCGGGACCGGTGCTCCGCCACGGGATAACCGTGCCGGGCGGTGCGGCCCGGCGGCCGGAAACGGAACCGGGGAGGCCGTACCGGACGGATCCGGCGCGGCCTCCCCGGGAGGCGGTGGCGGGGCGGGCTCAGCCGGTGCCGGTGGCCAACTCCACGTCCTCGGGCTCGGGCGGCGCCTCCGGGCCGGTCGGCGGCTTGGGACGGCGGCCGAACAGCTCGGCGGGGGTGGGCATCCGGTGCGGCCGGGCGGGCTTGCGGCCCTGCGGCGCGCGGGGGTCGGCGGACTGCTCGACGGGGGGCTCGGTGCTGCTCATCGGGATCCGTCCTCCAACAGGAGTGCCAACAGGACTGGGGCCAACAGGGGTCAGGGAAGCGTTCGGGGGTGCGGCGGGGCTCGGTACGGCGACGAGGTGGCGCTGGCCGGTGGTGAGGGCGAGCCGCTCGCGGACGGCGGCCTCGGCCAGCGCGTGGCAGCGCCCGGCCAGCCGGGAGCGGCGGGAGCGCTCGCCCTGGCCGCAGGGCTGGCGGCTGAGTCCGCGCAGCGCGGTGAGGTCCTCCGGCCCGGGGAGGTAGCCGTCGGCCACCGCCTCCTCCAGCCGTTCCAGGTAGCCGCTGGCGCTGCCGGGCAGGGCGGCCCGGTAGCGGGCGAGGTCGGCGAGGAGGAACGCGCGCAGCCGGCCGCCCTCCTGGACGGCCTCGTCGATCGCCTCGGTCAGGCGCAGGGCGTCCTGGACGTCCTCGGCCCACAGCGCGGCGCCCGCACCGGCGGGGGCCGGCCGGCCGGGGAGCTGGAGGTGGACGGGGACGGCGGGGTGCAGGGCTTGGGCGAGGGCGCGGCGCAGCACGCGGACTTCGTCGGCGCTGAAGGCCATGCCGCCGCGCGATCCGTGTGGCGTAGGCATGGGCTGACACTACGTGAGGAATATCCGATTTGTCGGTAGCGTCGCGCCGACGCCCCACGTTTGCCCCGGGAACGTCCTGCGGGCGGGTCGTGGAGACCCGCCCGCAGGAGGTCCGGCTCAGCGGCGCAGCGCCTCGGCGGGCTGGATCCTGGCCGCCCGCCAGGCCGGGTAGACCCCGGCCAGCAGTCCGGTGAGCAGGCCGATCGCCGGTGCGGCGGCCACCGTCGCCGGGTCGACCACCGGTGTCCAGTCCCGGCCCAGCGCCACCCCGAGCACCGTCAGCACCCCCAGCGAGGTGCCGATCAGGCCGCCGATCAGCCCCAGCGAGGCGGATTCGGAGAGGAACTGGCCGGTGATGTGGCGGCCGCGGGCGCCCAGCGCCCGGCGCAGGCCGATCTCGCCGGTCCGCTCCAGGACGGCGACCAGGGTGGTGTTGGCGATGCCGACCGCGCCGATCACCAGGCAGATCCCGGCCAGCAGCAGGAACAGCTGGTTGAGGTCGGAGGTGACGTTGGAGCGCAGGGTGCGCGGGTCCGGCGGCGGGACGGGCTTGAAGTACTCCGGGTGCGCCGGGTCCAGGGCGAGCGGGGCCTCGGCGGCGATCTGCCGGGCGGCGCCGATCCTGGTCGAGATGATCATCTTGGCCCGGTCGCGGTCGGGCTCGCCCCAGAGCCGGGCGGCGGTCCCGCGCGGCACCGTCACCGAGAGCAGCAGGTCCGCCTTGCGCTTCACGTCGTCGACGATCCCGATCACCGTGAACGGCTTGTTGTCCAGGAAGATCGCCGGCTGGGTGTCCAGCGTGGTGATGCCCAGCCGGGACGCCAGCGCCGCGCCGATCACGGCCACCTGCCGGCCGGTGGAGTCGTGCCAGCTGTCGAAGGTCCGGCCCTGCACCAGGTGCGGCTCGGCGGCCGCGAGCACCCCGGCCGAGGCGGCCACCACGGCGACCTGCTCGCCGCCGCCCTGCCGCCCCACCGGGGCGGCCCGGACCGTCCCGGAGGCCTGGGACACCGGCCAGTAGACGCCGGCCGCCTCGACCCCGTTCAGCCGCTGGATCCTGGCGTCGGCGTCGGCCGGGAAGGCGAGCGGCACCAGCTCCGGGCGGGTGCCGCCGATGTCCTCGACGCTCACCTCGGTCGCGCTCAGCACGCTGAACCGGGAGTCGATCTGCGAGGAGGTGGTCGCGGTCAGCCCCAGGATGGCCACGAAGGTGCCCACCCCGAGGACGGTGCCCAGACCGGTGAGCGCCGAGCGGGCGGGCCGCTGGAGCACCCCGGCCAGCGCCTCGGCGAGCAGGTCGCGCAACGGGAACCGGGAGGGCTCGACCACCCGGTCGCGGCGGCGGATCGGCCTCACGCCGCGGCCACCTCCTCGCGCAGCAGGCCGTCCCGGATCGCCACCGTCCGCCGGCCGCGGGCGGCCACCTGCGGGTCGTGGGTGATCAGCAGCACCGTCAGGCCCTGGGCGTGCAGTTCGTCCAGCAGGGCCAGGATCGACTCGGCGGTGACGGTGTCCAGGTTGCCGGTCGGCTCGTCGCAGAGCAGCAGCGACGGCCGGCCGACCAGGGCCCGGGCGATCGCCACCCGCTGCCGCTCGCCGCCGGACAGCCGGGTCGGCAGCGCGTCCAGCCGGTGGCCGAGGCCCACCCGGACCAGCGCGGCGCGGGCCAGCTCGCGCCGCTCGGCCGCGGCGCGCCGGCCCCGGGTGGCCGTGTAGAGCATCGCCAGGGCGACGTTCTCGGCCGCCGAGCGGTGCGGGAGGAGGTGGAAGGACTGGAAGACGAAGCCGATCCGGCGTCCGCGCAGCGCGGTGCGGTCGGAGTCCGGAAGGCTGCCGGTGTCGATGCCGTCCAGCAGGTAGTGGCCGGTGGTGGGGGCGTCCAGCAGGCCGGCGATGTTCAGGAAGGTGGACTTCCCGGAGCCGGACGGGCCGATCACGGTCACGTACTCGCCGGGGGCGACCGCCAGGTCGCACGGCTTCAGGGCGGCCACCGGCGGCGGGCCCGGGTAGGTCAGGCCGACCTGGCGGAACTCGATGACGGGGGCGGCCGTGTCGGGCGCTTCGCTCACTTGGCGCCCGCCCTGGTGGCGTCCTTGACGCCGACGATCACCTGGTCGCCCTCCTTCAGCGTGCCCTCGGTCAGCGGCCGGACCTCGGCGCTGCCGCCGCCGACCGTGCCGGGGGTGACCTCCACCCGGCGGCGCTGCCCGTTCTCGTACACCGTCACCACCGTCTTGCCGTCGGCCGTCGCGGAGACCGCCGACAGCGGGACGACCAGCACCGGGCCGGCCGAGGAGGCGGCCTGGACGGTCAGCCGGACGTCCTGGCCGGCCAGCCGCGGGTCCAGCGGGGCGTCCGGCTGGACCACCATCGGGTAGCCGTTCGCGGCGCCGCCCGGCGCGGGGGCCGGGTTCTGGCCGCCGCCGGGCCCGCCGCCCTGGGCGGCGCCGGCCTGCTGGCCGTCGCCGGGGGTGTCGGCGACCGCGCCGACCTTGCCGGCGGCCTTGACGCCGGTCACCTCGGAGAGGACCTCCACGGTCTGTCCGGGGTGCACCAGGCCCTTGTCGGAGAGGGTCAGGCTGCCCTTGACCACCAGCGCCCCGGCCGACACGGTCAGTACCTTGCCGGACACCTCGCCGCCGACCCGGCCGGTCACCGCGTCGACCCGGGCCGGGAAGCCGGAGAGGAAGAGCAGCTCGGCGGCCGGGACCATCGGGCCGGCGGCGGTCTTCGCGTCCGTCACCTTCTTCCGCAGCTTGGCGAGGTCCTCGGTGGCCCGGTTCACCTGCTTCTGGGCGGTGTCGACGGCGGTGCGGGCCGCGTCCACCGGGCTCTCCCCGGCCGGGGCCGGGGCCGCGCCGCCGGGGGCGGCGGGACGGCCGGTGTCGCCCGACCCGGTGGTCGGCGTGGCGCTCTGCTGCGCCTGCTGCTGGGCCTGCTGCTGCTGGGCCTGCTGTTGCTGGGCCTGTTGCTGGGCCTGCTCCTGTTGCCGGGCGGCCGTCACCGCGTCGTCGTAGCGCTTCTTCGCCTGCTTCAGCGCGTCCTTGGCGTCCGCCAGCGCGCGCTCGCCGCCCGTGACCGCGTCCTGGGCGGCGGTCACCTGGGCATCCCCCTCCGGCGTGGCGGGCAGCGGGTCGTAGCCGCGCGCGGCGTAGAAGTTCTTCACCGCCTCCTTGGTGCCGGCGCCGTAGCTGCCCTCCGGGTCGCCGTCCGAGCCGAAACCCAGCTCCTTCAGGGCCTGCTGGAGCTGCTTGACGTCCTGTCCGGTGGCGCCCGGCTTGAGGTCCCGGTACACCGGCAGGTCGCCGTGCAGCGCGAACACCGGCCGCCCCGCCACCTCCAGCACCGACTGCCCGGCCTGCACCTGGTCGCCGACCTTGGCCGGCAGCTTGGTGACCACCGGCTTCGCCCCGGTCGTCCCGCCGCCCCCGGCCGGCGCCACGTCCACCGACTGCCCGGCGCTCACCTGTCCGCGGATC
Organism: Kitasatospora sp. NPDC097605; assembly: GCF_040302725.1. Classification (NCBI taxonomy): domain Bacteria; kingdom Bacillati; phylum Actinomycetota; class Actinomycetes; order Kitasatosporales; family Streptomycetaceae; genus Kitasatospora; species Kitasatospora sp. NPDC097605. Next base: position 286,686 of record NZ_JBEOSF010000005.1, on the reverse strand, counting down.
ACCACGGAGTCGGTCAGCACCCGCTTCTCCACCGCCGCCGTCAGCACGTCCGGCGCCGGCGGCTCGCTGTCGGCCGCCGCCTGGGCGGGCGATTTGATCATCGTCGACGCCGCCACCCCGCCTCCGGCCAGCGCCACCGCCGCCGCCACGACCAGCACCAGTGCCCGTCGACGCCGCCGGACCCCCCGCTCGCCGCCGCCCATCTCGTCGTCCGCCGCCTCCGGCGTCACGTCCGACCCCTCGAACTCGGCCACGACCCACCCTTGTCCTGGAAATCGATCCAACTGTTCGACTGCGGGTTCAACCTGACGTGATCTCAAGGCCGCACCCGATCCACCCTGCTCACCCGGCCGCCGCCCGGGTCGCCTCCTGCGCCATCCGCCGGTCGGCGTCGGCGGCCTCCTTCAGCACCTGGGCGTTCTGCTCCACCAGCTGCTGCTCCGCCTGCGAGCGGACCTGGACCCACACGTCCGCCAGCCGGCCGGCGGTCCGGCAGTCGGCGTCCGCCCGGGCGACCGCCAGCTCCTGCGAACCCGCGGCGCCGACGACCTTCTCGAACTGCTGCTCCGCCTCCAGCGGGCTCGCGTAGCTGTAGCCGCTCGGCTTCATGCACGCCGACCACTGGGCGAGCGCCGCGACCATCCGGGCGTCGGCGGTGGTCCGCCGGTCCGCCTCCTCCGTCAGCTCGCGCAACCGCCTCTGGGCCGAACTCCCGGCCGGATCGGCCGCCGTGAGCCGGGCCGCCGTCTCCTTGGCGCACTTGCTCGCCGCGGTGCCTGCCGCCGGGTCCGCGGCGACGGGCTGCTCCGTCTCCGGCGGCTTCGCGTCCCGGCCGTGGGCGGAGCCGGCGTAGCCGAAGTCCTTCAGCGCCTGGGCGGACGGCCACGCGTACGGGTTCGCGACGCCCCCCTGCGTCTTCTGCTCGGCGATGAGCTGCTCGGCCGTCACCGGCGGCCGTTCGGTGACCTGGTACCCCTGCTCCCGGGCGCACTTCGCGGAGATCTTGTTCAGCGCGTTCGCGAGGACGGCCCGGCTCTCCGCGTCCCCCCGCAGCGCCGCCTCCAGCGGCCACCCCACCTCCCGCGCGGCCTCGGTGGCGCCCTGCGACAGGGGCGGGGCGGCCCCGGCGGCCCCGGTGGCCGAGGAGGCCGTGGAGCCCCCGCCGGCACAGCCGGTCACGGCCACGGCCACCACCGCGGCCGCCGCCGCGAGCGGCACCGGCGTCCACCGGCCCCGCCGGAACCCCCGCCCGCCGCCGCCCACGTCTCCGTCCGCCACGTCCGACCGGTCGAAATCGGCCACGCCCCCACCCTCGTTCCGGAAATCCGAGACAACTGTCCTGCTATGCAGACGAGCTGACTGTCCGTCGGGGTTGTCGCCGATTCTCCTGGCTCACCCGGCCGCCAGGGCCTGGGCCGCGGTGCGCAGTCGGTCCTCGTTGTCCTTGCGCACCTGGGCGAGGGCCGGGGCGTTCTGTTCGATGAGCTGGGTCTCGTAGGCCGCCTCGACGGTGAACCAGACGCCCACCACGTTGGTCTGCTCCTTGCAGGCGACGTCGGCGACCGCGGTGGCGCGCTCCACGTCGGTGGGGGTGGGGGAGGTCCACCGCGGGTCGTCGAGGACCTTGATCGGGTCGGCGTAGTCGTAGCCCTTGCTCTTCATGCACTCGGACCAGGACCGGAAGACGGCCAGCACCCGGTCGTCGGTCTTGGACCGCTCCCGGGCGGTGGCGTCGATGTCCCGGGCGAGCTGGGCGTCGCCGCCGTTGTTGTTGGCCGGGTTGGCGCCGAGCTTGTCCTTGGTCTCGCCCACGCAGCCGCCCTTGGGCACCGTCGCGCCGTTGTAGTCCTGCCCGCCCTGGCCGTTCTTGGCGCCCGCGGCGGCGCTGCCGGTCAGCACCATCCGGGTGGCGTCGGAGACCTGGGGCGGCGCCGGTGCGGCGGTGGGCTGGTCGCCCTCGGCCGCGTGGTAGCCGTTCGCCTGGGCGCGGGCCGCGGTGCTCTCCAGGTACCGGCGGTCGGTGCGGCTGCGCGGCCGGTTCCCGGTGGGGATCTGCGGCGGGGCCTGGTACTGGATGCCGAACCGCGCCATGCAGCGGCTCACCAGCACGGACTCGGCCCGCTCCAACTGGTCCCGCTGCTCGAAGCCGAGCAGGTAGGGGTCGATCGGCAGGGCCTTGTCGGCGGCCGAGGCGATGGTCGGCGCCGCCGAGACCGGCGGGACCCCCTTGACCTGCGTCGACGGGCCCTCGCTCTCCTCGGACGTGGTGCTCGTGCAGGCCGCTGCGAGCAGCGCGACGACGCCCGCGAGGGCCACGCGGGCCGCGGGCGTCACGGTCGGGCGGTAGTGCGTCATGGCGTGGGGTCTCCGTGGATCGGGCGAAGGGGGCCGCCGCCCCGGGTGGCCGGCCCCGGCGGTGCGAAGGGGCCGGCCACCCGGTGCTGATCAGCCGGTGAACTTGGCTCCCGCGTTGTTGTCGTGGGTGACCGTCAGGTCGGCCTCGCCGTACCGGGCGATCCAGTCGATCCGGCCGCTTCCGCCGCCCGCGCTGAACTCGTACACGGTGAAGGAGCGGTCGGGGTTCCAGTTGTCCGCGTAGGCGGCGTGGTTCTTGACGTACACGCCGGCGCCGCTGGTGCCGTGGGCGCCCGGGTTGAAGCGGTAGAGCGTGCCGTAGTTGGAGATGTCGCCCTGCTGCTCGAAGAAGGCGCCGTAGCCGTGCCCGCTGGAGTTGTAGTACAGGCAGGCGCTGTACGTGTGGCAGTCCCCGTCGAGGGCGGAGGCCTGCGGGGCGACGGCCACCCCCAGGCCGACGGCGGCGAACAGCGCCGCGCCGGCGCCGGTGATTCGCTTGAGGTTCATCGGAGAGTTCCTTCGAACTGCCCGCCGGTGTCGCACCGGCGGGACCGCGAAGGAGAGGAGCGCACAGTGCTCCCCCCCAAGAGCTGCCGGGGTGTGCGAGAGAACCCGGCGGTCATGAATCTAGGCGGTCGTTCGGGTCATGACCATTGTCCGCAAGGACAGGAGGCCATGCGGTGGTAGAGCGCGATCATCGCCAGGCGCAGCCGCGAGTCGACGCCGAGGCGGTCCATCAGGGCGGCCACGTGCGCCTTGACGGTGCGTTCGGTGATGCCGAGGCGGTCGGCGACCTCCTGGTTGGAGAGGTCCAGGACCAGGAGGTGGAGCACCTCTTCCTGGCGGTCGCTCAGGCTGTCGATCCGGGACGCCGAGGTGCGCAGGTCGTCCAGGGCGTCATCGACGGCCACCATGGTTCCGTGCATGTGTTTCCCCCCTCAGTGCCTACCGCTCCTCGACGGGAAGCGGCGGGTGATGGGGCCCCGTTGCTCGACGCTAGCACGGTGCGGAGCACGGGTGTTGATCACGTGCGGTCGCGATGGGGGGACCGTGCGTGAATGTCCTCGTTCGCGAAGGTGTGATCCGCGTCACATTCCGGCGGCTCAGCTCGGGCGGTTGCGCTCGTAGACCAGACGCAGGCCGATGAGGGTCAGCCAGGGCTCGTGGACGTCGATCGAGCCGGCCTCGCCGAGGACGAGCGGGGCCAGGCCGCCGGTGGCGATCACCTGGACGTCGTCCGGGTCCTTGGACAGCTCGCGGGCCATCCGGTCGACCAGGCCGTCGACCTGGCCGGCGAAGCCGTAGAGGATGCCGGACTGCATGCCCTCGACGGTGTTCTTGCCGATCACATTGCGCGGGCGGGTCAGCTCGATCTTGCGCAGCAGGGCGCCGCGGTTGCCGAGCGCCTCGACCGAGATCTCGATGCCGGGGGCGATCGCGCCGCCGACGTAGTCGCCGCGGGCGTTGACCGCGTCGAAGGTGGTGGCGGTGCCGAAGTCGACCACGATGCACGGGCCGCCGTAGAGGTGGTTGGCGGCCAGCGCGTTGACGATCCGGTCGGCGCCGACCTCCTTGGGGTTGTCCATCAGGACGTGCACCCCCGTCTTCACCCCCGGCTCCACGATCACCGCGGGGACGTCGCCGTAGTAGCGGCGCGTCACCTCGCGGAACTCGTGGAGCACGGAGGGGACGGAGGAGCAGATCGCCAGGCCCTCGACCTTCGCCTCGGAGATCGCGGTGCGCGACCCCTGCGAGCCCATCAGGCCGTGCAGCAGCACCGCCAGTTCGTCCGCCGTGCGGCGCGGATCCGTGGAGATCCGCCAGGTCTCGACGACCTCGTCGCCGCCGAACAGGCCGAGGGTGGTCTGGGTGTTGCCGACGTCGATGGTGAGCAGCATGGGGTGCTTTCTTCGTCGAGGACCAGCGGACGGACGGACGGACGGGCGGTCGGGCGGACGGTCAGGCGGTCAGGCGGACGGACGGTCAGGCGCGCAGGTCCAGGCCGATGTCCAGGACCGGCGAGGAGTGGGTCAGCGCGCCCACCGCCAGGTAGTCGACACCAGTCTGGGCGACCTCGCGCGCGGTGGCCAGGGTGAGCCCGCCGGAGGCCTCCAGCTTGGCCCGGCCGGCCACCAGGGCGACCGCCTCGACCAGCTGGGGGACGGTGAAGTTGTCCAGCAGGATCAGGTCGGCCCCGGCCTCCAGGACCGGCGCGATCTGCTCCAGGGTGTCGACCTCGACCTCGACCGGCAGCTCCGGGTAGGCCGCCCGGACGGCCCGGAACGCCTCGGCGACGCCGCCGGCCGCGACCACGTGGTTGTCCTTGACCAGCGCCGCGTCCGACAGCGCCATCCGGTGGTTGGCGCCGCCGCCGCAGCGGACCGCGAACTTCTCCAGCGCGCGCAGGCCCGGGGTGGTCTTGCGGGTGTCGCGGACCACCGCGCCGGTGCCCTCCAGGGCGTCCGCCCAGGCGCGGGTGGCGGTGGCGATGCCGGACAGGTGGCAGAGCAGGTTGAGCGCGCTGCGCTCGGCCGTCAGCAGGTCGCGGGTGCGCGAGCGGACCGAGAGCAGCACCTGGCCGGCCTCGACCCGGTCGCCGTCCTGGACGTGCCGCTCGACCTCGAACTCCTCCTCGCAGACCAGCGAGACGACCGCCTCGGCGATCCGCAGGCCGGCCACCACGCCGGCCTGGCGGGCGGTGAAGTCGGCGGTGGCGACGGCGTCGGCCGGCACGGTCGCCACCGAGGTGACGTCCTCGCCGCCGGCCAGGTCCTCGGCCAGCGCCAGGGTGGCGATGTCCTCGACCTCGATCGGGTCGAGCCCGGCCTCCTCCAGCAGCTCGGCGAGCTGCGGGTCCAGGCCGGTCTCGTAGCCCTCGCCGTCCCCGCAGGCGCAGCCGTCGCCGCAGCCGCCGGCCAGCGGGAGCTCCTCGTGCTCGTGCTCGTGCAGGTGGGTCACGTCGGTCGCGTCGGTCATGGTGTTACTGCTCCTCGGGGGTGCTGACGGGGCCGCCGGAGGCGGTGAGGGTGGTGATCAGGTGGCGTCGCCCGTGCGTGTCGTCCCGCTCCGGGAAGTCCTCGCGCCAGTGGCAGCCGCGGGTCTCCTCGCGCTGCGCGGCGGCGGTGACCAGGGCGTCGGCGACCAGCAGCAGGTTGGCGGCCTCCCAGGTCTCCACCCGGGGGTCGGCCGGCTTCTGCTCGGCGGCGTCGGCGCGGGCGTGCTCGGCGAGCAGCGCCAGCCCCTGCGCCGTGGCGGCCATCGACGCGGCGGAGCGCAGGACGCCCGCGCCGCGCGACATCAGCCGCTGGATCTCGGCCCGCGCCTCGGGCGCGGGCAGCGGCACCGGGCGGGCGGCGCGGGCGGCCGCCGCGTCGACGGTGCGCTCGGGCAGGTCGCCGGCCGTGTGCCGGGCGGTCAGGTCGGCGGCGATCCGCTCGGCGAAGACCAGGCCCTCCAGCAGCGAGTTGGAGGCCAGCCGGTTGGCGCCGTGCACCCCGGTGCAGGCGACCTCGCCGCAGGCGTACAGACCGGGGACGGAGGAGCGGCCGTGGCCGTCGGTGCGCACCCCGCCGGAGGCGTAGTGCGCGGCCGGGGCGATCGGGACCGGCTCGGTGACCGGGTCGATGCCGTGCGCGCGGCAGGACGCCAGGATGGTCGGGAACCGCCGCTCCCACATCTCGGCGCCGAAGTGCCGCCCGTCCAGGAACATGTGGTCGGTTCCCTGCTCCTGCATCCGGCGGGTGATCCCCTTGGCGACGATGTCGCGCGGGGCCAGCTCGGCGAGCTCGTGCTGCCCGACCATGAAGCGGACGCCGTCGGCGTCGACCAGGTGGGCGCCCTCGCCGCGGACCGCCTCGGAGATCAGCGGCTGCTGGCCGTGCGCCTCCGGGCCGAGCCAGAGCACGGTGGGGTGGAACTGGACGAACTCCAGGTCGGTGACCTCGGCGCCGGCCCGCAGCGCGAGCGCCACGCCGTCGCCGGTGGAGACCGCCGGGTTGGTGGTGGCCGAGAAGACCTGGCCCATGCCGCCGGTGGCGAGCACCACCGCGCGGGCCCGGACGGCGCCGACGCCGTCCCGCTGCCCCTCGCCCATGACGTGCAGGGTCAGCCCGGCGGCGTGCCCGTCGGCGTCGGTGAGCAGGTCGAGGACGAGGGCGTGCTCGATGAGCTCCACCTCGGGGTCCCGCCGGACGGCGTCGACCAGGGCCCGGGATATCTCGGCGCCGGTGGCGTCCCCGCCGGCGTGCGCGATCCGGTTGCGGTGGTGGCCGCCCTCGCGGGTGAGCAGGACCGCGCCGTCCTCGCCGCGGTCGAAGGCGGCGCCGACCGCGATCAGCCGGCGGACCGCGTCCGGGCCCTCGGTGACCAGGGTGCGGACGGCGTCCTCGTCGCAGATCCCGGCGCCGGCCACCAGGGTGTCGGCCAGGTGCTGCTCGGGGGTGTCCCCCTCGCCCAGGGCGGCCGCGATGCCGCCCTGGGCCCAGCGGGTGGAGCCGTCGTCCAGCATCGCCTTGGTGACCACCATGACCCGCAGGCCGGCCTTGCGGACGTTGAGAGCGACGGTGAGCCCGGCCACGCCGGAGCCGACCACGACGACATCGGTGTCGGTGGTCCAGCCCGGTGCCGGGGCGGTGAGGCGGTGCGTGACGGCGGACATGTCGTGCTGGCTCCTTAGCGCGCGGCGGCGTCGACGGCGCCGCTGCCGCCACGGTACGCCGCGTCCCCGCGCAGCAGTCCGGTGCCCTCCCCGGCCTCGGCCGGGTCCCCGCCGGTGCCGGTGATCCGGTTCCGCTCGTCGACGAAGACGACCTTGGGGAGGTAGCCCTTGGCCTCGGCGGTGTCCATCTGCCCGTAGGCGATCAGGATGACGAGGTCGCCGGGGTGGACCAGCCGGGCGGCGGCGCCGTTGATGCCGATGACGCCGGAGCCGCGCGGCCCGGCGATGGTGTACGTCTCCAGCCGGGCGCCGTTGTTGATGTCGACGATGTGGACCAGCTCGCCGGGGAGCAGGTCGGCGGCGTCGAGCAGGTCCTCGTCCACCGTGACCGAGCCGACGTAGTGCAGGTCGGCCTGGGTCACGGTGGCCCGGTGGATCTTGGACTTGAGCATGGTGCGGAGCATTGCGGGTCACGCCTCCTGTGAGTGCATGCCTAGGGGGGAACTGCGGTGGGACTACCGGATCACCGGACGATGACGCGGGCGTTGTCGATCAGGCGGGTCGCGCCCACCTTCGCGGCGACGGCCAGCACCGCCTCGCCCTGGAAGTCGTCCGGCGCCTCGGTGAAGTCGTGCGGATCGATCAGGGCGAGGTAGTCGAGGTCCACGCCCTCGGCGGCGTCCAGCACGGCCGAGGCGGCCTCGCGCACGGCCTTCGGGCCCCGCGCGGCCGCGTCCCGGCCGGCGAACAGCGCCTCGGACAGGGCGAGGGCGCGGACGCGCTCCTCCGCCGAGAGGTAGCGGTTGCGGGAGGAGAGCGCCAGGCCGTCCTCCTCGCGGACGGTCGGCACGCCGACCACCTCGACGTCGAAGTCGAGGTCGGCCACCATCCGGCGGACGATCGCCAGCTGCTGGGCGTCCTTCTCGCCGAAGAAGGCGAAGTCCGGGTCGGTGATGTGCAGCAGCTTGGCGACCACGGTCAGCACGCCGTCGAAGTGGCCGGGCCGGGTGGCGCCCTCGTAGCGCTCGCCCATCGGGCCGGCGGCCAGCCGTACCTGCGGCTCGCCGTTCGGGTAGACCTCGTCGACGGACGGCGCGAAGACCACGTCGGCGCCGTTGGCCTCGGCGAGCCGCAGGTCCTCGTCCAGGGTGCGCGGGTAGCGCTCCAGGTCCTCGCCGGCGCCGAACTGCAGCGGGTTGACGAAGACCGAGACGGCGACCCGGCCGTCCCGGCCGACCTGCTTGCGGGCGGCGCGGATCAGCGCCGCGTGGCCCTCGTGCAGGGCGCCCATCGTCATCACGACCGCGTTGTCCACCGGCTGCTCGTCCGGCCAGAACGCCGCCTCGAAGTCGTCGACGGTGTGCGTGAGCACGGCCCGGTGGACCTTCGGGGCGCGCTGGGTCTTGCCCGGCTGCTTGCCGCGTGCCATTACTGCTTCTCCTCGTTCAGTACGTCCAGCAGCGCCGCCGCCGACGCTTCGTCGATCGTCCCGTGGGCCAGGGCCCGCTGGGCGGTGGCGCGGGCCATCGCCCGGTAGGCGGCCGGGATGTCCGGGGACACCGTACTGAGCTGCGCCAGGTGGCGCCGCACGGTGCCGGCGTCGCCCCGGGCGACCGGGCCGGTGAGGGCCGCGTCGCCGGAGCGCAGCGAGTTGTCGAGCGCGGCGCCGAGCAGCGGGCCGAGCATCCGGCCGGGCTCGGCGACGCCCGCCGAGCGCAGCAGCTCCATCGCCTGCGCGACCAGCGTGACCAGGTGGTTGGCGCCGTGCGCGAGGGCGGTGTGGTAGCGCGGGCGGACGTCCTCGGGCACCCACTCGGGCTCGCCGCCCATCTCGACCACCAGCGCCTCGGCGACCGGGCGCAGCTCCTCGGGGGCGGTCACCCCGAACGGGCAGCCGGCCAGCCGGGCCAGGTCGACGGAGGTGCCGGTGAAGGTCATCGCCGGGTGCAGCGCCAGCGGCAGCGCGCCGGTCCGGGTGGCCGGCTCCAGCACGGCCACGCCGTGCGCGCCGGAGGTGTGCACCAGCAGCTGGCCGGGGCGGACGGCGCCGGTCGCGGCGAGGCCGGCCACCAGGTCGGCCAGCGCGTCGTCGGGGACGGTGAGCAGGACGAGGTCGGCGGCGGCCAGCACCTGCGGCGGGGTGACGATCCGTACGCCGGGCAGCAGCGTCTCGGCACGGCGGCGGGAGGCGGCGGAGACCCCGGAGGCGGCGACCACCTTGTGGCCGGCCAGCTGCAGGGCGGCGCCGAGCGCCGGGCCGACCCGGCCGGTGCCGACCACGCCGACGGCGAGCCGCGCGGGGCGGTTGCCGGGGTCGGCCGGGTCCTCGAGCGGGGCCAGATCGCCGTAGTCGGACAGACTCACGCACCCACCTTTGTCCAGGGGACCCGTTCCGGTCCACTCGACGGGTACCGGACGTACCGGCCCATTCTACGGGCGGCGGGAACGGGCCCGGGCGGCCCGAGCGGGCTCAGTCCGAGGCGCCGGCCCGGATCAGGCCGGCCTCGTAGGCCAGGACCACCGCCTGGACGCGGTCGCGCAGGTTCAGCTTGGCCAGGATCCGTCCGACGTGGGTCTTCACGGTGGCCTCGGAGAGCACCAGCCGGGCCGCGATCTCCCCGTTCGACAGGCCCTGCGCGACCAGCAGGAACACCTCGCGCTCGCGCTCGGTGAGCGGGCCGAGGGTGTCCGGGCGGCCGGGGCCGCTCTGCGGGGTGGGCAGTACCTCGGCGAACCGGTCGATCATCCGGCGGGTGGTGGTCGGCGCGACCACCGCGTCCCCGCCGTGGACGGCGCGGATCGCGGCCACCAGCTCGGTCGGCGGCACGTCCTTGAGCAGGAAGCCGCTGGCGCCGGCCTTGAGCGCGGCGAAGGCGTACTCGTCGAGGTCGAAGGTGGTGAGGATGAGCACGTGCGGGGCGTCCGGCAGCGGGCTGCCGTCCTCGGCCAGGCAGATCTGCCGGGTGGCCTGCACACCGTCCAGCCGCGGCATCCGGACGTCCATCAGGATCACGTCCACCGCGGTGTGCCGGAGCTTCTCCACGGCCTGGGCACCGTCCCCGGCCTCGGCGGCGATCTCGATGTCGCCCTGCGACTGCAGGATCATCCGGAATCCGGTACGCAGCAGCTCCTGGTCGTCGACCAGCATCACGCGGATGGTCAAGGGTGGCTCCTAGCTCCTCGGGGGGAACGGCGGGGGAACGCGGGGGTCGGTGGGCGGTGCCCGGGTCAGTGGGCCGCCTTGAGCGGCAGCACGGCGCGGATCCGGAAGCCGCCGCCGGGCCGTGGCCCGACGTCGAGGCTGCCGCTGACCATGCCGACCCGCTCGCGCATGCCGATCAGGCCGTGGCCCTGGCCGTCGGTGCCGCCGGCCGCCAGCTGCTCGTCGGTGCTGCCGCGCCCGTCGTCCTCGACCAGCACGGCCAGCTCGCGCTCGCCGAAGTCGACCGCGACCCGGGCGTGCACATCGGGGCCGCCGTGCTTGCGGACGTTGGTCAGCGCCTCCTGGACGATCCGGTAGACCGTCAGCTCGACGCCGCGCGGCAGCTCGCGCGGATTGCCCGAGGTCGCGAAGTCCACCTGGAGGCCGGCCGTGCGGACCTGGTCCAGCAGCTCCGGCAGCTCCTCGACGCCCGGCTGCGGCACGTACTCCTCGCCCTTGGTGTCGGCGGTGCGCAGCACGCCGAGCAGCCGGCGCATCTCGACCAGCGCCTGTCGGCCGGTGGAGGCGATGGTGCCCAGCGCCTCCTTGGCCTGCTGGGGCGAGTTGTCCAGCACGTAGGCGGCGCCGTCCGCCTGGACGATCATCACCGAGACGTTGTGCGCGACCACGTCGTGCAGCTCGCGGGCGATCCGCGCCCGCTCGGCGGCGACCGCCACCTTGGCCTGGGCGTCGCGCTCGCGCTCCAGCCGGGACGCGCGGTCCTCCAGCTCCACCAGATAGGCCCGGCGGACCCGGGTGAGCCGCCCCCACGCCCAGCAGAGGATGAACGGGGTGGTCATCATCCCGGCGTAGAACAGCGCCTCGGGGATGGAGTACTCGACGTAGCTGATGTCGCCGTCGGGCAGCCGGGTGGCCTTCATCGGATGGAGCCGCCAGAACACCAGCGGGCCGGCCAGCAGTCCGCCGGCCAGGGCCGCCCGGGACGTCCACGGCCGGCCGAAGGCGGCACCCGTGTAGGCGAACACCAGATAGGCGATGCTGGAGATCGCCGGGTTGACGTCGAGGGCCACCTGGGTGAGACCGACGGTGATCGCGGCGGCCACCGTCAGGTCGGGGAAGCGGCGCCGGAAGACCATCAGCAGCGGCAGGACGACGGCGACGACGAGGCCGACCACCGCGCGCCAGCCCTCGTTGCCGCTCCCCTCCTCCGGCAGGATGCCGAGGACGAGCACCAGCGCGGCCCAGGCGGAGTCGACCACCATGGGGTGTCGGCGGAGCCACGCGTTGAGTCGATGCACGGGTCAAGCGTAGGCAGGTGAGGCCCGCCCCAAGGTCCGCCGGGAGAGCGATCCGCCCTACTCCCTAGGTCGGAGAGGGGGACGTACCGATGCCGTACGGATTGGGTGGGTACGGACCGGGTGTGTAGCGTCCCGCCCCATGACCTGGATGCGGTGGGCGCCCGCGACGGAGCGCGCCCTCTACGGACCCGACGGCGGCTTCTACCGCAGGCCGGAGGGCCCCGCCGGGCACTTCCGCACCTCGGTGCACGCCTCGCCGCTGTTCGCCCGGGCGGTCGCCCGGCTGCTGCTGGAGGTGGACACGGCGCTCGGCCGTCCGGAGGAGCTGGCGTTCGTGGACGTCGGGGCCGGGCGGGGCGAGCTGGCCGCCGGGGTGCTGGCGGAGCTGCCGCAGGCGGTGGGGGAGCGGCTGCGGGTGTACGCGGTGGAGCTCGCCGACCGGCCGCCGCTGCCGCCCGCCGCTCCGTCCACAGGGCTGTGGACGGAGGAGCGCTGGGCCGGGGTGGTGTGGACGGACGAGGTGCCGCGCGGCGTCACCGGGCTGCTGTTCGCCAACGAGTGGCTGGACAACGTGCCGCTGGACACCGGCGAGGTCGGCGAGGACGGGCTGCTGCGCTACCTGGAGGTGGACACCGGGACCGGCGAGGAGCGGCTCGGCGACCCGGTGGACACCGCCGACGCCGCCTGGGCCGCCCGCTGGTGGCCCGCCGAACGCCCCGGGGACTTCGTCGAGTTCGGCACCCCCAGGGACGCCGCCTGGGCGCACGCGGTGGCCGGCCTCGAGCGCGGCCTCGCCGTCGCCGTCGACTACGGGCACACCGCCGCCCGCCGCCCGCCGTTCCCCACCCGCACCGGCTTCCTGGCCGGCCGCGAGGTGGCCCCGGTGCCCGACGGCTCCTGCGACGTCACCGCGCACGTCGCGCTGGACGCCGTCGCCGTCCCCGCTCTCCACAGCCTGTGGACGACGCAGCGGGAGGCGCTGCGGGCGCTCGGCGTCAGCGGCGCCCGGCCCGCGCTCGCCCTCGCGTCCACCGACCCGGTCGCCTACCTGCGGGCCCTCGGCGGCGCCGGCGAGGGTGCGGAGCTCACCGACCCGGCCGGTCTCGGCGCGTTCGGCTGGCTCGCGCAGACCGTCCGCATGCCGGTACCGGAGAGCCTGGAGGCGCTGCCGGGATGGCAGACTCTCACTCCATGAGGGAGACCACGGTCGGCATCGGGGCGGGAGCCGAGAACTTCACGGGCGAGGCGGGCGCCACCGACATGGTGCTCAACATCGGCCCGCAGCACCCGGCCACCCACGGCGTGCTGCGCCTGCGGCTGGTGCTGGACGGCGAGCGCATCGTCAGCGCCGAGCCGGTGATCGGTTACATGCACCGGGGCGCCGAGAAGCTCTTCGAGGCCCGGGACTACCGGCAGATCATCATGCTGGCCAACCGGCACGACTGGCTGTCGGCCTTCTCCAACGAGCTGGGCGTGGTGCTCGGCGTCGAGCGGATGCTCGGCATGGAGGTGCCCGAGCGCGCGGTGTGGATCCGCACCCTGCTCGCCGAGCTGAACCGCGTCCTCAACCATCTGATGTTCCTCGGCTCCTACCCGCTGGAGCTGGGCGGGATCACCCCGATCTTCCACGCCTTCACCGGCCGCGAGGACCTCCAGCACGTGCTGGAGGAGGCCTCCGGCGGCCGGATGCACTACATGTTCAACCGGGTCGGCGGCCTGAAGGAGGACCTCCCGGCCGGCTGGCTCGGCCGGGTCCGCGCCGCCGTCGGCGTGGTCCGCTCCCAGCTGCCGGTCTTCGAGGAGCTGGTGCTGGGCAACGAGATCTTCCGCGCCCGCACCGCCGGGGTCGGTGTCCTCACCAGGGCGCAGGCCGAGGCGTACGGCGTCAGCGGCCCGATCGCCCGGGCCAGCGGCCTGGACTTCGACCTGCGCCGCGACGAGCCCTACCTGGCGTACGGCACCGAGGAGCTGCGGCGGGTGCTCACCGTGGTCACCCGCGAGGAGGGCGACTGCCTGGCCCGCTTCGAGTGCCTGCTGGAGCAGACGGTCAACGCGCTGGACCTCGCCGACGCCTGCCTGGACAAGCTGGCCGAGCTCGCCCCCGGGCCGGTCAACCTGCGGCTGCCCAAGGTGCTCAAGGCCCCCGAGGGCAGCACCTACGCCTGGACCGAGAACCCGCTCGGCGTCAACGGCTACTACCTGGTGTCGCGCGGCGACAAGACGCCGTGGCGCCTCAAGCTGCGCTCGGCGTCGTTCAACAACATCCAGGCGCTCACCGAGCTGCTGCCGGGGACGCTGGTGGCGGACATGGTGGCGATCCTCGGGTCGATGTTCTTCGTCGTCGGCGACATCGACAAGTGAGGCCGGTGACCGGCTGACGGGGGCGGGCCGGGCCCGCCCCCTCGGCGCTACTTCTTGGGCGCCTTCGGCTTCTTCGCCGGGTCGGCCGGGTGCGGGGCCACCTTCCGGTCGCCCTTGGTGGCGATCCGCTCCTCGCACAGCCCGGCCAGCACCCGGTACGCCGCCCGGCCCATCAGCTCGGTGAGCTCCGGGCGGTAGCTGACGTAGACCGGGTCGGCGCCCTGGTGGGCGTCCGGGCTGCCGGTGCACCACCAGTGCAGGTCGTGGCCGCCCGGTCCCCAGCCGCGCCGGTCGTACTCGCCGATGGTGACCTGGAGGTAGCGGGTGTCGTCCGGGCGGTCGATCCAGTCGTAGGTGCGGCGCACCGGCAGCTGCCAGCAGACGTCCGGCTTGGTCTCCAGCGGCTCGCGGCCCTCCTTGAGGGCGAGCGCGTGCAGGGCGCAGCCCGCGCCGCCGGCGAAGCCGGGGCTGTTCACGAAGATGCAGGCGCCGTTGACCCGCCGGGTCTGGCGGTCGCCGTCCTCGTCGAACATGGTGATGCCGCCGTCGGTCCTGATCCGGCCCTTGGCGTCGGTGCCGTGCGCGTGGTTCTCCCAGATCTCCGGGGTGAGCCGGGCCGCGTGGGCGGTGACGCGCTTCTCGTCGTCCTCGTCCGAGTAGTGCGCGCCCAGCGTGCAGCAGCCGTCGGACTCGCCCCGGCCCTCGCGGATGCCCTGGCAGCCCTGGCCGAAGATGCACGACCAGCGGGAGGTCAGCCAGGTCAGGTCGCAGCGGAAGACCTGCTCCTCGTCCTCCGGGTCGGTGAACTCGACCCAGGCACGGGGGAAGTCGAGCGGGACCTCGGGACGGAGCTCGGAGCGGAGGACCGGCATCGCGAGGTCGACGGCGGCCGGGCCGCCGGCCTTCGGCCTGGCCTTCCTGCCCTTGGAGGTGCCGCTGCTGTGCTGGGACGTGTCTGCTGCTGCCACTCGGCAAGGGTAGAGCCTTCGCGCGGCGACCAACCCTTCCCGGCCACGGGCTTCGCGAGGAGTTCACTGCCCGGTGCCCGGCCGCGGGGGTGTTCCGGCGGGTGCGGGGTCGCGGTGAAGGCCGGGTGAAGGGGCGGTCGGCGGGCGCCGGACGGGGGCCGGGGCGGGCCTAGGATGGCGGCCGGTGCGGCAGACGGGGAGGTACCGGGATGGCCGGCGGCGGCAGTGAGTTCGTCATCAAGCCGTGGGAACTGCACGGCGAGGGGCGGGAGTTCGAGAAGATCTCGGCGGACTTCGGGAAGGCCGCCACCGCCCTGGAGCAGGGGCTCGCCGCCCTCGGCACCCCGTGGGGCGCGGACACCCCGGGCAGCGGGTTCGCCGCCGCGTACCGGGCGGCGCACGGCGGGCTGGTGGGCGGGCTGCGCGGGCTGGCCGGGCGGCTCGGGACGGTCGGCGCGGGTCTGCACGGCATGGCCGAGCGGACCGCCGACACCGACACCTCGGCGGCGAGCGGCTTCGCCGGGGGCGCGCCGGGCGGGCGCGGCACCGGCAAGGACCGCTCGGCCTGACGCCGGCGGCGGACGCGCGCACCGTTCGGGGCCCGGCGCGCGTCCTCCTCTGGGGCGGAGCACCGCCCGGCATCGCAGGGCCGTCCGTCGAAGGGGGAAGCGCGTGTCCCGGAAACTGCCCGAGGAACTCGTCCCGGTGCTGGCCCGGACCGGTCACCGGTGGCCGCTGGCGGACGAGGAGGGGCTGCGCAGGGCGGCCGGGCTCTGGCGCGAGTTCGGCACCGAGGCGGACCGGCTCGCCAGGCGCGGCGGCGACGCCGTGCGGCGCGTCACCGGGGACAACTCCGGCCGCGCCGTCGAGGCCTTCGCCGCCTACTGGCAGGCGTTCCGCGGCGCCGGCAAGGGGCACCTGGACGACGCGCACTCCGCCGCCGGGCTGGTCGCCGGCGCGTTCGACACGGCCGCCCGGGCCGTCGACTCCTGCAAGGCCGACATCGTCGCCGCGCTGCGCGAACTCGCCGCCGAACTGAGGAAGGCCGAGGAACAGGCCGCCCGGGCCCGGGCCGCCGCCGCCCAGGCGCAGCCGGCGCCGGGGACGGGCGGGCTCTTCGACGCGGTGCGGCAGACCGCCGACGCGGCCGCCGAACAGGCCGCGCGGGCGGTGGCGGCCGCCGCCGTCGAGGCCGCCGGGCTGAGGATCGGCGGGCTGCTGGACGAACTCGGCCGGGCGATGAAGGACGGCCTGGGCACCGCGCTGCGGGAGCCGGCCGTGGTCGCGCTGCTGCGTCTGGCGCCGCCCGGCAGCGACGGCGTGCGGGCGGCCGGCCACCCGGGCGGCGTCGCCGGGGCCTTCGACCCGGTGGCCGCCGGGCTGCCCGTGGTGCTCGGCGAGCCGGGTGTGCTCGGCGGGCCCGGCGGGACGGGGCTGGCCGTGGTGCTCGGGCAGGACGGCCGGCCGGTGGTGGGCGTGCCCGGGCTGGCGGTGAAGCTCGACGAGGCCGGGCGGCCGGTCCTGGACGAGCACGGCGACCCGGTCATCGTGCGCGCCGACGGCACCCCGGTGGCGGACGCCGACGGGCTGATCGTGGTGGCGGGTGCGGACGGCCGGCCGGTGGTCGGGGTGGAGAACCTGGCCGTGAAGCTGGACGAGCACGGGCGGCCGGTGCTGGGCAAGGACGGGCAGCCGGTGCTGACCGGGCAGGACGGCCGGGAGATCACCGGGGTGCCGCTCGCGGGGTCGCCGTCGGGGCCGCTTCCCGGGCCGGTGGTCGGGCCGGTGGAGACGGACGGGCGGCACGGCCACGGCGGTGACGGCGGCGCGGACGGCGACGGCCATCGGCACGGGGCCGGCGAGGGCGGGCCGGTGACGGCGGTGACGGCCGGGGCGGACACGGTGCTCGGGGGGTCCTCGGGGGCGTCCGGCGGCCTGGGCGACCAGGGCGTGGTGACCGGCCCCGGCCCGGGCGGGCACGGGCACCGGCCGGGGCCGGGGGATGTCACGGACGGTCCGGTGGGCGGGGGCGGTTCCGGCGGTGGCGGGGACCGGTCCCCGGGGCCCGGGCCGACGCCCGTCCACCACGCCGACGGGGGCGGCGGGGGAGGGGGCGGCGGCGGTCCGGCCGGCCCGGCCGGGCACGCCCGCGCGGCCGACAACGACTATCTGCTGCCGCCGGCCGCCGCGCCCGCGCCGAGCCCGGTGCACGCCGGGGGAGGCGGCGGCGGTGGCGGCGGGTACGCCCCCGCCCCGGTGACCGTGCGCACCGACTCGGTGCTCGCACCGCCCGCGCCCCAGCCCGTCACCGCCCACGACGTCCCGGCGGCGGCCCCGGCGCCCGTCCCCACGACGGCTCCGGCGGCGGGCGGCTGGACGCCCGCGCCGCACATCGCCGCCCACGCCGGTCCCTACGCCGCGCCGATCACCGCCCCACCGCCGGGCGCCGGTGGCGGCGGGGCGGTCGGCCCCGGCCCGCTGGCCGTCGGCGTGACCCCGGGCCCGTCCGCGGCGCCGGGAGCGTCCGGCGCGCACGGCCCGGCCCCGTTCGGCAGCGGGATCGGCGCGGGCGCCCCGGCCGGTCCGCCGTCGTCCGCCCCCGCCCCCGCGCCCGGGGCCGCCGGTGCACCCGGCGCGGCGGCACCGCGCGCGGCCGCCGGGCCCGGGCACCCGGCCGTCGTCCCGGTGGGCGCCCCGGTGCCGCTGCCCGTGCCCCCGCCCCCGGCGGTCCCGCCGTCGGTCGGGCCCGGCGCGGGCGCGGCTCCGGTGCCCGGGCCCGGAACCGGTCCCGCACCCGGCGCCCCCGTGCCCGGGCGCTCCGACGACCACCCGGACGGCCACCACCCGCACCGCCGCCGGACGGACGGGCCGCCCGCCGACGGCCAGCCCGGGCTCGCCTGGGGCGTGGTGCCGATGGCCACCGCGCACGCGACCGCCCTGCACCTGGCCATGCGCGCGCTGCGCGCGGACGGCGTCCCGGGCGCGCCCGTGGTCCGGCTGCGGACCATCGCCGACAGCCGTCCGACCGGCCTGCCCGGCGGGCTCGGCCCGGTGGACCCGGAGCACCAGCGCGAGAGCGAGCGCCGGGCGCCCCGGGACGCCGACGGCCTGCCCGTCCGCCACCCCGACCCGGCGGCCGGCGGCTGGACCGAGGTGGTCAACGACGGCGGGTACCGCGAACCGGGGCGGGCCAACAACAGCCTGGAGATCGCCCTCTCCGCTGTCGACACCTTCACCGGCCGGCCGACCTGCGCCGCCCCGCGCGTCCCCACCGAGGGCGACGCGGGCGAGCGCGGCGGCCGCGACCGGGCCGAGCGCGAACTCGGCGCGCCGTTCCGCGACCTCGGCGACGGCGACCAGGCCTTCGCCCGGCTGGCGGGCGGGCTGCGCCGGGCCGGCCACGGGGCGCAGGCCGTGCTGCTCACGCTGGACGGCTTCGGCCGCCCGCACGCCTGGAACGCGGTGAACCACCGGGACACCGTGACCTACCTCGACCACCAGGCGGGCCGCCGTGACCCCGCCCCGCTGCACCCCGCCGACCACGGGCTCTGGGCCATCGCCCTCGGCCCCGAAGGCCGCCCCCTCGACCTGCTCGCCCCCACCCCGTGACCCGCGTGCGGCGCCGCCCGCCGGACCGGACTACACATGTCCAGGGGCGCGGAGCGCGGCCGGGACGGCGTGTGGTGAGCGAACGGAGGTGGCCGCGGTGGCGGTGACGAGGGCGGCGGCGATCGAGGCGGCGCACCGGTGGATCAACGGCGACCTGCCGACGGCGCGGGCCCGGCGGGTGCGCCTCCACGAGTTCGAGCTGGGCTGGGTGCTCTGGGCCGAGCCCCCGCCGGTCCAGGTGGACCCGCGGACCGGGGAGCGGCGGGCGCCCGAGGAGATCGGGGCGGCCTGCGCCGTGGTGGACCGGGCGGACGGGCGGTTCACCGTCTGGCCGTCCGTTCCGGTGCCCGACGTGGTCCGGCTGTACCGGGACTTCGTCGGCGCGGGCGGGTACGACCCCACCCAGCCGCCCGCCACCGGCCGCGGCACCCGCGCCGAGCTGACCTACCGTGACGCGACCGGCGAGCGGCGGGTCCTGGCCCTGCGGTCGGCGCCGGGACTGCCGCACCCGGCGCTGCGCGGCTGGTGGTGGCTGCGCGAGCAGGGTGTCCGGCCCGAGGAGGTGCTCGCGGTCCGCACCGAGCTGCGGCTGAGCGCCCTGCCGGGCGGCTACTCGGCGTACGCGCTGGCGGCCGAACTCCCCGGCACACGGCTCGACTTCGACCTGCCGTACGGTCCCCGCTCCGACCACCGGGCGGCGGCCGTCCGCGCGCTGCCGCGGGAGGAGGGCGACGGCCCGGCCCGTAACCGGGTCCCGTTCCCGCGCGCCGTCCAGCGCCCGCCCGCCGAGTCGGAGCACGCGCTCGCGGAGCGGCTGACGGCGCGCTTCGGGCCGGACGGCGTGCGCCGGTTCGCCCCGGCGGACATCGCCGCCGCCGACCTGCCGGACGCCGACGCCCGGGTACTGCTGGCGGTGGGCGTGCCGACCGCCGTCGAGGGCTACTTCGCCCTGCACGACCCGCGCCCGGACCCGGTCCTCGGCGGTGCCCGCCCGCCCGCCGTGCTGCCGCCGGTGGCCGACCACCTGGCGGCGGCGGGCCGCGGCACCAGGGTGGCCGAGCGCGAGCGCCGGACGCTCGCCCCGCAGCTGGTGCTCGGCACCGACGGCTGGGCGCTGATCACCCTGGACACCGCCTGCGGAGCCGTCCGCGCCGTCGACCCCGACTACGCCACGGCCCGCCACTGCAACGCCTCGCTCACCGCCTTCGTGAGCTCCCTGGAACTGTTCGCCGGCTGGCTGCCGGGCCTGCGCGGGCTCGACCGGGAGGCCGCCGGGGCGGCCGTCGCCGAACTGCAGCGCGGCCTCGCGGCGGTGGACCCGGAGGTGTTCGCCGACCCCGAGAACTGGTGGGCGGTCGTCGTCGAGCAGCTCTGGGACGGCCTGCTCTGAACGGTCCCGCCGCTGCCTGCTCTGAATGGTCCCACCGCACCGGCCCGCCCCCGCACCGACCCTCCGCCGCCCGGGTGAACGCCGGAACAACGCCGTCCGAATACTGTTCGAACGCCCTCGCCGATCACCGCCCGAACCACCCTCCGGAGCCGCGATCAGTGCCCGGACCAGCACGGACACCGGCACGACCGGTCTCCTCCGGCCCCGGATCGCGTAGCGTGGAGAGCTATGCGACTCGGTGTGCTCGACGTAGGTTCCAACACGGTCCACTTCCTCGTGGTGGACGCCCATCCGGGCGCCGCCCCCCTGCCCGCCTACTCCCACAAGGCCGAGCTGCGGCTCGCCGAACTCCTCGACGAGCAGGGTGCGATCAGTGAGGCCGGCGTCGAGAGGCTGATCGGCATGGTCGCCTCCTCGCTGCGGGTCGCCGAGGACAAGGGCGTGGTCGACATACTGCCCTTCGCGACCTCCGCCGTGCGCGAGGCCGCCAACGGCGAAGCGGTGCTGCGCCGGGTCGCCGAGGAGACCGGTGTCGAGCTGCGGGTGCTCTCCGGTCAGGACGAGGCCCGGCTGACCTTCCTGGCGGTCCGTCGCTGGTTCGGCTGGTCCTCCGGCCGGCTGCTCAACCTCGACATCGGCGGCGGCTCGCTGGAGATCGCCTGCGGCCTGGACGAGCAGCCGGACGCCGCCTGCTCGCTGCCGCTCGGCGCCGGCCGGCTGACCGCCCGCTGGCTGCCCGGCGACGTCGCCGACCCCGAGCAGCTGCGCGGGCTCAGGCGGCACATCCGCGCCGAGATCGCCACCGTCGTCGGCGAGATCTCCCGCCTCGGCTCCCCGGACCACGCCGTCGCCACCTCCAAGACCTTCAAGCAGCTCGCCCGGATGACCGGAGCCGCCCCGGCCGACGCCGGCCCGTACGCGGACCGCCGGCTCACCCGCAGCAACCTCGCCGCCTGGCTGCCCCGGCTCTCCGCGATGACCGTCGCCGAGCGGGCGCAGATCCCCGGCGTCTCCGAGGGGCGCGCCAAGCAGCTGCTGGCCGGCGCGCTGGTCGCCGACGCCGCGATGGACCTGTTCGGCCTCGACGAGCTGGACGTCTGTCCCTGGGCGCTGCGCGAGGGCATCATCCTGCGCCGGCTGGACGCCATGGACAACGCCGCCGACCGCCGCCGGCCGGCCCTCACCCCCTGACGGACGGCGTCCGGAACGGCCGGGCGGGCGCCGACCCGCTCCCCGTTCCGGGCGCGGTCCGCTTACGCTGTCTCCCGTGGCGCAACCAGCGGGCGAGGACGGAACGCGGGAGGGCCGCGCTCCCGAGGACGGGCAGCCGCGGTCGGACGCCCCGCGTCGCGCCCCCCGCCGTACCGCCGCCGGGCCGCCCGCCGCCGGGTCCCCGGAACCGGCCCGGGAACCGGAGTCCGGAGCGCCCTCGAAGGGAACGCCCCCGAAACCGTCCGCCCGGCCCCGCAAGCTCGGCAAGGCGGCCCGCGAGGCCGCCGGCGGCGTCGCCGAGAAAGCGGCCCGCAAGGCCGCCACCCGGGCGGCGGGAAGGGCGGCGGACAGGTCCCCGGCCGACGCCCCCGGCAAGCCCGCGGCCAAGGCGTCCGGCAAGCCGAAGACCCGCGGCAAGGCGACCGGCGGAGCCTCCGAGGCCCCCGAAGCCCCCGGGACCCCCGCCGCCCAGCCCGCCCGCGGCACCCGCACCGCCCGGGCGGCCGGCGCCGCCAAGGCCGCCGTCCAGTCGGTGAAGTCCGTCAAGGCCGCCCGCCAGGCCGCCGCCCGCCCCCCGCTGCTGCGCACCACCGACCGCCTGGTGCTGCCCGCGCACCCGACCCTGCACATCCCGGACACCAAGGTCGCCCTGTCCACCGCCTCGGTCTACCCGGCCAACACCGCGATCGCCTTCGAGCTGGCCGCCAAGCTGGGCTACGACGGCGTCGAGGTGATGGTCTGGAACGACCCGGTCAGCCAGGACATCGAGGCGCTGCGCCGCCTCTCCGACGTCCACGGCATGCCGATCCTCGCCGTGCACGCGCCGTGCCTGCTGATCACCCAGCGGGTGTGGACCACCGACCCGTGGACCAAGCTGGTCCGCGCCCGGGCGGCGGCCGAGAAGCTCGGCGCGAGCGCGGTGGTCGTCCACCCGCCGTTCCGCTGGCAGCGCCAGTACGCCCGCGAGTTCGTCGAGGGCATCCACCGGATGGCGGGGGAGACCGACGTCCGGTTCGCCGTCGAGAACATGTACCCGTGGCGCTACAAGGACCGCGAGATGCTGGCGTACGCGCCGGGCTGGGACGTCACCGACGAGGAGTACCGGCACTTCACCATCGACCTCTCGCACGTCGCCACCTCGCGGGTGGACGCCTTCGCGATGGTCGACCGGATGGGGGACCGGCTCGCCCACATCCACCTGGCCGACGGCTCGGGCTCCGGCAAGGACGAGCACCTCATCCCGGGCCGGGGCAAGCAGCCCTGCGCCGAGCTGCTGGAACACCTCGCCCGGACCGGCTTCGACGGCCATGTGGTGCTGGAGGTCAACACCCGCCGGGCCGCGTCGCCCGCCGAACGCGAGGCCGATCTGGCCGAGGCGCTGGCCTTCACCCGCTTGCACCTGGCCACCCCCGCGCGCGTACGCTGACGGCACACGAACTGCCGGACTCAGGGGGAGACATGGTGGAACAGGGCGGAACCGGAAACAGGCCGGGCGGCGACTTCCGCGGGCTCGCGGAGTCGTTCGGCGGGGTGGCGGCGGAGTACGACCGGGCGCGGCCCTCGTACCCGCGGGAGCTGTTCGACGAGCTGGAGCGGCTGGCGGGCCGGGGCCTCAAGGGCGCACGGGTGCTGGACGTCGGCGCGGGCACCGGGATCTCGACCCGGCTGCTGGCGGCCCGGGGCGCCGAGGTGATCGCGGTGGAGCCGAGCGCCGGTATGGCGGCGCAGTTCCTGGCCGGCGGTCCGGGTCTGGCGCTGGTCAAGGGCACCGGCGACGAGCTGCCGTTCCACGACGACTCGGCGGACTTCGTCACCTACGCCCAGGCCTTCCACTGGACCGACCCCGAGCGCTCCGTCCCCGAGGCGGTCCGGGTGCTGCGGCCCGGCGGGGCGCTGGCCGCCTGGTGGAACGTGAAGGACAGCGGCGTCAGCTGGGTGCGGGCGATGGGGGAGCGGTTCGCCGCCGCGCTGCCCGGGACCTACCACGGCTACGGCGCCGTCCGGGAGTTCGCCTCCCACCTCGCCCCGTACGGCCTGCCCACCGGGCATGCCGTGCTCCACTGGGAGCGCCGGATCACCGTCGACCACCTGATCACCGACCTCTCCTCGCGCTCCTACCTCGCCGCGCTCACCCCGGAGCAGCGCGGGCCGCTGCTGGCCGTCGAGCGCGAGGCCCTGCTCGCGGAGTTCCCGGACGGCTGGGTGATCGAGCCGTACGTGCTGGACCTCACGGTGGCGGTCGTCCCGCACCGACCGCGGCGCTGACCGCATCGCGGACGCGGCGTCCGCCGCCCGGACGGCGGGCGTAGGCTCGACGGACACAGTGGCCCCGCACCCTCCGAACGACCGGGGCCGCCAGCCAGCCTCCGAAGGAGTGGAGCACAGTGCCCGAGCTGAGGTCCCGTACGGTCACCCACGGTCGCAACATGGCAGGCGCCCGGGCGCTTCTCCGGGCGGCCGGCGTAGCCCGCGAGGACTTCGGCAAGCCGATCATCGCGGTCGCCAACTCCTTCACCGAGTTCGTCCCCGGCCACACCCACCTCCAGCCGGTCGGCCGGATCGTCTCCGAGGCGATCAAGGAGGCGGGCGGCATCCCGCGTGAGTTCAACACCATCGCCGTCGACGACGGCATCGCGATGGGCCACGGCGGCATGCTCTATTCGCTGCCCTCGCGCGACCTGATCGCCGACTCGGTCGAGTACATGGTCAACGCGCACTGCGCCGACGCGCTGATCTGCATCTCCAACTGCGACAAGATCACCCCCGGCATGCTGATGGCCGCGCTGCGCCTCGACATCCCGACGGTCTTCGTCTCCGGCGGCCCGATGGAGGCCGGCAAGGCCACCCTGGTCGACGGCACCGTGCGCAAGCTCGACCTGGTCGACGCGATCTCCCAGGCGGTGAACGAGAACGTCTCCGACGAGGACATCGCGATCATCGAGGAGAACGCCTGCCCGACCTGCGGCTCCTGCTCGGGCATGTTCACCGCCAACTCGATGAACTGCCTCACCGAGGCGATCGGCCTCTCGCTGCCCGGCAACGGCTCCGTCCTCGCCACCCACACCGCCCGCCGCGCCCTCTACGAGCGGGCCGGCCACACCGTGGTCGAGATCGCCAACCGCCACTACGGCCAGGACGACCACTCCGTCCTGCCCCGCTCGATCGCCACCCGCGCGGCCTTCGAGAACGCCATGGCCCTCGACATCGCCATGGGCGGCTCGACCAACACCATCCTCCACCTGCTCGCCGCCGCCCAGGAGGCCGAGCTGGACTTCGACATGCGGGCCATCGACGCGATCTCCCGCAAGGTGCCCTGCCTCTCCAAGGTCGCGCCCAACGGCTCGTACTACATGGAGGACGTGCACCGGGCCGGCGGCATCCCGGCCATCCTCGGTGAGCTCTACCGGGGCGGCCTGCTCAACGAGGACGTGCACACCGTGCACACCGACTCGCTCGCCGAGTGGCTGAAGACCTGGGACGTCCGCGGCGGCTCGCCGTCCGCCGAGGCCGTCGAGCTGTGGCACGCCGCCCCCGGCTGCGTCCGCTCCGCCGAGGCCTTCTCGCAGTCCGAGCGCTGGGAGTCGCTGGACACGGACGCCGCCAAGGGCTGCATCCGCAGCGTCGAGCACGCCTACTCCGTCGAGGGCGGCCTCGCCGTGCTGTACGGCAACCTCGCCGAGGACGGCTGCATCGTGAAGACCGCCGGCGTCGACGAGTCGATCTGGACGTTCAGCGGCCCGGCCGTCGTCGTCGAGTCCCAGGAGGACGCGGTCGAGGCGATCCTCGCCAAGCGGGTCAAGGAGGGCGACGTCGTCGTCATCCGCTACGAGGGCCCCAAGGGCGGCCCGGGCATGCAGGAGATGCTCTACCCGACCTCCTTCCTCAAGGGCCGCGGCCTGGGCAAGGCCTGCGCGCTGGTCACCGACGGCCGGTTCTCCGGCGGCACCTCGGGCCTGTCCATCGGCCACGCCTCCCCGGAGGCCGCGTCCGGCGGCACCATCGCGCTGGTCGAGGACGGCGACACCATCGCCATCGACATCCCGGGACGGCGGATCTCCCTGGAGGTGCCCGCCGAGGTCCTGGACGAGCGCCGCCGGGCGCTGGAGGCGGGCAACGGCTACCGGCCGAAGAACCGCGAGCGCCAGGTCAGCCAGGCCCTGCGGGCGTACGCCGCGATGGCCACCTCCGCCGACAAGGGCGCCGTCCGGGACGTCAGCAAGCTCGGCTGAGCCCGCCCGCGCCACGGAAAACGGCGAGGAGCCGTCCCGGTCACCGGGACGGCTCCTCGCCGTTTCCGCCCGCCGGGGATAATCGGACCCGTGACCCAGGAACCCAGCCCCTCTGCCCAGCCCGCCGGCGCCCCCCAGCCGGAGCCGATCCGCTGGTTCGGCACCAGCTGGGTCGAGCGCGGCGGCGACTACCGGCTCCGCCGCGTCCTCGTCCCCGTCGGCGCCCTGCTCGCCGCCGCGGCCGCCGCGCTGGTGCTGCGCTTCGCCGTCGACGGCATCCGGATCGCCGACAACGGCGGGTTCCTCAACGGGCTGCTGGTCGCCGCCGTCGCGATCTGCTCGCTGCTCGCCGCGCTGCGCACCTGGAAGCTGCTCGCCGAGGGCAAGGAGAACCTGACCGGCTGGATGGCCGAGGAGAAGTCGCTCGGCGTGGTCTGGATCATCGGCGGGGTCGGCGCCCTGCTCGCCTACTTCGTCCGCAGCCTGCGCGAGGCCCCGGGCGAGGCCGTCCGGCGCGCCCGGTACGAGCGGGAGCTCGACCGCCATGAGCGCCGGCAGGCCGGCCGCAGCGGCCGGCCCGGCGCCAGGACGCCGGGCCGGGCCAAGCGCAAGCGCTGAGCCGGACCGCGCTCAGCTGCGGCTGACCGTCCCGCAGACATCGCTCGGGTCCGGCGGCTGGGTGAGGTCGTACGGGTCCGAGGTCGGCCCGGACTGGTTCGGGTTCGGTGCCTGCGCGGCCGCGAACTGGTCGAACTGCGGGTGGTAGTAGCCGTCGTCGACATCGCACTCACTGTTGGCGACGTCGGACTGGTTGCTCTCGAAGTAGATCTTGCCGCGCTCGACATCGTACTTCGCCGGGTCGTAGAACCGGAACGTCGCGATCCGGCGCACCAGGGTCCGCGCGGTCCAGGTGTCCCCGGCCACGTCGTCCACTGGGGTGAGCAGGCCCACCGGTTTGACCGCGCCGTCCCCCGCCCCCGGTCCGGTCGGCGCCGGGGCGCCCGACGGCCCCGGCGGCCGGGAGGGCTTGGGCGCCATCGCGCGCTTGGCCGCGTCCGGGCCGGGCCGCACCGGGTACACGAAGGTGAAGTCGGTGTGCACCAGCACGCCCCGCTTGCCGTCCCCCTCCACGGTGATCCACCCCTGGAGCCGGTAGGTGTCGCCGACCGGGATCGCGTCGCGCGCGTCGAAGCGGCTGAACCAGCTGGTGGGGTCCGACTCGCGGGAGGGCTTGGCGAGCGCCTTCTCGGCGTCCTGCCGGGTCTCGGGGTCGAGCATGGCCAGGGCCGCCTCCGGGCGGCCGCCGGCCACCACCTTCGGGTCCAGGTTGGTCGCGGCCAGGTACTCCTTGACCAGCTTGACCTGGTCGGCCACCTGCTGGGCGGTGAACACCCCGGTGGCCGCCGGCGGCTCCTTGGGCTCGAACACCGTGATGCTGGTGGGCCACCCCTCGGCGGGGGAGCCGGCCCACGGGCGGTCGACGGTCGGCTGCTTCGGGTCGGCCTGCGGCGGCGCGGTGGTCGGCGGAGCCGTCGCCGGGGCGACCGGTTCGACGGGCGCCGCGCTCGCCGAGTCGCCGCCGGTGCGCTTCTCGTACCAGTTCCGCAGCCCGTCGACGTTCAGCGCGGCGAGCACCACGGCGACGGCCAGCAGCACGAACAGCGGTGTGCGCCATTCCGGCGAACGGCGCGGCCGCGGGTTGCCCCACGGGTCGGCCGGGCGTGCCTTGCGGGCGAACCGCTTCTTCGGCGCCGGCCCGTCGTTCACCGAGCGGCGGCCGCCGGGGTCGACCGGCGGGGTGTGCTTCCACTGGGCGGCGAGCATCCGGGTGCGGCCCGCCTGCTCCTTGACGGAGGCGCCCTGGACGAACTCCTCGTCGAGGACGAGGTCGGCGAACGGGTCCTTCCCGTCCGGTCCGGACGGGGCGGTCCCGTCCGGTTCCCGGCCCTCGGACGGGCGCGGTTCTGGATCTTCGGCGATCGGCATCGCGCCAGTATGCCGACGGGCGGTGACAGATGTTCGATCGGGGGCACACCGTCCGGTGAACACACCGGCGGTGTGCGGGCATCGGCCCGCTTTTGTCCCCTGCCGAACCCCTGCCGGACCGCCGCCGAACCCCTGCCGAACCCCTGCCGGACCGCCGCCGGACCCCGCCGACCTGCCGCCGAGCCCCCGTCAGTCCTTGCCGCGGGCCTTCTTCACCGAGCCGACCACGCCCGCGACGGTCACCAGCACGGCGGCCGGGAACAGCGATTCGAAGAACGCCTCGAACACGTCCGCGTCCCCGAGGAAGAGCTGCGCCAGCATGTTCAGCACCAGCAGTCCGCCGGCCGCCGGGAGCGCCGCCTGCCACGGGTGCTCGTTCGCCCACCGCTGCAGCCGCCGGTCGGCGGCCTCCCGGCGCAGCCGGGCGCCGACGGTGCCGACCAGGAAGAAGAAGAACAGGCCCCAGCCGGCCGGACCGGCCAGCATGCTCAGCGACCAGTCCCCGTCGATCAGCTCGATCGCCAGGTCCGTCGCCCCCACCACCGCACCGACTCCCGCGGCCGTCCGCCACGGCCCCAGGGTCGCCGCGGCAACGGCGACCTGCCGGTTCTCACGTCGGGACATCTCTCCGTGTGCCATGACTCCACGGTGCGCCCGCCTCCACCCCCGGGCCATAGGGGAGAACCCGGAGTTTCGCCCTAGGGGGCCGTCTTCGAACCCCCGCCTGCCGGGCGGCGCTCCCCCAGCCTTCGGCCGGGAGGTACCCCACCTCCGCCGTGCGATGCACGCGCCTGGACGCCGCCCGGCCCGCCCTCCGGCGGACGACGGGGGCTTGACGACGGACCCCGGGGGCCGCGCAGCGACCGTGCCCGCAGAGTGGACGCTGCCGCCGGTGGCGGGTGCGCGGTGCGAGGATGGCCGCGGTGCCGGAACGCGGTACCGGAGGCAAGGAGCGGCCATGACCAGCAGCGCGGCGCACGGACAGAAGATCGCCTTCCTCGGCACGGGCAAGATCGGGGAGGCCCTGCTCTCCGGTCTGCTGCGGGCCGGCAAGGACCCGGGGGACGTCCTGGTGACCGCCCGCCGTCCGGAGCGGGCCGCCGAGCTGGCCTCCCGGTACGGGGTCGGCGTGGTGGGCAACACCGAGGCCGCCAAGCTCGCCGACACCCTGATCCTCGCGGTGAAGCCGCAGGACATGGGCACCCTGCTGGACGAGCTGGCGCCGCACGTCGCGCCGGACCGGCTGGTGATCTCGGCGGCGGCCGGCATCCCCACCGCCTGGTTCGAGGCCCGGCTGGCGGCCGGCACCCCGGTGGTCCGGGTGATGCCGAACACGCCCGTCCTGGTCGACGAGGGCATGAGCGTCATCTCCGGCGGCTCGCACGCCACCGAGGCGCACCTGGAGCGGGCGGAGGAGATCTTCCGCTCGGTCGGCAAGGCGCTGCGGCTGCCCGAGTCCCAGCAGGACGCGGCGACCGCGCTCTCCGGCTCCGGCCCGGCGTACTTCTACTTCCTGGTCGAGGCGATGACCGACGCGGGCATCCTGCTCGGCCTGCCCCGGCAGGTGGCGCACGACCTCATCGTGCAGTCGGCGATCGGCGCCTCGGTCATGCTGCGGGACTCCGGCGAGCACCCGGTGAAGCTGCGCGAGGCGGTCACCTCGCCGGCCGGCACCACCATCGCGGCCATCCGCGAGCTGGAGAACCACGGCGTCCGGGCGGCCCTGCTGGGCGCCCTGGAGGCGGCCCGGGACCGCTCCCGGGAGCTGGCCTCCGGCGGCAAGTGACCGCTGCGGCCGGGCCGATAGGGTCGAACGCATGACCTATGAGCTGGTGATCTTCGACAACGACGGCGTCCTGGTGGACAGCGAACCGCTCTCCAACCGGCTGCTGGCCGAGTACCTGACCGAACTGGGCTACCCGACCACGATCGAGGACTCCTACCGGGACTTCATGGGGACCGCCGCCCACCGGGTGCACGACGTGATCGCCGAGCGCTACGACGGCGCAAGGCTCCCGGAGGGCTTCGACGACGACTTCCACGGCCGGGTCTTCGACGCCTTCACCACCGACCTGACCGCCGTCCGCGGCGCGGACGCGCTGCTGAAGGAGCTCCAGCGGCGCGCCGTGCCGTACTGCCTGGCCTCCTCCGCCCACCACAGCTGGATCCGCGCCGCGCTGGACGCCACCGGCCTGCGCGGCCACCTCGCCGAGGAGCGGATCTTCAGCGCCCAGGACGTCGGTGTGGGCAAGCCCGCGCCGGACCTCTTCCTGCACGCGGCCCGCACCCTCGGCGTCGACCCGGCGGCCTGCCTGGTGCTGGAGGACAGCCCCAACGGGGTGCTCGCCGCCCGCGCGGCCGGCATGGACGTCTACGGCTACACCGCGCTGACCGACCCGGCGAAGCTGACCGCGGCCGGCGCCACCGGCCTGATCGCCGACCTCGCCGAGGTGCCCGCCCTGCTCGGCTGAACACGAGGGCCCCCCGGGGGGGCGGGGCACCGGCCGGTGCCCCGCCCCCACTGCCGCTCCGCGGATCAGCAGGCGTAGCTGGACTGGAGGCTCCAGTAGTCCAGCTTCGACCAGGTCTGCGGGCCGACCTCGCCGTCGACCTGGAGGCCCACACACCCCTGGAAGCGGTAGACGGCGCGCAGGGTGGCCTGGCCGAACACGCCGTCGACCGTGAGGTAGTAGCCGGAGCTGGGGGTGATCGCGCGGTTCAGCTCGCACTGCAGTTCCTTCACCGCGTCGCCGGTGGCGCCCGCCCGCAGCAGCGGCTCGGCGGTGCTGTACCCCGAGCAGGGCTGGCCGGCGCCCGCGGCGGACGCGGTGGTCGCGGTGGAGACGCCGCCCGCGAGGATGAGACCGGCGACGGCCAGGCCGGTGATGATCTTGCGCATGATGGGTTCCCTCCCTGGGAACGTGTGCCGGGAGCGGCACACGCTCGGCGGGCCCGGCACGGTGCCGGACCCGGCGACGACTCTGCTGGTCCGCATGCCGACGGCCAAGGGCCGGGGCGTCTCAAGCGCGTCCCACGATCCGTTCTGAGACGGCGGGGGGACGGCGTCGCAGGTCGGCCGCGAACCGCCGCCGCGGTGTCTCACACGCGCACCCCCTCCCGAAAACGGCCGACTGCGCCTACGCTCTCGCCACCGACCGCCGTACCGGCCAGTAGCGAGGTGCATGTGCGTACCGAGGGTGCCGAGAACGCCGACCGTGCCGAGGGCTCCGGGGGGCCGGTGATCACGCCCGGGCTCCGGGTCGGCCGGGCGGCGCTGGCGGTCGGCTTCCTGCTCCAGGGCGTCACCTTCGCCCTGCTGGTCACCTGCATCCCGGAGCTCCAGGACCGGTACGGGCTGAGCGACGCGCTGCTGCCGCTCTTCCTGGCCGCGGTGCCGGTGCTGGCCGGGGCGGGGTCGATCGCCTCCGAGCGGCTGGTCCGCCGGGCCGGCGCGCGGGCCGTGCTGCGGGTGGTCCAGCCGGCCGTCTGCGCCACCCTGGCCGCCGCCGGGCTCGGCGACGCGCTCTGGCAACTGGCGCTCGCGCTGGGCGCCTTCGGGCTGCTGGTCGGCGCGCTCGACGCGAGTATGAACATGCTCGGGGTCGGCCTCCAGCACCGCTACGGCCGCTCCGTGATGCTCGGCTTCCACGCCGCGTTCAGCCTCGGCGGCATCCTCGGCGCGGCGGTCGCCGGCCTCGGCGCGCACTACGACCTGGGGCTGCCGGTGCTGTTCGGGACGGCGGCCGCGGTGATCGCCCCGCTCGCGCTGCTGGCCGGCCGGTGGTTCGCCGGGCCCGCCGAACTCGGCGACGCCGTCAGGGAGGCCGCCGAGGCCGCCGCCCGGTCGGTGCCCTGGCGCCCGCTGCTGCCGCTCTGCCTGGCGATGGCCTTCGCGTACATCGCCGACGCCTCGGTCTCCAACTACAGCGTCAAGTACCTGACCGACGGCCTGGGCAGCCCCGAGGACGTCGCCAAGCTCTCCTACCTCGGCTACATGGTGGCGATGCTGCTCGGCCGGGCGCTCGGCGACCGCGCGGTGCAGCGCTGGGGCGCCGTCCCGGTGGTGCGGGGCGGCGCCGCGCTGTCCGCGTTCGGCTTCGCGGTGGCCGCCGCCGCACCGGGCGCCTGGGCCGGGATCGCCGGGTTCACCGTGCTCGGCCTCGGGATCTGCGCGATCATCCCGCAGGTCTTCGCGGCCGGCGGGCGGCTCTTCCCGGCGGACTCGGACGCCGCCGTGGCCCGGCTCAACCTCTTCAACTACGTGGGCTTCCTGGTCGGTTCGCCGCTGGTGGGGGCGCTGGCGGACGCGAGTTCGTACCGCTGGGCGCTGCTCGCGCCGATGCTGCTGGTGCTGGCCGTGCTGCCGCTCGCCGACCGCTTCGCCCCGGCCCCGGCGGCGTCCGCCCCGGTGGCTACGGCGTCGCCTCGCGGACCTCGGCCAGCGACTCGCCCAGGATCTCCTTGGCGCGGGTGAACCAGTCCGCGAGGACGGCGATCTCGTCCGGGGTGTAGTCGGCGAAGAGGCGGTCGATCCGTTCGTAGAACGGGCCGTAGACCTCCAGGATCCGGGCCTGCGCGTCGGCCTCCAGCACCACCCGCACCCGGCGGCGGTCGCCCGGGTCGGCCTGCCGCCGGGCGTACCCGGCCTTCTCCAGCCGGTTGAGCACACCGGTCACGGCGCCGGTGGTCAGCTGGGCGCGTTCGGCGAGGTCTCCGGCGGCCAGGGACTCCTCGGCCATGGCCGCCTCGATCAGGAAGCCGAGGCAGGTGAGGTCGGTGACGTTCAGACCGAGCCGCGCCGCGATGTCCTGCTGGCCGAACTGCGCGAGCGCGATCATCCGGTCCATCGCGTAGAGCGCCTGTTCGGCCGTCGCGTCCGGGCGAGGCTTGCCCTCCACGGAATATCTCCTTAGCATCTAAGTTACTTATCTCGTGAGATAAAACATCGGTCGATCGGTCGATCGCTCGGTCGGTCCGATCGATCGACCGGTCGTCGCGCGGGCGGGGGAGCCCGGGCGAACCCGTCCATCACACCAAACGAGGAGACATGGGCGCACACGGTGATCACGACATGGGCCACACGGTGGCCGGCTGGACCGGCACCGCCGTGGCCACCCTCGGCTCGGCCGTCACGGGCGCGGCCCTCATCGCCGGCTCCGCGCCCGGGCTGTGGGCCGGCGCGGCGCTGACCGCCCTCGGGGCGGTCGCTGCCTGGCTGCTCCACCTGGCCGGACGGGGCAAGGCCACCGGCCCCCGCCCGCCCGGCCTGCGCCACTGGCGCACCCCGGACCCGGCCGGCCGGCGCGGTCACCCGGACTGCCTGGGCTGCCGGATCGCCGGCCGCCGCCCCGGCCGCGCCGCCGTCCCGGCCCCCGTCGCCCCGGCCCCGGCGGCCGGGCCCGCCGCCGGACCCGCACGGGGCTGACGTCCGTACAACCAGCGTTCAAGGACCCGTTGCCGGGCCGGGCCGTCCCCACCCACTACGGTGGAGGCCATGCCCGAAGCCGAGCGTGACACCTCCTGCGGCCTGCACCTCTTCTGGGACGAGGAGGTCACCGCCTACGACTTCGGTCCGGGCCACCCGATGGACCCGACCCGGCTGGCGCTCACCATGCGCCTGGTGGAGGACCTCGGCCTCGCCGCCGGCCCGGGGGTCACCGTCCGCGCCGCGCCGCCCGCCGGCGAGTCCACCCTCCGCCTGGTGCACACCGCGGAGTACGTCGAGGCGGTCAAGTACGCCGCCGCCCACCCCGAGCACCAGGACCCGCGGCACGGCCTCGGCACCGACGACAACTGGTCCTTCCCCGCCGTCCACTCCGCCTCCGCGCTGATCGCCGGCCAGTCCGTCGCCGCCGCCGAGGCGGTCTGGCGCGGCGAGACCCCGCACGCCGTCAACTTCTCCGGCGGGCTGCACCACGCCATGCCGGACCGCGCCTCCGGCTTCTGCGTCTACAACGACCCGGCCCTCGCCATCGCCCGGCTGCTCGAACTCGGCGCCGAGCGGGTCGCCTACGTCGACGTCGACGTCCACCACGGCGACGGCGTCCAGCAGACCTTCTGGGACGACCCCCGGGTGCTCACCGTCTCCCTGCACGAGCACCCCGCGACCCTCTTCCCGCAGACCGGCTGGGCCACCGAGACCGGCGGCCCCGGCGCCGTCGGTTCCGCCGTCAACCTCCCGCTGCCCGCCGGCACCGGCGACACCGGCTGGCTGCGCGCCTTCCACGCCCTGGTGCCCGAGCTGCTCGCCGCCTTCCGCCCGCAGTTCCTGGTCACCCAGCACGGCGCCGACACCCATCTGGAGGACCCGCTGGCCCACCTCGCCGTCACCGTGGACGCCCAGCGGGCCATCGCCCAGGAGCTGCACGCGCTGGCCCACGAGCACGCCGACGGCCGCTGGCTCGCCCTCGGCGGGGGCGGCTACGCCGTCGTCGACGTGGTCCCGCGGACCTGGACCCACCTGGTCGCCACCGCGGCCGGCCGCCCCGTCGACCCGGCCACCGAGACCCCGGAGTCCTGGCGCGCCGAGGTCTACCGGCGCACCCGCCGCCCGGCCCCGCTGCGGATGACCGACGGCGCCCGTCCGGTCTGGCGCGACTTCGAGGCGGGATACGATCCGGCGGACCGCCTCGACCAGGCGATCCTGGCCACCCGCCGCGCCGTCCTGCCGCACCACGGCCTGATGCCCTGACCCGGGCGGCCGAACCGGTGCCCCCGTTTGTGGAGACCTGGTGCCCGGTCGCGTTCCGTGCGCACGCCGACTAGTGCAGACCGCCGATCGGCTACGTACTGCAACAGGCTTATCCCTCACCGTACGAGGACTGCGCTTCTCCCTCTTCCCACTGGTACCACCCATAACTACTCTGGGGATACACGTGTGCCGGTGGAGTCACCGGAGGGGAAGCCGGTGCCTTGCACACGGGTAAGGGTCGGGTGATGGTCATGAGTTCCGGCGAACGCCCCTTGCAGGACGTCGTCTTCCTGACCGTGGCCGAGGTGGCCGCGGTCATGCGGGTCTCCAAGATGACGGTCTACCGGTTGGTGCACAGCGGTGAGCTGCCCGCCATCCGGGTCGGCCGCTCGTTCCGGGTGCCCCAGCAGGCAGTGCACGAGTACCTCAAGGAGTCCTACGTGCGGCTCGAGAGCGCGTAGGCAGGCCGGTCCGGTACGGGGTCCACCAAGGTGGACCCCGTATCCGTTCGCCCCGGATTCGCCTTGAGTTCGCCCACCTCGGGGAGCGCGATTACGGCCCTGGGCGAGTGACGGGTAGGCTGGGCCCTCCGTCAGTCGTATGGACTCCGTCTCTCACGGGCGAGAGTCTCAGTGAGCGAGGGTTGTTCCGTGGGCTCTGTCATCAAGAAGCGTCGCAAGCGTATGGCCAAGAAGAAGCACCGCAAGCTTCTGAAGAGGACCCGCGTTCAGCGTCGCAACAAGAAGTAAGCGCCCCCGGCCGCGCCTCGCGCGCCCGGCGCTTCGCACCGCCCGCCCCGGCCTCACGGCCTGGGCGGGCGGTGTCGTTTCCCGGCCCGTCGCGGCGGCGCGGTACGGTGCACGCAGGGCCTCCCGGGCCGAGGAATGGGGTGCAGCGCTGTGGGAACGGTCGTGCTCGTCACCGGCGTGGCCCGCCACCTCGGCGCCCGCTTCGCCGCCGAGCTGCGCCGCCGGCCCGGGGTGGACCTGGTGGTCGGCGTGGACGTGCAGCCGCCGCGCCCGGAGCTGCGGGCGCTCGCGGAGCCGGACGGGCCCGCCGCGCCGTACCGCTTCCACCCGCTCGACCTGCGCCGCCCCGCCGTGGCGCGGGTGATCGCCGAGCACGGCGTCGACACGGTCGTCCACCTCGCGGTCAGCGCCACCGGCCTGGGCTCCACCCACCGCTCCGCGGTGAAGGAGTCCAATGTGATCGGCACCATGCAGCTGCTCGGCGCCTGCCAGAAGGCGCCGGGGGTGCGGCGGCTGGTGGTGAAGTCGACCACCGGTGTCTACGGCTCGGCGCCGCGCGACCCGGCGGTGTTCACCGAGCGGACCCAGCCGAAGGTCCTGCCGGGCGGCGGCTTCGCCAAGGACGCCGTCGAGGTGGAGGGCTACGTCCGCGGCTTCGCCCGGCGCCGTCCGGACGTCGCGGTCACCGTGCTGCGGTTCGCCAACATCGTCGGCCCGGGCGCGGACACCCCGCTCAGCGACTACTTCGCGCTGCCGGTGCTGCCGACCGTCCTCGGCTACGACCCCCGGCTGCAGTTCGCGCACGAGGACGACGTCGTCGAGGTGCTCTGCCGGGCCTCCTTCCCGGCCGCGCCGGACACCGTGAACACCGGCACCTTCAACGTCGCGGGGGAGGGCGTGCTGCTGCTCTCCCAGTGCGCCCGCCGGCTGGGCCGGCCGACCCTGCCGCTGCTGCTGCCCGCCGTCAGCTGGATGGCCGGGCTGGCCCGGCAGACCCGGCTGGTCGACGTCTCGCCGGAGCAGCTGCGGCTGCTGACCCACGGCCGGGTGGTGGACACCGGGCGGCTGCGCGAGGCGTTCGGCTACCGCCCGGCGTTCACCACCCCGGAGGCCTTCGCGGACTTCGCCGCCGCGCAGTCGCCCGGCCTGCTGCCCCCGCGGCGGCTGACCGCCGTCACCGACGGCCTGGCCGCGCTGCTGGCCGGGTCCGGCACCGCCACCGCCCGCCCGCACCCACCCAGGAGCTGAACCCGCATGAGTGCCGCCGCCGAGAACGCGCCGGGCGAGGCGAAGGTCATCCCGATCGAGTCCGCGCCCAGCTGGACCGAGCCGCCGGCCGCCGGTGCCGGCCTGGCCGACCGGGTCGCCGACGCCGTCGGCGGCGCGCTGGCCGGGCGGCTCGGCGCGGCCGCGACCCGGGCGTTCGGCAAGGGCTGGGAGGACCGGGCCGCCGACGGCCTGGCCTTCCTGCGCCGCCGGATCACCGGCGACTACGAGGTCGACGAGTTCGGCTTCGACCGGGAGCTCACCGAGGAGGTGCTGCTCGGGCTGCTGCGGCCGCTGGCGGAGAAGTACTTCCGGGTGGAGGTGCGCGGGATCGAGAACATCCCGGCCGAGGGCGGCGCGCTGATCGTGGCCAACCACTCCGGGACGATCCCGCTGGACGCCCTGATGACCCAGGTGGTGATACACGACCACCACCCGAGCCGCCGGCACCTGCGGATGCTCGCCGCCGACCTGGTGTTCGTGCTGCCGGGCGTCAACGAGCTGGCCCGCAAGGCCGGGCACACCCTGGCCTGCAACGAGGACGCCCAGGCGCTGCTGGAGCGCGGCGAGCTGGTCGGCGTCTGGCCGGAGGGCTTCAAGGGGATCGGCAAGCCGTTCGCCGAGCGGTACAAGCTGCAGCGGTTCGGCCGGGGCGGGTTCGTCTCCTCGGCGCTGCGGGCGCGGGTGCCGATCGTGCCGTGCTCGATCGTCGGGGCCGAGGAGACCTATCCGATGATCGGGAACTTCCGGACGCTGGCCCGGCTGCTGGGCCTGCCGTACGTGCCGATCACGCCGACCTTCCCGTGGCTGGGGCCGCTCGGGGCGGTGCCGCTGCCGACCAAGTGGATCATCGAGTTCGGCGAGCCGATCGCCACCGACCGGCACCCGGCGGAGGCGGCGGACGATCCGGTGCTGGTCTTCGACCTGGCCGACGAGGTGCGGGAGACCATCCAGCACACGCTCTACCAGCTGCTGGTGCAGCGGCGGTCGGTCTTCTTCTGACGGAGCGGAACGGGCGGGCCCCGGCGGACGAGGTGTCCGCCGGGGCCCGCTCCGTTCTCCGGTCCGTCCGGGCCCGGTCAGCCGCCGAGGATCCGCAGCCCGGGCAGCAGGCCCGGGATCAGCGGGGGCACCTCGACGCCCTGCTGGGCGGCACTTCCGCCGGCGCTCGGCGGAGCCTCGCTCGGCGGAGCCGGGGGCTGGTCCGGCGCGGGCGCCGGGGCCGGGGCGTCGGCGCTGGGCGAGGGCCTGGCGCCGGTGAGCCCGCTGGTGAGGTCGTCCACCAGCCCGCCGACCTGGTCCGGGACGACATTGGCCGGGCCGCTCGGCAGCGGGAGCAGCGGCGCCGCGGGGGCCGCCGGAGCGGCGGGGACACCGCCCTGGGGCGGGACCTGCGGGGCGACGCCCGGCCGGCCGCCGACCACGCCGGCCGCCGGACCGCCGGTGGCGCCGCCCTGGGCGGGCGTCTCCCCGCCCGCCGGGTTGCCGCCGGGCGCCGTCCCGGCCGACGGCGCGCCCGAGCCGCCGGCGCCCGGACCGTGGGTGCCGCCGCCCGCCCCGCCGCCGGCCGGCGCACCGCTCGGGGCGGGCTGCTGGACCAGACGCAGGGGCGCGACGTCCTGGCTTATGTCGTCGAAGAGCTGGTCCACCAGGTGGGCCTGGGAGGTGAGCTGGACCGGGAGCCGGGACTGGAGCTCGGCCCAGGTGCCGTCCTCGTCCTGGGCGAAGCCGGCCAGGGTGCGCATCGGGTCGAGCGAGCCGTTGGTGCGGTAGATCGCGCGCAGCAGGTCGCGCCCCCTGAGGGCGTCGGCGTGCATGGCGTCGAGGGCCCTGCGGACCTGCTCGACGGTGCCCGGGCTGAGCGCGCCGCCGGAGTCGGTCCGGCCGACCAGGGACCGCACCTCGCCGAGGCGGGTGGCCGCGTTGTCCAGGAGCAGTTCGCCGCGTTCGCTGTCGGAGTTCGCGAGGTTGAGCCGCAGCCCCTCCAGTCCGCGCTTCATGCCGTACAGCGGGTCGCCGGGAAGGGCGTTGCCGCTGGCGGCCGCAGCGCCGGCGAAGCTGCCGACGGCGAGGCCGGCGACCAGCCCGCCGATCGCGAACCGGCGGCTCCAGCGTCCGCGTGGCGCGGTGCGGATGGCCCGGTGGCGGCGCTGCCGCGGCACGGTGGCGCCCGGGCCGCCCGCCAGGGCCTGCTCGAACGCGGCCATCAGCTGGGCGCGTTGGACGGTCCGGACCTCGTCGCCGAGTTCCGGGGCGGGCAGCGCGCGGAGCGCGCCGACCGTGTCGATGAGTTCCGCCATCGCGGCCGAACCGGCGTGCCCGCCAGCGGTGTTGGCCGTTCCGTCACCATCGGCAGCGCGTTGCTCCGCCTGGTGGGCCTCCAGCGCCTCGGCGAAGGCCTTCGCCCGCCGGTGCTCCAGCACGTTTGCCGTCACGGGCCACACCTCCCTTCGTCGTTGTCGACACCCCGGCCTGCCGGACGGTTGCCCCGGCAAGCCAAAGCCACTCCATCGGGTGAGAGGTCGCAATTCGACTTGACCGTACGCCTGGTGGGGGCTTGCACGCTGGCCAACGAGCGGTGCGGGCGGTCGGTTACGCGCGGCTGATCATCGGACCGACCGTTCACCCGGATGTGTCGGGCCGCCCCGGAAGGTGACGGCCCGCTTCCTATCTCTCCCGCCGCTTCCCCGGAGCCCTCCCCGGAGCGCTGCCGGCTCGTCGCGCGCCGGCTCATCGCGCGTCGGGCGGGAGCAGGCGGGCCAGGGTGCGCACGGCGCGGTACTGGAGGGTCTTGATGGCACCCTCGTTCTTGCCCATGATCCGGGCGGTCTCGGCGACCGAGAGCCCCTGCAGGAAGCGGAGGGTGACGCACTCCTGCTGCTGCGGGTTCAGCCGGCGCACGGCCTCCAGCAGGGCGGCGTTGGAGAGCGACTCCAGCACCGACTCCTCGGGGCTGCGCTCGCACTCGTTGGAGTCGAGCATCTCGCCGGTGGTGACCTCCAGCCGGAAGCGGCTGGACTTGAAGTGGTCGGCGACCAGGTTGCGGGCGATGGTCACCAGCCAGGCGCCGAAGTCCCGGCCCTGCCAGGTGAACGTGCCGATCCGGCGCAGCGCGCGCAGGAAGGTCTCGCTGG
This sequence comes from Kitasatospora sp. NPDC097605, assembly GCF_040302725.1. Lineage (NCBI taxonomy): Bacteria > Bacillati > Actinomycetota > Actinomycetes > Kitasatosporales > Streptomycetaceae > Kitasatospora > Kitasatospora sp. NPDC097605. The sequence continues at coordinate 247,618 of NZ_JBEOSF010000005.1, read as the reverse complement.
TGAGGTCCTCGGCGGTGGCCCGGCTGCCGACCCGGTAGTAGATGTAGCGGTAGACGGTGTCCGCGTAGTGGTCGTAGAGCCGGCCGAAGGCCTCGCTCTCGCCGGCCTGGGCCCGCTCGACCAGCTCCATGACCGGGTTGTGCTCGGTCTCGTAGCCGGGGCCGGTGGTGGTGCGGGCGCGGCTGCGGCCTCCGGCGGCGCCGGTGCGGCCGCGCGCGCCGGCGCCGGCCGATCCGGCGGCGGTGGTGCGCAGCAGCGGGCCGCCGGCGGCGGGCGCGGGGACGAACGGGGCTCCGGCGGGCACCAGTTGGGGGGTGGCGGCGAGCTGGCTGCGAAGCAGGCTGCGCAGCAGGTCCAGGCCGGTGGAGATCTGCCGGGGCGGGACGGTGCGGCCGCGGAGGCTGGTGCGGGAGCGCAGGGGCGCGGACGACGGGCGGGAGGGTGCAGGCGCGTCGTTCCGGACGGGTGGGTACACGGGACTCCCAGAGGCAGAACTGTGGACGGATCACCTCCGCCTGCGCGGAGAGCACGTCCGTCCCGCCCGGTCGTGCCTGGGGCGGGTGGGTGACGTGCATCCAGGAGAGAATAACGCTTTGTGCAATGACAGCTACACCGTGTGGTCGAAGTGGTCGTTTGGGATCCGCATGGGGTGCATATCCGGCTGACATTGACCGAACATGTCGGCGATGGCTTGGCTCAACGTGACAGAACGGATGCGCCAGGTGACCAATTCGGCGGTAGCGCGGGCGGTTTCCCGGCCTGAGGGTCGGATAATCCCCGAGTTTCGCGAACCGGCGAACAATCAGATCCGGTCACCGGGTGTCGGGTTCGGTCAGCGGGCCCGGACGGCCCCGCGGCACGCGGGAGTTCGCCCGTACGAGCGGCCTGGTCAGCGTGCGGATTGACCGCGCTCACCCCGGCGAGGGGCGACCGTCCGGGCGTGGCGGGTCAGGCCCGGTGCCGGCGGGTCAGGCCCGGTGCCGGCGGTGCAGCGCCACCCCGGCCGCCGCGGCGCCCGCCACCACGCCGAGCGCGGCGGCCGCCGGCAGGCCCACCCGGGCCGCTTTCCGGCCGGTCCGGAAGTCCCGGACCCGCCAGCCCTGCGCCCGGGCGTGCCGCCGCAGCGCGCCGTCCGGGTTCACCACGTACGGGTGGCCGACCAGCGAGAGCATCGGGATGTCGTTGGCCGAGTCGCTGTAGGCGGCGCACCGGTCCAGGTCGAGCCGCTCGCGCCGGGCCAGCGAGCGCACGGCGGCCGCCTTGGCCGGGCCGTGCAGCAGGTCGCCGACCAGCCGGCCGGTGTACGCGCCGTCGCGCGCCTCGGCCACCGTGCCGAGCGCGCCGGTCATGCCGAGCCGGGCCGCGATGATCCGGGCCACCTCCACCGGCGCGGCGGTGACCAGCCAGACCCGCTGCCCGGCGTCCAGGTGCATCTGCACCAGCGCGCGGGTGCCCGGCCACACCTTGTCGGCGATGACGTCCTCGAAGACCTCCTCGCAGAGCGCCTCCAGGTCGGCCGTCCGCTTGCCGGCCACCACGCCGAGCGCGGTGTGCTTGGCGTCCGCCATGTGCTCCGGGTCCTCGGCGCCGTGCAGCCGGAACCAGGCCTGCTGCCAGGCGAACCGGGCGATGTCCCGGCGGCTGAGGAAACCGCGCCGGTAGAGGCCGACGCCGAGGTAGAAGATCGCGGCGCCGCGCAGGATGGTGTTGTCGCAGTCGAAGAACGCGGCGGCGCGCGGGTCGTCCGGCTCGGGCGTGTGGTTGCCCTCGGGGGCCTTGGGCGCCTTGCCGCGCTTGGCCGGCTGGGCCTCCTCGGACTGGGCCTCGCCGGGCCGGTCCTCGTCGGCGGGCGGCTCCGGCGCGGCCCGCAGCGCGGCCTCCGCCGCCTCGGCCGCGGCCTCGCCCGCCAGGGCGGTCCGCGAGCTGGTGGAACGCCTTGCCTGGGTGAGCCTTCGGAGCACGGCCATGTCATCGAGCATAGCCAGCCACCTGTGCGGCGGCCGTGACGGCGGCGTGCCCGCCGGGTGAACGGGGGGAAGGCCGGTCGTGTCCGGCCCGTTTGTAGGGGCGTCGCACAATGGCGGGGTGAGCCCACTGCTGCGACGTGACAAGAACCCGGGGCCGAAGCCCGCCGACCGGACGGTGACCCTGGTGGCCAAGCCCGGCTGCCACCTGTGCGACGACGCCCGGGAGGTGATCGTCCGGGTCACGGCCGAGCTGGGCGCGTCCTTCGAGGAGAAGGACATCACCCAGGACGAGGAGCTCTACCGGCGCTACTGGGAGCAGATCCCGGTCACCCTGGTCGACGGCCGCCAGCACGACTTCTGGCGCGTGGACGAGAAGCGCCTGCGCACCGCCCTCGGCGCCTGACCCCCACCGGCCGCCCTCGGCCGTCGCCCCGGCCACCGCCGGAGGCGCCGCCCCGCACCCGCCCCCGGCCCCGCCGGTGGCGCGCCCGACCCCCGCCGGACGGCGGGGGCGGTTCGCCGAATCGTTGCGAAGATTCGGCGCGCTCGGCTTGGGGCGCCTCCCGTCGGTCGGCTTACGATCGAACTCGTTTGCGCCCAAGGGGGGCTGAGCACGCGAGGAGTGCCGCCATGCTTCCCGAGCCGTCGCCGGCCGCCCGCGCGGGCTTCGCCGTGGTGGACGTGGAGGCGACCGGCCGCAGCCCCTGGCGGCACCGGGTGGTCGAGGTCGCCGTGGTGCTGCTGGACGAGCGGCTCCGCCCGGAGGGCGAGTTCTGCACCCTGCTGGACCCGCTCGGCCCGGTCGGCCCGACCCATGTGCACCGGATCGAGCAGCAGGACGTCGAGGGCGCCCCGCGCTTCCGCGAGATCGCGCCGAGGCTGCTGGAGCTGCTGACCGGCCGGGTGCTGGTCGGCCATCACGTCACCTGCGACCACGCGTTCCTGGATCGCGAGTTCGCCCGGATCGGCGTGCCGCTGCCGCCGGTGCCGCTGCTCTGCACCATGCGGCTGGCCCGTGCCCACCTGCCGGAGGCCCGCGGCTTCGGCCTGGCGGCCTGCGTGGAGGCGGCCGGCCTCGGCGGGTTCGCGGCGCACACCGCGCTGGGCGACGCCCGTGCCACCGCCGACCTGCTGCGGCACTGCCTGGACGCGCCGTCCTGCCCGCCGGGGGACTGGGCGGAGCCGCTGCGGGAGGCGGCCCGGGTGCCGTGGCCGCGGCTGGGCCGGGCGCGTTCCCGGCCGTCCGGCGAGCCGGTCCCGCTGGTGCTGCGCGACCTCGCCCGTCCGGTTCCCCTCCCCGCCCCGCGTGACCTGCCGGAGCGCCTTCCGTACGGTCCCCGGCCACCCGCTGCACCGCCCCCGGCGACGGCCCGGAAAGCGGCCGGTGCTATGGGGTCGACGGCGTGATGCGCGTCACTGTGCAGGGACAAATCGGACACCATCTTTGTGCACACGTTCACAAACGCATAGCCTGGCTGCCAAAGCCCAGCTTCACCCACAGGAGCGCCGTGGCCGTCGGCCGATCACCACAGAGCAGTTCGCAGACGCCCGACCCGGGCGCCGCGCGCCGATCTTCGCGTGCCCGGGGGATCCCCGAGGCGACGGTCGCCCGGCTGCCCCTCTACCTGCGCGCGCTCACCGCGCTCTCCGAGCGCTCGGTGCCGACCGTCTCCTCCGAGGAACTGGCCGCCGCGGCCGGCGTGAACTCCGCCAAGCTCCGCAAGGACTTCTCCTACCTGGGCTCCTACGGCACCCGCGGCGTCGGCTACGACGTCGAGTACCTGGTCTACCAGATCTCCCGCGAGCTGGGCCTGACCCAGGACTGGCCGGTCGTCATCGTCGGCATCGGCAACCTCGGCCACGCGCTCGCCAACTACGGCGGCTTCGCCTCCCGCGGCTTCCGGGTCGCCGCCCTGCTCGACGCCGACCCGGCCGTGGTCGGCAGCAGCGCGGCCGGCCTGCCCGTGCGCCACATGGACGAACTGGAGTCCATCGTGGAGAGCCAGCACGTCTCGATCGGCGTCATCACCACCCCGCCCGGCGCGGCCCAGCAGGTCTGCGACCGGCTGGTCGAGGCCGGCGTCACCAGCATCCTGAACTTCGCCCCGACCGTGCTGTCCGTCCCGGACGGCGTGGACGTGCGCAAGGTGGACCTCTCCATCGAGCTGCAGATCCTCGCCTTCCACGAGCAGCGCAAGGCCGGCGACGAGCCGGACCGCACCGAGTCCGTGCTCGACCGGGCCCCCGGCCCGGTGCGCGCCGCCGCCGCCAAGCTCCGCCGGGCGGCCGGGGGCAGCGGCAAGACGCGCGCGGCCGCCGAGGACGCGGACCCGGCGGCGAAGGGCAAGCCCGGCAAGGCCGGCGAGGGCGAGCTGTCCGCGGTGATGCCGGCATGAGCACCGAGATTCGTGGGACCAGGGAGCGGGCGTGAGTCTTCTCGTCGTAGGGCTGAGCCATCGCACGGCCCCGGTCGGCGTGCTGGAGCGCGCCGCGCTGACCGGTGGGGTGCCGACGCGGCTGCTGCACGACGCGGCCGCGTCCGCGACCGTCGCCGAGGCCGCGCTGCTGAACACCTGCAACCGGATCGAGCTGTACGCCGACGTGGACAAGTTCCACGCCGGCGTCGCCGAGCTGTCGCTGCTGCTGGCCCACCACAGCGGGGTGGACCTGGAGGAGCTGACCTCGCACCTCTACGTCCACTACGAGGACCGCGCCGTCCACCACCTCTTCTCGGTGGCCTGCGGCCTCGACTCGATGGTGGTCGGCGAGGGCCAGATCCTCGGCCAGCTGCGCGACGCCCTGGCCAAGGCCCAGGAGGAGCACACCGCCGGGCGCGGCCTGAACGAGCTGTTCCAGCAGGCGCTGCGGGTCGGCAAGCGGGCGCACAGCGAGACCGGCATCGACAAGGCCGGCCAGTCGCTGGTGACCTTCGGCCTGGAGCAGGTCGCGGCCGGCGCGGGCGAGATCGCGGGCAAGCGGGCGCTGGTGGTCGGCGCGGGCTCGATGAGCTCGCTGGCCGCCGCCACCCTGGTCCGCTCCGGCGTGACCGACCTGCTGATCGCCAACCGGACGCCGGCCCGCGCCGAGCGGCTGGTCGAGATCCTCGGCGCGGACGTCGCCCGCACGCTGGAGCTGGCCAAGGTGCCCGAGGCGCTGGCCGACGTCGACCTGGTGATCTCCTGCACCGGCGCGGCCGGCGTGGTGATCAAGGCCGACGACGTCGCCGCCGCGGTCGCGGCACGTGCCGGAGCGACCCCGCTCGCCCTGCTCGACCTCGCCATGCCGCGCGACGTCGACCAGGCCGTGCACGAGCTGCCCGGCGCGCTGCTGGTCGACCTGGAGAGCCTCTCGCACGCCCACGCCGCCACCCCCGGCGCGGGCGACGTCGACGCCGTCTCCGGCATCGTCTCCGAGGAGGTCACCGCCTTCGGCGCCGCCCAGCGGGCCGCGCGGATCGCCCCCACCGTGGTGGCGCTGCGCGCGATGGCCTCCGAGGTGGTCGCCGCCGAGCTGGGCCGCCTGGACTCCCGGCTGCCCGGACTGGACGAGCGCTCCCGCGCCGAGATCGGCCAGACCGTCCGCCGGGTGGTGGACAAGTTGTTGCACGCGCCCACCGTGCGGGTGAAGCAGTTGGCCGCCGAGCCCGGCGGCGCCTCCTACGCGGAGGCCCTGCGCGAACTCTTCGACCTCGACCCGGCCGCCGTGCACGCGGTTTCGGGCACCCCGATCGGCACCCAGCAGCCTGCGGGCGGGGGCGCCGGATGAACCGTCAGCCATCCCACGAGTACCACCGGGACGATCACCTCATGAATGGTCAACCGCTCACCGGCCGGACGCCGGACGCCACCGCGGCCCCCCTGCGGCTCGGCACCCGGCGCAGCGCGCTCGCCATGGCCCAGTCGGGCATGGTCGCCCGGGAGGTGACGCGCCTCACCGGACGCCCCGTCGAGTTGGTGGAGATCACCACCTACGGCGACACCTCCCGCGAGGCGCTGGCCCAGATCGGCGGCACCGGGGTGTTCGTCTCGGCGCTGCGCGACGCGCTGCTGGAGGGCCGGATCGACTTCGCCGTGCACTCCCTCAAGGACCTGCCGACCGCCGAGCCCGAGGGCCTGGTGCTGGCGGCCGTCCCGCAGCGCGAGGACAGCCGCGACGCCCTGGTCGCGCGCGAGGGCCTGGCGCTGGGCGAACTGGTCGAGAAGCTGGCCGGCGCCGGCCGCCCGGCCCGGATCGGCACCGGCTCGCCGCGCCGGATGGCGCAGCTGAACGCCTGGGCCGAGGCCAACGGCGCCCAGCTGGAGACGGTCGCGATCCGCGGCAACGTGGACACCCGGATCGGCTTCGTCACCTCCGGCGAGCTGGACGCGGTCGTGCTGGCCACGGCCGGCCTGAACCGGCTCGGCCGCAGCGCCGAGATCACCGAGCACCTCGACCCCGAGCTGATGATCCCGGCCCCGGGCCAGGGCGCGCTCGCCGTGGAGTGCACCAGCGCGAACACCGGCCTGACCGCCGAGCTGTCGGCCCTCGACCACGCCCCCACCCGGGTCGCGGTGGCCGCCGAGCGTGCCCTGCTGGCCGCTCTGGAGGCCGGCTGCTCCGCGCCGGTCGCCGCGCTGGCCGGCTGGAACCACCAGACCGAACTGCGGCTGGAAGGTGTGGTCGGCACCCCCGACGGCGCCACCCTGCTGAAGATGTCCGCCCACGGTCCGATCGTCCTCGACGAGACCGCCGAGCAGCAGGCGGCGGCCCTCGGCCGCGCCCTGGCCGCCCGGCTGCTCGACGCGGGCGCGGCCGCCCTGATGGGGGAGCGAGCCCGATGAGCCCCACCGCCGCCACCGACAGCCCGTTCCCGGCCGACAGCCCCTTCGGGGGCACGGTCCCCTCCGCCGGCCGCTGCACCTTCCTGGGCGCGGGCCCCGGCGACCCGGGCCTGCTGACCCTGCGCGCGGTCGAGGTGCTGGCCTCCGCCGACGTGCTGGTCGCCGACCCGCTGACCGCCGCCGCCGTGCGCAGCCACTGTCCGTCCGGTGTGCAGGTGCACGCCCCGGGCGCCGAGGGCCCGGAGTTCGATCTGGCCCACCTGGTCGCCGAGGCCGTGCGCTCCGGCAAGCACGTGGTGCGGACCGTCGACGGCGACCCGGGCCTGGACGGCTGCGCGGCCGAGGAGATGCTCGGCTGCGCCGGTGCCGGGATCGCCTTCGAGGTGATCCCGGGCGTCGCCCAGTCGGTCGGCGTCCCCGCCTACGCGGGCGTGCCGCTGCGCGGCGCGGCCGGCACCGACGTCCGCTTCGTGGAGGCCGCGGCGCTGCTGGCCGGCTCCCCGGTGGACCTGGGCGCGCCGGAGACGACCCTGGTGGTGCGCACCACCCTGGGCCAGCTGCCGGCCACCGCCAACGCGCTGGTCGCCAACGGCCGCAAGCCGGACTCCGCGCTGAGCGCCACGCTCTCCGGCACCACCACCCGCCAGCGCACCTTCACCGCGACCCTGGCCTCCATCGCGGCGGACCTCAAGGCCGCCCGGGTGCTGCCCTCCCCGGTCTCCGCCCCGGTGGACCCGGCCACCGCGGTGATAGCCGTGGTCGGTGAGCAGGTCGCCCACCGCGCCTCGCACTCCTGGTTCGAGACCAAGCCCCTGTTCGGCTGGAACGTGCTGGTGCCGCGCACCAAGGAGCAGGCGCACGGCCTCTCCGAGCAGCTGCGCTCGTACGGCGCGGTGCCGCAGGAGGTGCCGACCATCGCGGTCGAGCCGCCGCGCACCCCGCAGCAGATGGAGCGGGCGATCAAGGGCCTGGTCACCGGCCGCTACGAGTGGATCGCCTTCACCTCGGTGAACGCGGTGCGCGCGGTGCGGGAGAAGTTCGAGGAGTACGGCCTGGACGCCCGGGCGTTCGCCGGGATCAAGGTCGCGGCGGTCGGCGAGACCACCGCGCAGGCGCTGGTGGACTTCGGCGTGAAGCCGGACCTGGTGCCCTCCGGCGAGCAGTCCGCGGCCGGGCTGCTGGAGGACTGGCCGCCGTACGACCCGGTGTTCGACCCGATCGACCGGGTGCTGCTGCCGCGCGCCGACATCGCCACCGAGACCCTGGTGGCCGGCCTGGTCGAGCTGGGCTGGGAGGTCGACGACGTGACGGCGTACCGGACGGTGCGCGCCTCGCCGCCGCCGGCCGAGACCCGTGAGGCGATCAAGGGCGGCGGTTTCGACGCGGTGCTGTTCACCTCGTCCTCGACCGTGCGGAACCTGGTCGGCATCGCGGGCAAGCCGCACAACGTGACCGTCATCGCCTGCATCGGCCCGGCCACCGCCAAGACCGCCGAGGAGCACGGCCTGCGGGTCGACGTGATGGCCCCGGCGCCGTCGGCGGCCGCGCTGGCCCAGGCGCTGGCGGACTTCGGGGCCAAGCGCCGGGACACCGCGACCGCCGCGGGCGAACCGGTCTACCGCCCCAGTGAGCGCCGTCCCGGCTCGCGCCGCAAGGCCGCGCGCTGACGTAGAGACCGGGGGCGGCCCGACCGCCGCCCCCGGCACCGCACCATCGTTCGGAGAGAGAAGCCGTGTCCGCTGAATTCCCGTACGTCCGCCCGCGCCGGCTCCGCTCGACCCCGGCGGTGCGCCGGCTGGTCGCCGAGACCCGGCTGCACCCGGCGGAACTGATCCTCCCCGCCTTCGTCCGCGAGGGCATCACCGAGCCGAAGCCGATCTCCTCGATGCCCGGCGTGGTCCAGCACACCCGGGACACCCTGCGGAAGGCCGCGGTGGAGGCCGCCGAGGCGGGGGTGGGCGGCATCATGCTGTTCGGCCTGCCCGAGGTGAAGGACGCCGTCGGCTCCGAGGGGACCAACCCGGACGGCATCCTGCAGCAGGCGATCCGTGATGTGGTCGCCGAGGTCGGCGACCAGCTGGTGGTCATGTCGGACCTCTGCCTGGACGAGTTCACCGACCACGGCCACTGCGGCGTGCTGACGGCGGACGGCGGCGTGGACAACGACGCCACCCTGACGCGCTACGCCGAGATGGCCGTGGTCCAGGCCGAGGCCGGCGTCCACATGGTCGGCCCGTCCGGCATGATGGACGGCCAGATCGCCGTGATCCGCCGGGCGCTGGACGAGGCCGGGCACCAGGGCGTGGCGATCCTCGCCTACACCGCCAAGTACGCCTCCGCCCTGTACGGGCCGTTCCGCGAGGCCGTCAACTCCTCGCTCCAGGGCGACCGCAAGACCTACCAGCAGGACCCGGCGAACGCCCGCGAGGCGCTGCGCGAGCTGGAGCTCGACCTCGCCGAGGGCGCCGACATGGTGATGGTCAAGCCCGCGATGCTCTACCTGGACGTCCTGCGGCAGGTCGCCGACGCCTCCCCGGTGCCGGTCTCCGCGTACCAGATCTCCGGTGAGTACGCGATGGTGGAGGCCGCCGCCGCCAACGGCTGGATCGAGCGGGAGCGCACCATCCTGGAGACCCTCACCTCGATCCGCCGGGCCGGCGCCGAGCAGATCCTCACCTACTGGGCCGTCGAGGCCGCCGCGATGCTCAAGTAGCGGATGCCGAGGCAGCACCCCGCGCACGGCGAAGGCCGGGCCCCTCCGACGGGAGGGACCCGGCCTTCGTCCGTGCCGGCGATCAGTCGCCGATGTGGGCGAAGCCCCCGCCGCCGCCGAAGAGGGCGGTGGAGGTCGCGGCGCCCCCGCCGAACTCGCCGGCCTTGATGTTGGAGGTGTGGGCGATGCCGCCACCCCCGCCGGCCGCGAACACCGGGTCGGCGGAGGCGACGAAGCCGCCGCCGCCGGCCACGCCGACGTGCGCGGACGCCGCCGGGGCGGCGAGACCGGCCAGCGCCAGGGCGCCGATGGCGGTCAGGGTGATCTTGCCCAGCGTGCTCTTCATGGATCTGCCCTTTCTTCCGGAGCGCCCGGGGCGGGCGCTCGGTCTGTGGGGTGTGCTTCCGCCCGGACGCCCGGAGGGCCCGGGGACCAGTCGTCCCCGGGCCCTCCGTCGCGCCGTGCGGCTGGATCAGCCGATCAGGTGCGAGACACCCGCGTCGCCCGAGGACTGGGTGTTCTGGCCGACGTTGCAGATCTGCTTCGGGGTGCTGTTGAGGACCGGAACCTCGATCGGCACGGCCAGGCCGAGGACGCCGACCGCCACGTTGTGGATCTCCGGCAGGCAGATGTTCGGGTTGTCCAGGGTGTGGAAGTTCGGGCTGTGGTCACCGTTGGTGCCGGTGTGGTTGGTGCCACCGTTGCCCTGGACCGAGACGGCCGAGCCGTCCGAGTCGGCGATGGCGCCGGCCGAGCCGGCGGACATCGCGATGGCGGCGGCGGCCAGGCCGGCGGCGGCGAGGGACTTCTTGATCATTGCGGTGTTCCTCTCGGGGGTGAATCGGGGAGCGATTCGAAGGTGGTCGGTTCGGAAGGGTGACGCTGCCGGGACGGGCGGGTCAGCCGATCAGGTGCGAGATGCCCGCGTCGCCGTGGCTCTGGGTGCCCTGGCCCTGGGTGCAGTACTGCTTGCCACCGCTGTTGGCGATCGGGACCTCGATCGGCACGGCGATGCCGGCCACGCCGACGGCGATGTTGTGGATCTCGGGCAGGCAGATGTTCGCGTTGTCCAGGAAGTGGAAGTTCGGGCTGTGGTCGCCGACGGTGCCGGTGAAGTTGGTGCCACCGTTGCCCTGGAACGACCCGGCGGCGCCGTCCGAGTCAGCGATGGCCGAGGCCGGCGTCGCGGCGGCGGCCAGCGCGGCGGCGGCCAGGCCGGCGGCGGCGAAGGACTTCTGGATCATGAGGAGATCCCTCTCTGAAAAACTCGGTTTCCGTGCGGTTTCCGTGCGTACGACGCGTTCAACGCCCAGACCCGGTCTGCGGTCACTGACGTTCAGATCAAAGAATCACGGCTCGGAAGGTTACGGGGATTTTGGAAAAGAGTCCGGGAGGCGCGGCGGCGCCGAGTGTCCGGTCGGATTATTAACCCGAAACGGTTAACCGGTGCCATCGGGAACACCGGTCGCTCGTTGAGCCCATTGCTTTCGGCCGCGCCCGCGCGGCCGCCCCCCATTGGATCTCCAGTACGGACAGGCAGAACGGTGAAAAGCATGAGGTTCTCCAAGCGGGCCGGCGCGATGCTGCTGGCGGTCGGTGCGGGCGTACTCGCCTCCCAGGGGGCGGCGTCCGCCGCCCCGGTCGGTCCCGAGCAGGTCGGGGCGCTGGAGGACCAGCTGGCCACCCAGCAGGTGCCGGTGGACATCCCGCTGGCGCCGCTGGACAGCCGGATCTCGGGCGCCATCCCGACCTCGCTGCTGATGCCGCCGGCTCCCACCCACACCACGGGGGACGCGCTGATCCCGGACCGCGTCGTGCCCGCGCTCGGCATCGGCAAGGTGGGCCCGACCGCCAAGGCCGAGCTGCCGCTGCCGCTGCTCGACCGGAGCGCCGACCTCGGCGAGCTGCTGCTGGACGCCCCGGCCGCGCCGCTGCACGCCGACACCCCCGCGGTCGGCCTCGGCAAGCCGCTCTCGCTCGTCGAGGACGGCACCGGCCAGCTCGCCGACGGCCGGCTCAAGCTGGGCGAGCTCGACCCGCGGCTGGTGACCGGCGCCGTCCAGGCGGTGCCAGGCGCCAAGGCCACCCTGGGCACCGAGGACGAGCGGATCTCGGTGACCGACTCGGTGGGGAACCTGGCCGCCACCGCGACCGCCACCACCACCGGCGTCGTCGGGGAGACCGGCCTGGCCGGCCTGACGCAGCTCTGACGGGCAGCCGGACGGCACGAGAGCCCGGCACCCCCTCACGACGGGGTGCCGGGCTCTCGCACGGACGGCCGGCGGCTCAGCCGGGCAGCGCCCCGAGCAGGCCGCCGATCAGCGGCAGGTCACGGGGACCGCCGCCGGCGCTGAGCGGGCCGGTGAGGAGGTCGGTGCCGACCGGCGCCAGGCCGGAGCCCTCCGGCTGGACGGTCGCGCCGTTGTTCAGCACATCGGCCGAGGAGTTGGCCCACGGGTCCAGCCGCAGGTCCTTGAGCGGCGCGATGCCGTAACCGAGACCGGTCGTGGTGCCGCCGAGCGCCTGGGCGAGGTCGGTCTTGGCCAGGGCCGCGCCGCCACCGGCCGGGGCCGCGTGGGCCGTGCCCGCGCCCGCGCCGCCGAGCAGCACCGCGGCGCCCAGGGCGGCGGCGAGGCCGGCCCCGCTCTTCTTCGAAACCATGGGTTTCCACCTTCGGGGGGAGGGGTTCCCCGGGCGACCTGACCGCGCCCGGGTACGCCGAACCGCCCCCCGGCCGGCGGGCCGGGGGGCAGTTCGGGCGGAACGCGTGCTGATCGGGATCAGCAGTCGTCCTCGACATGCTCGTGCTCGACGTGCTCGTGCTCGACGTGCTGCTGCGGGGCCTCGGCGTTGATGCAGGTGTTGCCGAACGCCGGGTTCAGGATGCCGACCACGTTGATGGAGTTGCCGCACAGGTTGACCGGGATGTGCACCGGGACCTGGATCTGGTTGCCGGAGATGACACCGGGCGAGCCGGCGGCGACGCCCTCGGCACCGGCGCTGGCGGCGGCACCGCCCGCCGCACCCAGCACGAGGCCGGCGGCGGCGGCGGTGAGGACGGCGGCCTTCTTCACGTTCTGCATGGGGGTTGATCTCCTCGATCACACACGGGTTGAACGGGCCGCACCCCGCCCGGTGGCGGGGTGCGGCACGGGTGCGGTGGAGCCGCGGCCGCCGGCTCGGCGGCCGCCGGTTCAGCCGGCGTTGACGCAGGTGTTGCCGAACGCCGGGTTCAGCAGCGCGATGATGTTGATGGTGTTGCCGCACAGGTTGATCGGCACGTGGATCGGCACCTGCAGCTGGTTGCCGGAGATGACACCGGGGGAGTTGGCGGCGACGCCCTCGGCACCGGCGCTGGCGAACGCGCCGCCGGCCGCACCGACCACCAGGCCGGCGGTGGCGATCGACAGGACGGCGGTCTTCTTGACGTTGCGCATGTGTTCTTCCTCCGTATTCTTCCCGACCGTCTGTGGAATAGTCGGGAGCCGGGCGAGGGGAAATCCTGGCCCGTTGGCTTCTGGGAATGCCGTGATTGTCACTCGGGTGGCCCAGATGGCGCGTGTCGCCCATGGCTCGGGCGATGAGCGGCCGCCGCGGAACCGTGCGCCGCGAACAATTCCCGCACGGCCGGGAAGTATTCGAATCGACGCGCGACCGGGAGAATTCCGGACGGGTTTGGACCGGCGGCGGATCTCCTCGTCGTAGCGGGGCGGGTGGAGCGTGTTCCGACTGGAGAACGAGGCAGGGTGCCGGGGGAAACGGTCGGATCCGGGTGTCACCCGATTGCCGGGCCCGGCGGCGCCGTTCCTCCGGTCGGGTGACAGTGGGGGTGCCTTCGCAACCGGCCCGAGGGGGTCTCGTTGGAGATGTCGCACTCCCCGTGCATCTCTGTCGAACAGTCAGGAGGCTCCCATGAGCATCAAGAAGACGGCCGCCGTCGGCGCCGCTGTGGTCGGCATCGTCGCCGCCGGTGCCGGCACCGCGCTGGCCAGCTCCGGCGCGCAGGGCGTCGCCGCCAACTCCCCCGGTGTCGTCTCCGGCAACCAGATCCAGATCCCGGTGCACGTTCCGCTCAACGTGTGCGGCAACACTGTCAACGTCCTCATCGGCGTCCTGAACCCGGCCTTCGGCAACACCTGCATCAACGCCGGCTGATCAGCCGTCGGTCCGGCCGGTGCGAGCCGCCGCTTCCGTGCTTCCCTCCTGGGGCGCGGGGTGGCGGCTCTCGGCGTTTCCGGGGCCGTTCGCGGAGCCGCCGCGGCCCGCGCCGCCGTCAACGGCCGGTGCCGTCAGGATCCTTGTTGCGTTACTCGTCAGTACCTGGCAGGTGAGACCTGCGCGAGGCAGTGCAGCACGATGCCGCTGACGGGCGGTGCCGGCGAGGGCGGCGGCAACCAGCGCTGGGTGGTCAGCCCGGCCGGTGACGGCCTGTGGAAGCCGGCCGACTCCCAGGACCGCCGCAAACTCGCCACCGCCACCGGCCGGCTCGACGCCAAGGGCGACCCGCTCGTCGAACTGGCCGCCGGCGCCGGCGCCCCGGCCCAGCAGTGGCGGCTCACCAAGCTCGGCATCGTCCACCTGCACGGTTGATCCGTCCGCGACCCGCTGCCCGTCCGCCGGGCGGGCTGCCCGTCCGCACGGCGGCGGCGGTGTCGTATTCTCGCCCGGCGTCGCGGTATCGGCGGCGCGCCGGTCACGAGCGGGGCGGGGAGTACCAGAGCTGATGAGCGCGGCATCGAGCACCGAATCGTCGGGCGGTGGCGCGGGCGTGCCCCCGCCGTCCGCCACTCCGGTGGAGAAAGCCCCGGAAACGCCGGAAACGCCGGAGACGCCGGACACGTCAGAGGCGTCGGAGGTCTGGGCCCCGGGCCGGTTCGGCGCCGCGGTGGACCGCTACGCGCCCGCGCTCGGCGCGTACGCGGTGGTCAAGGCGACCGGCCTGACCGTCTTCCTCCTCCTGCTCTCGCACACCGAGGACTTCCTGAAGAAGGACCCGGGGCGCGGCGGCGGCGCCCGGCCGTGGGACGTGCTCGGCACCTGGGACGGCGTCTGGTACCAGCGGATCGCCGAGAACGGCTACGACCCGCAGCTGATCCCGCTGCACGGCTACCCGCTGGCCACCTACTACGAGAACTCCTCCGCCTTCTTCCCGCTGTACCCGTGGCTGATGCGGCTGGTCGGGGCGGTCACCGGGCTCGGCCCGTACGGCTCGGGCATCGTCGTCTCGGTGCTCGCCTCCTTCGTCGCCGCGGCCGGGATCTTCGCGGTCGCCGACCGGCTCGGCGGCTTCCGGGCCGGGGTGATCGCGGCGGTGATCTGGGGCCTGTTCCCCGGCTCGGGCGTGGAGTGGGCGGTCTACTCGGACTCGCTGTTCGTCGCCCTCTCGGCCTGGGCCTGCTACTGCGTGATGACCCGCCACTGGCTCGCCGCCGGAGTGCTCGCCCTGGTGGCCGGACTCAACCGGCCGACCGCGGCCGCGCTGATCGCCGCGGTCTCGATCTCCGCGCTGGTGGCGCTGGTGCGGCGCACCGACGGGGTGGCCCGCCCGCTGACCGCGATGCTGATCACCCCGTGGGGCCTGGTCGGCTACGTCGCCTGGGTCGGCTACCGGATGGGCGACTGGACCGGGTACTTCAAGCTCCAGCGCGGCGCCTGGAACCGCTACTTCGACTGGGGCGCGTCCACCGCCCGCAGCACCCTGGACACGGTCACCGGGCACTGGACGTTCTGGCAGTCCAACCCGGCGCCGGACCTCATCGCGGTGGGCCTGCTGATCGCCCTGCCCGGGCTGCTGGTGCTGCTGCTGCGCCTGCGGCCACCGCTGGTCCTGGTGCTCTACACGCTGCTGACCGTCGTCCTGGCGCTGAGCAGCAACCAGATCTACGGCAACATCTCGCGCTACCTGCTGCCGGCCTTCCCGCTGTTCATCGGCCTGGCGGTGGCGCTGCGCCGGCTGCGCCCGACGACGCTGGGCGGCCTGGTCGCGATGCCGGCGGTGGCGGCCGGATGGTACGCGGGGTACGCCCTGTTCGAGCTCGGCATCCCGTAGCCGAGGGCCCGCGCGGTGCCGCGTAACCTCGACGCATGACGACCAGCCGCACACCGCCCGTGCGCCAGATCAGCGACCTCTCCGGTCTGCTGGACCACGCCAGCCATGTCCTGGCGACCCGGATGGCGGCGGCGTTCACCGAGCTGGGCGTCACCCCGCGCGCCTACGGCGTGCTCTTCCACGCGCTGGCGGCCGAGCGCACCCAGATCCAGCTGGCGGAGCTGGCCGACCTCGACAAGACCACCATGGTGGTGACCGTCGACGAGCTGGAGCGGGCCGGGCTGGCCGAGCGGCGCCCGGCCGAGGCCGACCGGCGGGCCCGGATCGTGCGGGTCACCGAGGCGGGCGAGCAGGCCGTCGAGCGCGGTACGGCGATCGCCGACCGGGTGCACCGGGAGGTGCTGGAATCGCTGCCGCGGGCCGAGCGGACGGCCTTCGTCACCGCGCTGAGCCGCCTGGTCGACGGGGGAGGGGCGTTGGCCGATCCGGTCGGGGGCGAGCGGACGGTGCGCCGCGCCCGCCGGGCCCGGGGCTGACCGCCCGGGGTGAGGCCCGGGCGCGGCGGTAGCCCGTTTCCGGTCGGCTTGTATGCTCCACCTGGCGCCAGGGGGGACGTCCTGGCCGCTGATCGTTCGATGGCACAGCCGTGAGAGGTGCGGGGATGTCGGGTCGCCGAGACAGGAGTCAGCCCAGCGTGGCCAAGCCACGTCCGGAGGGTTCGACCGGCTCGGCGGGGTCCACCGGCGCGCGGAGCGGCTCGTCGGGCACCGGATCGACCGCCGCCGTGCCGGCGCCCAGGCCGGGCGGCCGGGCCGAGGCGCGGCGGGCGGCGCAGTCGAAGGGCCGTGGCGGGCAGGGTGGTGACGGCGGGTCGAACGGCCAGGGCCACCGCCGCGCGGGCGGTCGCGGCAAGAAGCCCCAGCGCAACGTCAAGAAGATCGTCGGCTGGACCGCGGTCGGCGCACTGGTGCTGATAGCCGGCACCGGTGGCGCGATCTACCTCAAGCTCAACGGCAACATCAAGACGATCGACTCCGACGCGCTCAGCAAGGACCGCCCGCCGGAGGCGCAGGTCGACGCCAACGGCAACAAGCCGGTGAACATCCTGCTGATCGGCTCGGACAGCCGCGGCGGCGACAACTCGGACCTCGGCGGTGGCGACACCGATGGCGCCCGCTCGGACACCACGATCCTGTTGCACGTCTACGCCGACCACAAGAACGCCATCGGTGTCTCGATCCCGCGCAACTCCCTGGTCACCATCCCGCCGTGCAAGCTCCCGAACGGGAAGTGGACCAAGGAACAAAAGGGCAAGGACGTCCTGTTCAACGCCGCCTTCTCGGTGGGCGGCACGGCGGAGGGCAACCCCGCCTGCACCCAGAACACCGTGGAGAAGCTCACCGGGATCCGGGTCGACCACACCATCGTGGTCGACTTCCAGGGCTTCGCGGCGATGACCAAGGCCGTCGGCGGGGTCGAGGTCTGCCTGCCCAAGGACATCTACCAGAAGGACCTCAACGAGAAGCTGCCCACGAAGGGCTCCCTCGTCCTGAAGAAGGGTCCGCAGAAGGTGGAGGGCCAGCAGGCGCTCGACTACGTCCGGCTGCGGCACGGCATCGGCGACGGCTCCGACATCGGCCGGATGAAGCGTCAACAGGCCTTCATGAGTTCGATGATCAGCACGGTGAAGAAGAAGGGCCTGGAGCCCACCACCCTGCTGCCGCTGGCCGACGCCGCCACCAAGTCGCTGCGCGTCGACGAGGGGCTCGACACGGTCGACAAGCTGATGTCCTTCGCCCTGTCGCTGAAGAACATCGACCTCCACGACCTCAAGTTCGTGACTCCGCCGTGGCGTTACAACGAGGCCAACCTCGACCTGGTGAAGCCGGACGTGGACCGGCTGTGGGAGGCGATCCGCGCCGACCGCACCCTGGACGGCAAGGACGCCACCGGCCAGCAGCCCGACGCGCCCGCCACCCCCACCCCGGAGGCCCCGCCGACCACCACCGCGCCCCCCGCGCACACCGCCCCGGCGGCCCCGATCAAGGTCGCCGTCTACAACGGAACGACCTACAACGGCCTGGGCGCCAAGGCGGGCGAGGCGCTCAAGGCGGCGCAGTTCACCGTCACCGGGGTCAACCAGGCGAGGTCCACCGACAAGGCCACCACCACGATCGAGTACGGCGCCGGGCAGAAGGCCAACGCCGAGAAGGTCGCCGAGCTGTTCCCCGGTGCCACCCTCACCCCCACCTCGGCGGCCGGCATCAGCGTCGTCCTCGGCAAGGACTTCGCCGACGCCAACGGCGGCGCCGCCGGAACGACCGCTCCGGGCACCCCGGCGGTCCCCGCCCCGCTGCCCACCTCGGTCACCGAGGACGCCCGCTCGGCGGACGACGACATCTGCGCCAACACCAGCTACTAGTACGCCGTCAGGTCCGGGGTGGTGGTGGGTGACTCGCGGCCAGATGGGGCATTCGCCGGTCCAGGCCCGTATGAGGTCCTGGACGGTGTCGAGGACTCGGTAGAAGGTCCGGGTGTGGCGGCGGTGCGCGGTGTCGTCCCCGCGCACCGCCACGATGTGGTCCGGGTCCCGTGAGCGCAGGCGTGGCGGAAGGCGGCGGACCGGCCGTGGCCGCGTCGGCGACCGACGGCCGGGGCCGCAGAACCGGTTGTCGCCGCGACTCCTGGAACCTCAGGCCCCGACCGGGGCCCCTCCCGCGTTCACGCCCCGGTCAGGGCCAGACCAGGCAGTAGAGCTGGTGGCCGGCGTCGTGCAGGCGGTTGGCGAAGTCCTGCCACTCGTGCAGCATGCTGTAGATCACGAAGGCGTCGCGCGGGCCCCGGCGGTCGGGGACGGTGGACCAGATGAAGGCGGCGGCGCCGAGTTCGGTCTCGTCCGCCTTGCGCAGCGGTTCGACGACGTTCTGCGGCAGCTGGACGACGGCGTAGTCCGGGTGCAGCACGACCAGTTCCAGCGGCGGCACCTGGTGCAGCGGCACGCCCTGGATGCCGGTGAGGACCATCGCGCTCATGGTCTCCGGTTTGATCTTGGTGGAGAGGTGGCCGTTGGGGGAGCCACTGGTCTCCATCAGGTCGCCGAGCCGGCCGAGCGAGCCGAGCTCGCCCGCGTCCAGCCCGAGCCCGCCCGGCCCCAGGGCGGTCGGGACCCGGGCCGCGGTCGCCCGGTCGGGTGCGCCGAAGTACTTGTACGTCACCCCCACGCGTCCCTCACCCCGCCTCTCACGGCCACGGCCGCTACGCCCCGTTCCCGCTCCCTTACCCCCGCGTGCGGCCTCGGTGGGCCGGCGGGGGCCACCCGCGGCCTCGTCGTGACCGTCCTGCGCCTCGGACACTCGGACCATCCTCACCGGAATTCGCCGGAATCGACAGACCCCCGCACATCCGGTGTCCTCCGGACGTGCTCCTTACCCGTCATGCGCCGCCGTACCCAGTCGCGGTACGCGGCAGTCCTCTTCACACCCCTGCATCGACCCGGAGCGCCCGTCCGTCCTAGCGGCCGGTGGGACTCCGGAGACACTCTGGGTACATAGTCTGACTGGTCCGGGTGTCCGGCGCAGCCAGGGGCCCCGTTGTATGGATAACCGTACAGATGCGGGCGCCCGGATCATCGTTCCAGATGATGAGGTTCGACATGCAGAGGTGAAGGACACGATTTGAGACCATGTCTCTTGTGAGCTATCCCTACGAAGCACCCCAGTCCCAGTCGCTCTTCGACCGCGCGTCGGTCGTGACCCCCGGCGGCGTCAACTCGCCGGTGCGCGCCTTCCGCGCGGTCGGCGGTACGCCGCGCTTCATGGTGTCCGGCACCGGCCCCTACCTGACCGACGCCGACGGCCGCGAGTACGTCGACCTGGTCTGCTCGTGGGGACCGATGATCCTCGGCCACGCGCACCCGGACGTGCTCGACGCCGTGCAGCGGGCGGTGTCCCGCGGCACCTCCTTCGGCACCCCCGGCGAGGGCGAGGTCGAGCTGGCGGAGGAGATCGTCTCCCGGGTCGCCCCGGTCGAGCAGGTCCGCCTGGTCTCCTCGGGCACCGAGGCGACCATGTCGGCGATCCGGCTGGCCCGCGGCTTCACCGGCCGCGCGAAGGTCGTGAAGTTCGCCGGCTGCTACCACGGCCATGTGGACGCGCTGCTGGCCGCCGCCGGTTCCGGCGTCGCCACCTTCGGCCTGCCGGACACCCCGGGCGTCACCGGCGCCCAGGCCGGCGACACCATCGTGCTGCCCTACAACGACCTCGCCGCCGTCGAGGAGGCCTTCCGGGCCCACCCCGGCGAGATCGCCTGCGTGATCACCGAGGCCTCGCCCGGCAACATGGGCGTCGTCCCGCCGCTGCCGGGCTTCAACGGCGGCCTGGCCCGGCTCTGCCGGGAGAACGGCGCGCTGTTCATCTCCGACGAGGTGATGACCGGCTTCCGCGTCTCCAAGGCCGGCTGGTACGGCCTGGAGGCGGCGAACGAGGGCTGGGCGCCCGACCTGCTGACCTTCGGCAAGGTCATGGGCGGCGGCTTCCCGGCCGCGGCCTTCGGCGGCCGCGCCGACGTGATGGCCCACCTCGCCCCGGCCGGCCCGGTCTACCAGGCCGGCACCCTCTCCGGGAACCCGATCGCCACCGCGGCCGGCCTGGCCCAGCTGCGCGGCTGCACCGACGAGGTCTACGCGACCGTCGACCGGGTCGCCGGCGAGGTCTCCGGCCTGGTCTCCGCGGCGCTCGCCAAGGAGGGCGTGGCGCACCGGCTGCAGACCGCCGGGAACATGTTCTCGGTGTTCTTCACCGAGGACGCCGTGACGAACTACGCCGAGGCGAAGACCCAGGAGGCGTTCCGCTTCACCGCGTTCTTCCACGCGATGCTCGCCGAGGGCGTCTACCTGCCGCCGTCCGCCTTCGAGTCCTGGTTCGTCTCCGCCGCGCACGACGAGCGGGCGCTGGAGCGGATCGCCGCCGCGCTGCCCGCCGCCGCCCGGGCCGCCGCCGAAGCCACCGCCTGAGGGGGGACCGAGAAGTGAGTGCCAAGGACATCACCGTCGTCCACCTGATGCGGCACGGCGAGGTGCACAACCCGGAGGGCGTCCTGTACGGGCGGCTGCCGGGCTACCGGCTGTCCGAGCTGGGCCGCGAGATGGCCGAGCGGGTCGCCGAGGACCTGGCCGGGCGGGACATCACCCATGTGGTGGCGTCCCCGCTGGAGCGCGCCCAGGAGACGGCCGCGCCGATCGCCAAGTCGCACGGCCTGGACGTCGCGTCGGACGGGCGGCTGATCGAGGCGGAGAACATCTTCGAGGGCAAGACCTTCGGGGTGGGCGACGGCTCGCTGCGCAACCCGTCCTACTGGAAGTACCTGACCAACCCGTTCAAGCCCTCCTGGGGCGAGCCGTACCTGGAGCAGGCGGTGCGGATGATGGGCGCGCTGGCCGCGGCCCGGGACGCCGCGCGCGGGCACGAGGCGGTCTGCGTCAGCCACCAGCTGCCGATCTGGATCGTCCGCTCCTTCGTGGAGCGCCGCCGGCTCTGGCACGACCCGCGCAACCGGCAGTGCTCGCTGGCCTCGCTGACCAGCTTCACCTACGAGGGGGACCGGATCGTCTCGGTCGGCTACCGCGAGCCGGCCCGCGACCTGCTGCCGGCCCACCTGGTCGGCAAGGGCGGCAAGAGCAAGCCGGTGGGCAAGAGCTTCGGCGCCTGATCACGGGGGCGACCAGCCACGGGTCGACAGCCACACGCGACAGCGGCTCCGGGGCACCCGGAATCCGGGTACGCCGAGGAAGCCCGGACGCGCGGAACGGTGTTCATGGTTCCCGATCCGGCGTAAGAGCCGTGTGAGTAAGACCTGCGTCACACTCCCGCGACACCAGGTCCCATGGTCCCGCCGCAGGTCAGAGGGGGTCCGGCAGACAAGGCCGGACCCCCCGGGGCCCGCCCGCGACTCCATGCGAAACTTTTCACATGTCTGGCATGACGCGCCCCCGACCCCGTCTCGCCGCCGCCGCGGTCACCGCCGCCGCTGCCGCGCTGGTCCTCACCGGTTGCAGCTCCTCCGGCTCCTCGGCCAGTGGTGACGGGCAGATCGGGTTCGTCACCGCCAAGGGCAGCAACATCTCGACCGCCGCCGCCGGCCACCGCCAGGACGCGCCGGACATCGGCGGCACGACCCTGGAGGGCACCCCGGTCAAGCTCTCCGACTACCGGGGCAAGGTCGTCGTGCTGAACGTCTGGGGCTCCTGGTGCGGCCCGTGCCGCTCGGAGGCCGACGACCTCCAGCGGGTCTGGGAGAAGTACCAGGACCAGGGCGTGCAGTTCCTCGGGATCAACACCCGGGACACCGAGATCAAGAACGCCGTCCGCTTCGAGCAGGAGAAGGGCGTCACCTTCCCCAGCCTCTACGACCCGGCCGGCGAGGAGCTGCTCAAGTTCCCCAAGGGCAGCCTCAACCCGCAGTCCATCCCGACCACCCTGGTGGTCGACCGGGACGGCAAGCTCGCCGCCCGCGCCGTCGGCGGCCAGACCGACGACGCCCTGGAGACGATGCTCCAGCCGGTCGTGGCGGAGCAGCAGCGGTGAGCGCGGCGCTGCAGCTCGCCGACACCACCGGGACCATCCAGAGCGGGGCGCTGCTGGTGGCCGCGCCGATCGCGCTGGCGGCCGGTCTGGTGTCGTTCTTCTCGCCGTGCGTGCTCCCGCTCGTCCCCGGTTACCTCTCCTACGTCACCGGCTTCTCCGCCTCCGACCTCGCGGACGCCCGCGGGGCCCGGCGCGGCCGGATGCTGGCTGGCGCGCTGCTTTTCATCCTTGGCTTCACCGCCGTGTTCGTCTCCGGCGGCGCGCTGTTCGGCTTCTTCGGCCAGACGCTCCAGGAGCACAAGCGGGTCATCTCGATCGTGCTCGGCGCGGTGACCGTCGTCATGGGCCTGGCGTTCATGGGCCTGGTGCCCGGGCTGAGCGTGCGCGAGCTGCGCTCGCACCGCCGTCCGGCCGTCGGCCTGCTCGGCGCGCCGATGCTGGGCGTTGTGTTCGGCGTCGGCTGGACGCCCTGCCTCGGCCCGACCATGTCGGCGATCCAGACGCTGGCCTTCAACCAGGCCGACGCCGGCCGCGCGGCCCTGCTGATGACCGTCTACTGCCTGGGCCTGGGCGTACCGTTCGTCGTGGCCGCGCTGGCCTTCCGCCGGGCGCTGGGCGCCTTCGGCTGGGTCAAGCGGCACTATCCGCTCGTCATGCGGATCGGCGGCGGCATGCTCGTCGTGGTCGGTCTGCTGCTGGTCACCGGGATCTGGGACTCCATGGTGAGTGAGCTGCAGAGCCAGTTCGGCGACTTCGAGATCGGAATCTGACCCGTGACCAACACCACGACCGATCGCGAGCGGCGCGCGGCCGACGCCGCGCGGGGTGCGGAGGACGACGAGGCCGAGCGGCTCACCACCGCCCCGGCCGAGTCCGACGGCCCCACCGGTATCGGCGTGCTCGGCTGGCTGCGCTGGATGTGGCGCCAGCTGACCTCGATGCGGGTCGCGCTGATCCTGCTGTTCCTGCTCTCGCTGGCCGCCATCCCGGGCTCGCTGATCCCGCAGAACGGCCAGAACCAGTTCAAGGTCGAGACCTGGAAGGCGCAGCACACCACGGTCGCGCCGATCTACGAGAAGCTCCAGCTGTTCGACGTCTACAGCTCGGTCTGGTTCTCGGCGATCTACATCCTGCTGTTCGTCTCGCTGGCCGGCTGCATCGTGCCGCGCACCTGGCAGTTCGTCGGCGTGCTGCGCTCCCGGCCGCCGGCGGCGCCGCGCAACCTGACCCGGATGCCGGTGTACGCGGCCTGGCGGACCGACGCGGACGCCGAGGCCGTCGGCACCGCCGCCCACCGGCTGCTGCGCGGGCGCAGGTTCCGGGCGCACCTGGACGGCGGCGCGGTGGCGGCCGAGAAGGGCTACCTGCGCGAGGTCGGCAACCTGGTCTTCCACCTGTCGCTGTTCGCGCTGCTCGGCGGCTTCGCCTGGGCGAGCCTGGCCAGCGGCACCGGCGGCAAGCTGCTGGTCGAGGGCGAGGGCTACTCCAACACCATCACGCAGCTGGACGACTTCACCGGGACCCGCTTCTACGGCAGCGACGACCTCGACCCCTTCTACGTGAAGCTGTCCAGCTTCACCTCGAAGTTCCAGAGCAACGGCTCCCAGATCGGCAGCGCGCGGGAGTTCACCGCGGGGGTCGAGTACTACGAGGGCAGCGACCCGTCGAAGCTCAGGACGGGCAAGATCGAGGTCAACCACCCGCTGGAGATCGGCGGCAGCAAGTTCTACCTGATCGGCCACGGCTACGCCCCGGTGATCACGGTCCGCAACGCCGCGGGTGACGTCGTCTACACCGGTGCCACCCCGTTCCTGCCGCAGGACGGCAACCTGACCTCCACCGGCGTCATCAAGGTCTCCGACTACGGCGAGAAGGACGGCAAGAAGACCCAGCTGGGCCTCTCCGGCTTCTTCCTGCCGACCGCCCCGGTGGCCTTCGACAAGAACACCGGCCCGCGCTCGCTGTTCCCCGGTGACGCGGACCCGGCGCTGGTGCTCAACGCCTACGCGGGCGACCTGGGCACCGACTCCGGCCTGCCGCAGAACATCTACCAGCTCAACACCAAGAACCTGACCCAGCTCCAGCGGGACGGCGAGCCGGCGAAGGCCAGGCTGAAGCCCAACCAGGTCTGGGAGCTGCCGGACGGCTACGGCACGGTCACCTTCGAGGGCTACAAGAAGTGGGCCAGCTTCAACGTCTCGCACCGTCCGGGCAACGGCATCGCGCTGGCCGGCGCGGTGGCGGCGATCGCCGGCCTGATCGGCTCGCTGTTCATCCAGCGCCGCCGGATCTGGGTGCGGGCGGTGGCCCTGCCGGACGGCGGGACGCTGGTCGAGCTGGCCGGGCTGGGCCGCAGCGAGTCGGCGAAGATCGCCGAGGAGCTGGCCGCGCTCGCGGTGGACCTCCAGGACGACGCTCCCGCGCTCGACGACGAGCCCGAGGAGGGCGGCGAGCCCGCCGAGGGCGGCGCCACCGAGGCCGACGAGGCCTCAGCACCCGAAGAATCCGCAGTCCCCGCCGACCAGAACTCCAAGGAGTAGACGGTGCACCTCGCCTCGTCGGTCGACCCGCAGCTGGCCGACCTGTCCAACAAGCTGATCTATTCGGCGATGGCGGTCTATCTGATCGCCATGTTCGCCTACATGTTCGAGTGGACCTTCGGTGCCAAGGGCGCCGTCGCCGTCCGCTCCACCGAACAGGCGGGCCTGGCCGCGACCGTCGCGGACGCCGAGGCCAAGGCCAAGGGCGCCAAGAAGGTCACCGTCACCGTCGCCTCGGCGCGCGGCGGCACCACCACGCTCACCCGGACGGCACTGGCCGGCGAGGGCGCCACGGTGGTGACCAGCGGGCGCGGCGACGAGGAGGTCGACGGGCCCGGCGCGGCCGGCACCAGCGAGAAGGCCGACCTGTCCGGCCGGATCGCGGTCTCGCTCACCGTCCTCGGCCTGCTGCTGCACATCGGCGGCGTGCTCACCCGCGGCCTCTCGGTCTCCCGCTGGCCGTGGGGCAACATGTACGAGTTCTCCTGCGCCTTCGCGCTCGCCATGACGACGGCCTTCGTCGGCCTGCTGGTCGCCAAGAAGCCGGTCCGCTGGCTGGGCCTGCCGGTCACCCTGGCGGTCGTGCTCACCCTGGGCATCGCCACGGAGGTGCTGTACACCGAGTCCGAGCAGCTCGTCCCGGCGCTGCACTCGTACTGGCTGGCGATCCACGTCTCCACCGCGATCGTCTGCGGCGGCGCCTTCTACGCGGCGTTCGTCACCACGCTGCTGTACCTGGGCAAGGACTCCTTCGACAAGCGGATGGCGGCCGGCCTGGCCAGGGGCCCGCTCGGCACCTCGCCGTCCATCTGGCGCCGGCTGCCCGCCGCCTCGACCCTGGACAAGCTGTCCTACCGGATCAACGCCCTGGTCTTCCCGCTGTGGACGTTCACCATCATCGCGGGCGCGATCTGGGCCGAGGCCGCCTGGGGCAAGTACTGGGAGTGGGACCCGAAGGAGACCTGGTCGTTCATCACCTGGGTCGCCTACGCGTGCTACCTGCACGCCCGCGCCACCGCCGGCTGGAAGGGGCGCAAGGCCGCGTACCTGGCGCTCGCCGCCTTCGCCTGCTGGCTGTTCAACTACTACGGCGTGAACATCTTCGTCACCGGCAAGCACTCCTACGCGGGGATCTGACCGGGACCGGAAACCACCCACCGGCCCGGCACTCCACACCAGGAAGCCGGGCCGAGGTGCGACAGGGGTAGTTCGTGCCGGCCCGCCCGGTCCGGCACGGGGAGGAACTGAGGAGGAAATCGCGCAATGGAGTGCGACGAGGTCATGCTGACCGTCCGAATCACCGCCGCCGAGCACCTGCTGCTCCGCCGGCTCGCCCAGGGACACCGCAGCGACGTGTCCGAGGTGGTGGCCGACGGGCTGCTGGACATCATCCCCACGCTGAGCTCGCCGGCCGACGCCTACCGGCTGCTGGGCGCCCTCGCGGCCCCCGCGCCGTGCGCGCTGACCGTCTGGCTGCCGACGCCGCTGGCCGACCTGCTGGTGCCGGGCGCGGCCCGGATCGCCCAGCTGACCCAGGTGCGGATCGGCTCGGCCAGCGCGATGCTGGGCGCCGCGCTGCGGCTGTGGCTGGCCCAGGACCCGGGGCGGCTGGCGGAGAACCTCTCGGTGATGCACGCCGGGCGGCCGTCCGCGCTGGTGGCCGCCTGACCCGGCCGGCCCGCGCGCGGGGTTCAGCTGGCGAGCGGCAGGCCGCGGCGGGCCGGGGCCGGCGCGGCCTGGGCCGGGCCGCCGCCGGCCGGCCCGGTGAGCAGCCGGGCCTCGGCGACCGTCCGGCCCTCCTGCACCAGCAGGACCCGCAGCGCCGCCCGCCGCCCGCTGCCGCCGCCGGTCTCCTGACCGGCCTCCCGGACCGCCCGCACCACACAGGGGCGGTCCGGCGCGATCGGGTCGTGGAAGGACGTGACCAGCTCCAGCGGCACCACCCGGTCCGGGTGGTGCAGCCGCTGGGCGGCCTGCCGGGCGGCCTCCAGGACGAGCATCCCGGGCAGGTGGCCGGGCGCCGGGTCCATCGGGTCGAACAGCACCGGGTGGCCGGAGTCCGCGCGCAGCAGCCAGCTGCCGGGCAGCAGCGCGGGGCCGAGCACGACGTCGGCGGCCTGCTGGCGGCCCACCAGCTCGGGTGCGGTGGCCGGGTCCGGGAGCCGCAGCGGGGCGGCGGCCGGGCCGGGGCCGCACAGCCGCTCGTACGCGGCGGGGGAGAGGATCCGCAGCCCGCCGAAGCCGCGGGCGACCGGGCGGCCGTCGCGTTCGACCTCGGCCTGCACCCGCAGCGCGGCCAGCCGGCCGTGCCGCATCCGGACGTCGTGGCAGCTGATCCGGAGCATCAGCTCGGTGGGGGCGGCGGTGACCGCGAGACCGTCCAGACCGGCCGGGCCGAGCGTGTAGCCGAGCTCGTCGAGCACCGCGTGATGGTCGTGCGGGACGCCGAAGCCGGCGTGGCCCACCAGCAGGGCGGCCTGACGGACCGTCTCGGCCATCAGCACCGGGTCGTGGTGCCGGTCGCCGGGCAGCCGGTAGAAGCCGTGCAGCCGGGGCCACTGGGCGCCGAGCAGGAAGTCGTACGGGCCGGTGGCCTGCCAGCCGGTGATCAGCACCTCGGCGACCGAGGAGCGGCGCACCAGGTGCCGCGAGACGGTCCGCTCGTGGAAGTCGTAGCGGCCCTGGCCCCGGTGGACGGGGCCGGGGTGGGGGTGGGGATACGGGGCGTCGCCGTCCATCGCGGTGAACACTGGCATGACGGGCCCCACTCCCGGGTGTCGGTCGGCCGGCCGTGCGGGCGGCCCTCGCAAAACATACAGGCCACCCGGTTTCTGCTCCCTCTGCGGGGTCGCCACTGGCCTCCTCCCGCGATGCCCACCGTACCCGGGCGCCGGCCTGCGGCAACGCCCGGTCGGCCCGCTCCGGCCCTTGGGCGGGGGCCCGTTCCCCCCTGGACGGCGGGGGCCGGACAGGGGCTAGATTAGATACCAACCATGCGGTTTCGGGCGGGCGCGGCGCGCCACCGATGGTCCGCAGACGGGGCGCCGCGGCATCGACGGGGGCGCCGTGACAGCAACCGGGCGGGCCGCAGCCCGTCGCGGCCGGGGCCGGAGGGGCCGAGTGGCTAAGCAGGAACGGGCGGGGCGAACCAGGCAGGCCGTGCTGCTCGCCGCCGCGGACACCTTCGCCGACGCGGGCTTCGAGTCGGCCAGCCTGGTCGACATCAGCCGCCGGGCGGGCGTCAGCAAGGGCGCGCTCTACTTCCACTTCGTCTCCAAGCAGGCGCTGGCCGACGGGGTCCGCACCGAGGCCGCCGACACCGTCGGCCTGGCGGTGCTGCGCGCGCTGCGCGGCGGCGGGCCGGCCGTCCAGGAACTCGTCGACCTGACCCACGAACTGGCCCGGCTGCTGCGCGAGGACGTGGTGGTCAGGGCCGGCGTGCTGCTCGGCCTCGGCGGCCGGCCGGCGGGCTGCGCCGTCGGCGCGGTGGTGGCCCCGGCGGGCTCGCCGCCGGAGCCCTCGGCGGACGCCTGGCGGAGCCTGACCGCGGTCTTCCGCACCCTGCTCGACCGGGCCGCGGCGGCCGGCGAACTGCGGCCCGGGCTCGACCGGGCGCAGGCGGCCGGCCTGCTCACCACCCTGGCGGCCGGCCTGGTCCTGTTCGCCGCCGAGTCCACCGGCCGGCTCGCCCCCGCGGCGATCAGCGGCCTCTGGTCGGCCGCCCTCCCGTCCCTCGTCCCGGCCGACCACCTCCCGGGCTACCGGATCTAGCGGGACCCAGGCGAGCGGGCGACTCGCCCCGAGCCGGAACGAGCACGACACCCGCCCCGAGCCGGAACGAGCACGACACCCGCCCCGAGCCGGAACGAGCACGACACCCGCCCCGAGCCGAAGGGGCGCGCCGGTGCCGAAAGGGAGAAGGGCCAAGCCGCCGACGGAGGAGGTGGCGCCGTGCCCGCCGACCGTCGGCGCCGGGTCGGAGCGCCCCGGAGGCGAGCGGGCGACTATAGAGCCCTTCCCGTGGTGTCCAGGCGGGCGAGGGTGGCCGGTTCGACCAGGCCGGGCAGCAGGAGCGTCCAGAGGTCGGCCATCCGCTGCAGCAGGTCCCTGCGGTCCGTCAGCACCTGTGAGCTGAGCTGGATGCCGGTCACCGCGCCGGTGATCACCCCGGCGGCGGCCGCCGGCCGCACGCCCGGGTGCAGCTCGCCGGCCTCCAGCGCCCGCTCCAGCAGCTCGCTCGCCGCGTCCATCCAGCCCTGGTAGGCGCCGACCTGAGGCTGGGTGAAGCTGCCGTGCTCGATGGTCAGCCGGATCGCGCCGCGCAGCAGCGGATCGTCCAGCAGCCCGTGCGCGAAGGCGTAGGCGAGGTCGATGACGGTCTGCATCGGGCTGTCGGTGGCGGGCTGCCAGGCGGCCAGCAGGGCCCCCTGGCCCTCGATCACGGCGAGCGCCAGCTCCTCCTTGGACGGGAAGTGGAAGTAGAGCGCGCCCTTGGTGACGCCGGCCCGTTCCAGGATCTCGGCCATGGTGGCGCCCGCGTAGCCGCGTTCGTCGAACACCTCGGCCGCGGCGTGCAGCACCGTCTGGCGGGTCGCCAGCGCCCGGGCCTGCCTGGCCATGCGGCCTCCCTGGTCTCTGTCGTCGGCAGCGGCTGGATCCTACGGCGGCGGGCCGGGCGGTGGCCCCCGTACTGTGCGGTAGCGATCCTTTCGAGCCGTCCCGGGCGCCGGTGCACGCCGGTCGCGCGCGGCCGCCGGGATCGCCGGGATCGCCGCGGGGAGGAACGCCGCCGGCCGGCCACCCCCGCGGAGGGGTGGCCGGCCGGCGGTCGGACGGGCGTCCGGGTCCTCGGTGGAGCCGTCAGGCGGCCCACTGCCAGCTGACCGGCGAGTAGTACGCCGGGCGGCGCTCCAGGCGCTGCCAGTTGGCGATCGGCTCGACCGGCGAGGCGGCGGCCGCCGCCTGCTGGGCGGCCGCGGCGCGGGCCATCAGCACGGCGGTCAGGGCGGCGAGCTCCTCGTCGGAGAGCGAGCCGCGGACGATGCGGACGAGTGGTTCGGCGGAAGCGGTCATGGTCCGGTTCTCTCCCGGCGGATGGTGGTGAAGGTGGTCGTCGTCGGCGTGCCCGGCGGTGCGGTGGCCCGGCCGGGCGGCGCCGCCGCTACATCGGCGGGTTGCCGTGCTTGCGGCTGGGCAGGTCCGCGTGCTTGGTGCGCAGCATGGCCAGCGAGGACGCCAGGACCTGGCGGGTCTCGGCGGGGTCGATGACGTCGTCCACGAGGCCGCGCTCGGCCGCGTAGTACGGGTGCATCAGCTCGCTCTTGTATTCCTTGATCTTCTGGGTGCGCATCGCGTCCGGGTCGTCGGCGGCGTTGATGTCCCGGCGGAAGATGACGTTGGCGGCGCCCTCGGCGCCCATGACGGCGATCTCGTTGGTCGGCCAGGCGAACGAGAGGTCGGCGCCGATCGAGCGCGAGTCCATGACGATGTAGGCGCCGCCGTAGGCCTTGCGCAGGATCAGCTGGATCCGCGGCACGGTCGCGTTGCAGTAGGCGTAGAGGAGCTTCGCGCCGTGCCGGATGATGCCGTCGTGCTCCTGGTCCACGCCGGGCAGGAAGCCGGGGACGTCGAGCATGGTGACCAGCGGGATGTTGAAGGCGTCGCACATCTGGACGAAGCGGGCGGCCTTCTCGCTGGCGTTGATGTCCAGGACGCCGGCCAGCGACTGCGGCTGGTTGGCGATGATGCCGGTGACGTGGCCGTCGATCCGGGCGAGCACGCAGAGCACGTTGGTGGCCCAGCGCTCGTGGACCTCCAGGTACTCGCCGTGGTCGACGATCTCCTCGATCACCTTGCGCATGTCGTACGGCCGGTTGCCGTCGGCCGGCACCAGGTCGAGCAGCGACTCGTTGCGGCGGTCCACCGGGTCGTCGTTGACGGCCGCCGGCGGCATCTCGCGGTTGTTCTGCGGCAGCAGCGAGAGGAGGTAGCGGACCTCCTCGATGCAGGACTGCTCGTCGTCGTAGACGAAGTGCGAGACGCCGGAGACCCCGGCGTGCACATCGGCGCCGCCGAGCCCGTTCTGGCTGATCTTCTCGCCGGTGACGGCCTGGACGACGTCCGGGCCGGTGATGAACATCTGCGAGGTCTCGCGGACCATGAAGACGAAGTCGGTGAGGGCCGGCGAGTAGGCCGCGCCGCCGGCGCACGGGCCGAGCATCACGGAGATCTGCGGGATGACGCCGGAGGCCTTGGTGTTGCGCTGGAAGATGCCGCCGTAGCCGGCCAGGGCGGTGACGCCCTCCTGGATGCGGGCGCCGGCGCCGTCGTTCAGCGAGACCAGCGGGGCACCGGCCGCGATGGCCATGTCCATGATCTTGTGGATCTTCTGGGCGTGGGCCTCGCCGAGCGCGCCGCCGAAGATCCGGAAGTCGTGGGCGTAGGTGAAGACCGTCCGGCCGTGCACGGTGCCCCAGCCGACGACGACGCCGTCGGTGTGCGGCTTCTTCGCCTCCAGGCCGAAGCCCTGGGCGCGGTGCCGGCGCAGCGGCTCGACCTCGTGGAAGGAGCCCTCGTCGAGCAGCAGGTCGATGCGCTCGCGGGCGGTCAGCTTGCCCTTGGCGTGCTGGGCCTCGGTGGCCTTCTCGCTCGGGCCGCGCCGGACCTGCTCGCGCAGCTCGTGCAGCTCCGCGACCCTGCCCCGCACGTCGGCGGGTACTTCGGGGGCGTCGTCGTCGACCGGCGCCTGGTGCACAACCGTCATCTCGAACCACTCCAAAGGTGAGGGAACTGTCCGACAGCCAACGTCTGCGATGCCCCCGGCTGCGAATCACTTCTTCACTTATGACTGTACGAGGGGCCGCACGCTGGTTTCGGCGTCGATTCCGTACAAGGTCGCGTCCGTTTAGATGTCAGGGCTGCACAGAAACCGAAGCGTTTCGGCCCGTGCGACGGGTAGCCGTTCGATTACCCCGAGCTGTCGCGCGGATGGCTCGGGAGTGAGCTGAACATGAGGAAAAACGCAGGTCAGAGCTGTCTCGATGAATCCTGCCCGGGCCTGCTCAAGGGCTGCTAGAGGGGCGCTCGGTGCGGTGGTGAAGGCCGGGGCCGCCGGCCGGTGGTGCCCTCCCAGTCGTAGGGATGCGCCAAAAACACCGCAGCCCACCCGGTGGGTGCCGGGTGGGCTGTCCGAGCGATCCGGGGTCAGGACCGCCGTTCCTCGTCCGGGTCCTCCTTGCCGCGCAGCTCGTTCTCGCGGCGGCGCAAATCCGCCTCCCACTGCTTGAGCATGTCCTCGTGCTCGTTGTTGTGCTTCTTCAACGAGGCGAGGAACTCCGGGTTGTCGTCCGGGGCGAGCGGGCGGCCGTCGCGGCGGCGGTCGTATGCCGGGCCGCTCGCGCCGTGACCGCCGGCCGGGGCGGTGCGCACCGCGCGCTGCTTGCCGGCCACCAGCCAGGCGATCGAGCCGACGAGCGGGAAGAGCAGCACGATGATCACCCAGACCACCTTGGGGAGGTGCTTCACCTCCTCCTCGGGGGTGGTCAGGCAGTCGATGAAGGCCCACACCCACAGGGCGAGCGGGAGCACGAAGGTCAGGATCCTCAGCACGGCGGCGATCTCCCCCGGGCGGCGTCGGTGGCGGTCGGGTCCCTCGGGCGGCGGCCGCGCTGGCGGTGCGCCGTTCCAAGGGGGCCCTTGACACAGGCCAGGCTAGCGGGTGGCGGATACTGGCTGGCATGGCATACGACGATCTCCGCTCGTTCCTGCGGGCCCTCGACCGCGAAGGCGACCTCAAGCGCATCAAGGCGGAGGTGGACCCCTATCTGGAGATCGGCGAGATCGTCGACCGCGTGCAGAAGGCCAAGGGTCCGGCGCTGCTGTTCGAGAACGTCAAGGGCTCCACGATGCCGCTGGCGATGAACGTCTTCGGCACCGAGCGCCGGCTCTCCAAGGCGCTGGGCCTCAAGGGCCCGGAGGAGATCGGCGACCGGATCTCCGGTCTGCTGAAGCCGGAGCTGCCGCAGGGCTTCACCGGCTTCCGGGACGCCTTCGGCAAGCTCGCCTCGATGGCCCATGTGCCGCCGAAGCACGTCAAGTCCGGCGACGCGCCCGTGCACGAGGTGGTGCTCACCGGCGAGGACGTCAACCTGGACGAGCTGCCGGCGCTGTTCACCTGGCCGCTGGACGGCGGTTCCTTCTTCAACCTGGGCCTCACCCACACCAAGGACCCGGACAGCGGCGTCCGCAACCTCGGCCTGTACCGGCTGCAGCGGCACGACCGCCGCACCATCGGCATGCACTGGCAGATCCACAAGGACAGCCGCAACCACGCCGCGGTGGCCGCCAAGCGGGGCGAGAAGCTGCCGGTCGCGATCGCCTTCGGCTGCCCGCCGGCCGTCACCTACGCGGCCACCGCGCCGCTGCCGGGCGACATCGACGAGTACCTGTTCGCCGGCTTCGTCGCGGGCGAGCGGGTGCGGATGGTGGACTGCAAGACCGTCCCGCTGCAGGTCCCGGCCGACGCCGAGGTGGTCCTGGAGGGCTGGCTGGAGCCCGGCGAGCTGCTGCTCGAGGGGCCGTTCGGCGACCACACCGGCTTCTACACGCCGCAGGAGCCGTTCCCGGCGCTGACGATCGACTGCGTGACGATGCGCCGCCGGCCGATCCTGCAGTCCATCGTGGTCGGCCGCCCGCCGACGGAGGACGGCCCGCTGGGCAAGTTCACCGAGCGGTTCTTCCTGCCGCTGCTGAAGATCATCATCCCGGACATCGTCGACTACGACCTGCCCGAGGCCGGCGGCTTCCACAACTGCGTGATCGTCTCGATCGACAAGAAGTACCCGAAGCACGCGCAGAAGACCATGCACGCCATCTGGGGCGCGCACATGATGTCGCTGACCAAGCTGATCATCGTGGTGGACGCCGACTGCGACGTCCACGACTACCAGGAGGTCGCCTGGCGGGCCTTCGGCAACGTCGACTACAGCCGCGACCTCACCGTGGTGGAGGGCCCGGTCGACCACCTCGACCACGCGTCCTACCAGCAGTTCTGGGGCGGCAAGGCGGGCATCGACGCGACCCGCAAGCTGCCCGAGGAGGGCTACACCCGCGACGGCGGCTGGCCCGAGATGGTCAGCTCCGACCCGGCGACCGCCGCCCTGGTGGACCGGCGCTGGAAGGAGTACGGGCTGTGAGCACCGCCGCCGCGCTCCCGGAGGCCCAGCCCGGCAAGGTCAAGTCCTTCCTGCGGCTGGTGATGATCGAGCACTCGGTCTTCGCCCTGCCGTTCGCCTACATCGCGGCGCTGACGGCGATGTTCCTGGCCGACGGGCGGGTGCACTGGAGCGAGCTGTTCATCGTCACGGTCTGCATGGTGGGCCTGCGGACCTTCGCCATGGCCGCCAACCGGATCATCGACCGCGAGATCGACGCCCGCAACCCGCGCACGGCCGGGCGCGAACTGGTCACCGGCGCCGTCTCGCTGAAGACCGCGTACATCGGCTCGGCGATCGCCCTGGTGGTCTTCCTCGGCGCCGCGGCGCTGCTCAACCCGCTCTGCCTGGCGCTCGCGCCGGTGGCCGTGGTGCCGATGGTGGTCTACCCGTACGGCAAGCGGTTCACCGACTTCCCGCAGGCCATCCTGGGCCTGGCCCAGGCGATGGGCCCGGTGGGCGCCTGGCTGGCCGTCACCGGCAGCTGGTCCTGGGACGCCGTCGTGCTCGGCGCGGCGGTCGGCATCTGGATCGGCGGCTTCGACCTGATCTACGCCTGCCAGGACGTCTCGTCCGACCGGGAGGGCGGCGTGCGCTCGGTGCCGGCGCGCTTCGGCGTCCCGGCCGCCATCCGCGGCGCGCGCGCCTGCCACGTCGTCACCACGCTGCTGCTCGGCTGGTACGCGGTGCTCACCGACGCGGGCGTGGCGTTCTGGATCGGCCTGCTGGTGGTGGCCGGCGCCTTCGTCTACGAGCACACCATCGTCAAGCCGAACGACCTGTCCCGGCTGAACCGGGCGTTCTTCCAGACGAACGGCTTCGTCGGCATCTCGCTGTTCTTCTTCGCGCTGGTGGACCTGGTGGTGCGCGGCCTCGGCGTCTGAGACCGCGCCCCTCCGGGGCCCTACTTCCCGCCCTCGTCGAGCGTGTGCTTGACGAGGGCGTTCGCGTGCCCGTGGCCGAGCCCGTGTTCCTCCTTCAGCCAGGCGACCAGCTCCATGTGCCTGGTCAGCGGGGAGGAGCGGATCAGCTCCTTCCAGTGCGCGATCGGCTGCCCGTACTTCTGCTCGATGGAGGGGAAGTAGCTGGCCGGGCCCTTGACGGCGGGGGTCTCGCTCATGGGGTGACTCTCCTCGGCTATCGGATGATCTTCTGATGGTGATCTTCATGCATGGAGCTTGATCGCGACAGCGGTCAGCCAGCCGAGGCCGAGCGCGGCCGCGAGGGTGAACGCGAGCACGGTGACGCCCGAGGCGCCGAAGCCGACGAGCACCACGGCCGCGACGACGCGCGAGGCGAGGGCCCGGCGGCGGTCCAGGTGCCGGGCGAGGACGAGGAACGCGGCGCACAGCGCGAGGAAGCCGACCGTCCCGCCGGCCAGGTGCACAGCCCCGTGCCCGCTCAGCCCGGTCACCCGCTCCTCGGGCGCCCCGACCGGGAACCCGGCGCCGGGGTCGGCCGCGAAGAACCCGTCCAGGACGAAGCTCGCGCCGAACACCCCGACCAGCCGCGGCGCCCAGATGCTGCCGGGCAGCGCCCGGCGCAGCCCGACGGCGCCCGCGAGCAGCAGCGCGCCGGTGAGCAGGAACGCGCCCTGCTGGATCCACCCGAGCTCGCCGAGGCTCAGTTGGCTGAGCGCGTTGCGGGAGAAGTCGAACCCCTCCCGGGTCAATCCCCCGGCGAGGCCGGCGGCGAGGAAGAGCGGCCCGCCGACCGCCCCGGCGGTCAGCAGCGGGCGGGCGGTGGCGGGGGCGCTCTGCGCCGTCAGCGTGTTGGTCATGCCCTTAGGACCGGGGGCGGCGCGGAAACTCATCGGCGGATCGGATGTGACGCGCGTCACCGCTCCGCCGGGCGTTCGCGGTGGGGGTGCGGATCGGCCAGTCCGGGTGGCTTTTCGGCCGCTGCGGTCGCCCGGCTCGTGGTCCGACGTCCCTTTGGCGCGTGCGCGGCGAACCGCCCCGGCCGTGAACGTCGCAGGTCAGCCGCCCGGAGGGCGCCGCGAACGGCGGGGTGGCCGAAATTCTCGTGCAATATAACCTGTGACATTGTTCTGATCTTCGGCTGGTGACAGGATCCACGCCACATCTCCTTCCTTCAGCCCGGCCCCACGCCGGGCTGCCCCCACTCGACGAAGGATTCGGCGTGCTCCTGCGCACCAGACTCTCCATGCTCGCAGCCGGCGTCGTCGCCTGTTGCGCCACGGCCACCGCCGTGCTCCCGGCCCAGGCCTTCGCGGCACCCCCTGCCGCACCCGCCGCGCCGGCCCCGACCGCGACGACGGGGTCCGAGGACCTCGCCGAGCCCGCGGCCGCGCTGCCCCCGGCGCTGATCGGCGCGACGCGGATGACCGAGCCGACCGCCGACGACGAGGCGGGCGCCCCCGCCCTGTCCAAGTCCCTCGCCGCGCAGAGCTGCACACCGGCCGACTTCGCGGCCCGCACCGGGGCCGACCTGGTCGCGTTCATCAAGAGCTCGACGGTGGACTGCGTCAAGTCGCTGTACAGCAGCGGCAGCGCCGACCCGAGCATCTTCCAGCAGTCCCGGATGCTGTCCGTCGCGGCCGCCCTCAAGGACCTGGCGGCCGGCTACACCGGCGACAACTCGACCGGCATCACCCAGCTGGTGAAGTACCTGCAGGTGGGTTACTACATCCAGTTCCACTACCCCGCCGCGGCCGGCCCGTACACCCCCGCGCTCACCGACGCCGTCACGTCCGCCCTGGACGCGCTCTTCGCCGGCACCCGCTGGCGCGACGTCACCGAGGACAACGGCCGCGTCCTCAAGGAGGTGGTGTGGCTCACCGACAGCGCCAACGTCCAGGCCCACTACATGGGCGTCTACAAGCGGATGCTGGACGAGTTCGACAACTCCTACAGCGCCTTCCCGCAGATGGTCAGCGCCGTCAACTCGGTGCTGTACTACCCGCTCTGGGAGGGCTACCGGAACAAGGACTTCGTCCGGGCGCTCGCCGCCGATCCGAGCCTCGTCAACTCGCTCGCCGACTTCGCGATCAAGCACCGGGACCTGCTCAGCGGGTCCAACGCCTTCCTCGACACCAACGCGGGCAACGACCTGGCCCGGTTCGCCGGAACCAGCCCCGCCGCCGAGGCCGTGGCCAAGCCGCTGGTCAAGAAGGTGCTGGACTCCGCGCCGCTGCTCAGCCCCCACGCGTCGCTGTACGTGCACACGGCCGTCCAGGCGAACTGGTTCGACAACAACCAGTGCTCCTACTACGGCACCTGCGACCTGCCCGCCAAGCTCACCTCGGTGGTCCTGCCGAACCAGCTGGTCTGCGACAACCGCACCCTCCAGGCCCAGGCCCTGTCGGCCGCCGAACTGGCCACCGTCTGCGCCAGCCTGCGCAACCAGGACGCGTTCTTCCACGGCGTGGCCAAGGACAACGGACCGATCCCGAACCAGTACGCCAAGACCGTCACCTTCGGGATCTTCGCCAACAAGGCCGACTACACCACCTACTCGTGGGCGATCTTCGGCAACGACACCGACAACGGCGGCCAGACCGTCATGGACGCGAGTGACCCGAACAACCGGGCCGCGACCGTGATGTACCAGAAGGCCTGGAACGTCAACGACCCCGCCCGGGTGTGGAACCTCAACCACGAGTACACCCACTACCTCGACAGCATCTACAACCTGAAGGGCAGCTACACCACCCAGTCGTCGGTCCCGAACAAGTGGTGGGTCGAGGGCCTCGCCGAGTACATCTCGTACAGCTACCGGGGCGCCACCGACGTCGACGCGATGGCCCAGGCGGCCAAGCACACCTACAAGCTCAGCACCCTCTTCCAGAACACCTACGCCAACTCGGACTCGACCCGCATCTACCCGTGGGGCTACCTGTCCGTCCGGTACATGCTGGAGCGGCACCCGGCCGACGTCCAGGCCATGCTGGAGCGCTTCCGGGCCGGTGACTACCCCGGCGGCTACGCGGTCTACAACGACCTCGGCACCTCCTACGATGCCGACTTCGACGCCTGGCTCACCACCTGCGCCGCCGGCGCCTGCTACGCGGCCGGTCCGACCGCCCTGTTCGACACCTCGGTGAACGGCGCGACCGTCACCGCGACCGAGCGGGCCGTGCAGACCGGCTCCGGCCGGATCACCGCCTGGCACTGGACCTTCGGCGACGGCACCTCCTCGGACGAGCGCAACCCGAGCCACACCTACGCGGCGGCCGGCTCGTACACCGTCGCCCTGACCGCCACCGACGACACCGGCCGGGCCGCCACCACCGCGGCCACGGTCACCGTGAAGGACGCCCCGGTCGTCCTGCCGGCCTGCCCCGAGCAGCGCGCCGACGCGATGGGCCGCAACTGCTCGCGCACCGGCCGCGCCGCGACCGCCGGTAACTCCGACTACCTGTACATCTACCTGCCGGCCGGCACCACCACGCTGAAGGTCACCACCTCCGGCGGCACCGGCACCGCGCACCTGTACTACAACGCCGACACCTGGGCCTCGCCGAACGCCTTCACCGCCTCCTCCACCGGCGCCGGCACCACCCAGTCCCTCACCGTCACCAACGCCACGGCCGGCTACCGCTACCTCAGCCTGTACGCCGTGACCGACTTCAGCGGAGTCACGGTCAGCACCGAGTTCTGACCCGACCCGCGGCAGCGGTACCGGGTGCCGACGCCCGGCCGGGATTCCCCGGCCGGGCGTTCCGCCCGGGCGGGGCCGTGCGCCAGACTGACCGCATGGTGATGAACACGGGGGCGGCGCTCGCGCACGGGTCCGAGCTGCTCGGCTCGGCGGAGGCGGCCGAGCGGGCGGCGGGCTGCGATCTGGTCGGCGGGGCGGCCGACCGCGACGAAGCGGTCCGGGACGGCGCCCTGACCGCACTGCTCGGGCTCGCCGAGCGGGAGCGGGACGACCGCGTCCTGGCCCGCCTGGCACACGCCCTCGGCCGGACCGGGGACGGACGGGCGGCCCCCGTCCTGGTCGCCCTGGCCGGCCACCCCGACAGGGAGGTGCGCAAGGAGGTGGCCTCCGCGCTGTCCCTCGACGAGGTGGTCACCGCCGGCCCGGACGCCCCCGGCGTGCGCGCGCTCATCGGCCTGACCCGGGACCCGGACCCGGAGGTCCGCGACTGGGCGACGTTCACGCTCGGCTTCCAGTGCGAGGCCGACGGCCCCGAGGTGCGGGCGGCGCTCTGGGAGCGGACCGGTGACGAGTACCCGGACGCCCGCGAGGAGGGCGTCCGCGGCCTGGCCCGCCGGCGCGACCCCCGGGCCGTGCCGCTGCTGGGCGAGCTGCTGGCGGACCCGGACGGCGCGGCCGTCCTCACCTTCCGGGCGGCGGAGATCCTGGCCGCCCCCGAACTGCTGCCGCTGCTGGAGGACTACGACCCGGACGACCACGGGGTGGCCGAGGCACTGGCCGCCTGCGACCCGGCGCGGCGGCGCCGACTGGAGGACCGGGCCTGGGACTTGGCGTGCGCCGTGGAGCGGCAGCGCCCCGACCTCGCGCCCGCCCTCCGGGCGACCCGCTGCGAACCCGGCCTGACCCTGGCCATCGGCACCGACCCGGACGCCCCTGTCTACGACGTCACGGCCCTGCTGGCCCGCGCGGACGACGACCTGTCCCACGCGGCCGACCTGGTCATCGCCGACCACCCGGCGCAGCCGCGCCCGTAGCCCCGACGCCGGACCGGCGCCGCTCCGGTCGGTTCGGTGGTGCGGTCACCTGGCAGACGACCAAGCCCGCGGCCGGGGACGACGTGTACGCCATGAGCCCGCCGACGACGTCGAGATGGCGCATGGGCTCGGCTCCCCGCTGCCCTGGTAGCCGCTGCCGTCGAGAGGAGCGCCTCGGCGGCGCGGACCGGTTCGGCGGCCTGCCGCTCGACGGCGGCGAGGAAGGGCGCCGGGGCCGGATGCGTCGGGGTAAAGGCCGGTGGTGCAGACCACTCGTTCTCGTGAATCCGCTGACCGGGGGCGGGACGGGGTGCCAACTCGGGCCTACGCTGCGGGACATGGACATCGTCATCCCGCTCTTCGACGACTTCGAGCCGCTCGACGCGATCGGCCCGTACCAGGTGCTCGGCTATCTTCCCGGGGCCACCGTGCGGTTCGTGGCGGCGGGGGAGCGGGGGCCGGTGGCCGACAGCATTGGGGGGATGCGGCTGGACGTGCCCGCCCGGTACACGGAGGTCGGGGCGTGCGAGGTGCTGCTCGTCCCGGGCGGGCACGGCACCCGGCCGCTGAGGGGCGACGCCGACTTCCTCGACTGGCTGCGCCGGGTGCACGCGACCACCCGGTTCACCGCCTCCGTGTGCACCGGTGCGCTGCTGCTCGGGGCCGCCGGGCTGCTGGACGGCCTCGACGCCACCACGCACTGGGCGGCCGCCGGTGAACTGGCCGCCTACGGCGCCGTGTTCACCCCCGAGCGGGTGGTGCACCGGGGCCGGATCGTCACGGCGGCCGGCGTCTCCGCCGGCATCGACATGGCGCTCCGGCTCGCCGCCCTGCTCACCGACGAGACCACCGCCCGGGCGATCCAGCTGCACGCCGAGTACGACCCCGAACCGCCCTTCGACAGCGGCAGTTGGGCGAAGGCCTCGCCCGCCGTGCGGGAGCGGATCAAGGAGCTCGGGTAGCGGCGCCGGACCTCGGCGGCTCGGCGGAACCGCCCGGATCCCGGCGGCCCAGCGCAGCGCGCGTTCGCCATGAACCCGTGCGGGCGGCGGCGGAGGGCCGTCAGGCGCGCAGGAAGGACTCCAGCGCCGCGGCCAGGGCGACCGGGGTCTCGTGCATCGGGTAGTGGCCGGCGGCGGGCAGCTGCTCGACCTCGGCGTTGGGGTAGTGGACCAGGAAGGTGGCGCGCATCGCCTCGGCGGTCAGCAGGAGGTCGTGCTCGCCCACGAACACCCGGACCGGCACGGGGTTCCCGGTGATCCGGTCCACCAGGTCGGCGGTGGTCCAGTCCCGCACGTACCGGCCGAAGGCCTCACGGGTGGAGAGCTCCAGCGAGCGGTCCACCATCCGGTCGAGCCAGACCCGGCCGGCCCGCCGCCCGGTCACCCGGTCCAGGATCTCGTACCGCTTCGCCCGGTCCTCGGCC
Organism: Kitasatospora sp. NPDC097605; assembly: GCF_040302725.1. Lineage (NCBI taxonomy): Bacteria > Bacillati > Actinomycetota > Actinomycetes > Kitasatosporales > Streptomycetaceae > Kitasatospora > Kitasatospora sp. NPDC097605. Next base: position 206,653 of record NZ_JBEOSF010000005.1, on the reverse strand, counting down.
GCGCCGTAGAACAGCGCCTCGCCGTCCGCGTCCATCGGGTACGGCCCGGCCGGGACGGGCGCCAGTCCGGCCAGGCGCCGCACCCGGTGCGGCGCCCGGGCGAGCACCTGCTGGACGGCCTTGCCGCCCATCGAGTGCCCGACCAGCGAGAACTCCGGCCAGCCGAGCTGGTCGGCCAGCGCGAGCGCGTCGTCCGCGATCTCGGCCAGCGTGTAGGCGCCGGTCACGTCCTTGCGCTCGCCGTAGCCCCGGTAGTCGAGGAACGCGTAGGAGAAGGCGGAGCCGTCCAGGTAGTCCGGGAACGGGCCCCAGCCGGCGCTGGTGCCGAACCAGTCGTGCAGCACCAGGACCTTGTGGGCGCCGGAGCCGACCAAGCGGTGAGGGATCGTCATGCCCCCCGTGATTCCCCCGGACCGGGGCCCTCGAACCGCGCGGCTCGGAGCATGCGGCGGTGGACCAGGCCCGGCTCCCCGCCGGCGGACCGCCTGCCCGTCGCGATGAACCCGGTGCGGGCGAGGAGCGCCCGGGAGGCCTCGTTGTCCTCCGCGGTCACGGCGGTGAGGGAGGTCAGCCCGTACCGGGTGGCGGCCAGCCGGCAGACCTGCTCGACGGCGACCCGGGCCACGCCCTGCCGGGTGTCGGCCTCCGCCACCCGGTAGCCGAGCTCGGCGCCGCCGTCGGCCACGTCCACCAGGTTGACCCGGCCGATGACCCGGCCGTAGCCGTTCAGGACGACGTGGAAGTGGCAGCGGCCCTCGGCCTGTTCGGCGAGCAGCGCCCGGTGCCGTTCGGCGAAGCCGTCGGGGGTGAAGTACTCGTCCCCGCGGTCAGGCACCGAATCGGCGAAGAAGTCCCGGTTCTCCTGTTCGAACGCGAGGACGGCGCCCGCGTGTTCGGCCGTCAGCCGCTCCAGCGTGGGCCCGGGGCCGAGCCGCGGGGCCTCCGGATGGTAGGAGCGCTGCCGGTCGGTGGTCGTGTGGCCGATCTCGTAGCCGATGTTGAAGATCTGGTCGCCGGTGGGGACCACGGCGCCGGTGGCCCGGCCGTACCCTTCGATCACGCCGCCGCGGCCGTCCGGGTCCGGGTAGCCGTGCGGCCGGCCGGCGGCGAGTTCGACCGAGTGCGCCGAGATCCCGCCGAGGATCTGCGAGCCGTCGCCGAGCAGGCTGTCGCCGGTGACCGAGGCGCCGCCCATGAGCCGGACCTCGTCGCCGATTTCGATGCTCTCGTGCGCCCCGGCGCTGATCCGGGTGCCGCCGCCGAACTCCGAGCGGGCTCCGATGGTGACGCTGCCGCCGTCGACGGCGGTGATCCGGGTGCCGCCGTGCAGCACATTGCCGGGGCCCACCGCGCAGCGGCTCCGCTCGTCGCACTCGATGACGACGCCGGGGTAGAGCACATTGTCCGGCCCCAGCTTGACCCGCCGGGAGACGATCACCGAGAACGGATCGAGCACGGCGACGCCGTACTCGGCGAGTTCGAGCAGTTCGGTGGGCGTGAGCAGGCCGCGCTCCCGGCGCAGCCGGTCGAGGTGCGCGTGGACGGATCCGTCGTCGGTGGCCATTCGAGCATGCTGGCGGTCCCCGGACCGCCTGTCCACCATGATCGCGCGAAAACCGTTCGACAGGGCGGCACCCGCGGGTTGAACTGTCCGCTGTGACCTCGCAGACCCCGGCCCTCGACACCGCGCTGGTCCGGCGGCTGCTCGGGGAGCAGTTCCCGCAGTGGGCCCGGCTGCCGTTGCGCCGGGTCGAGCCCGGCGGCTCCGACCATGTGATCCACCGGCTCGGCGACGCGTTGGCCGTCCGGCTGCCCCGGGGGGAGTGGGCGGCCGGGCAGGCCGAGAAGGAGGCGCGCTGGCTGCCGCGGCTCGCGCCGCACCTGCCGCTGGCGGTGCCGGCGCCGGTGGCCGTCGGGCGGCCGGCGCACGGGTACCCGTGGCACTGGTCGGTCGCCCGCTGGCTGGACGGCGGGACGCCCGCCGGGCCCGCCGTCCTCACCGACCTGTCCGCCGAGGCGGCCAGGCTGGCCGGCTTCCTGTCCGCGCTCCAGGCGCTTCCGACGGCCCCCGGCCTCGCGCCGGGGGCGCACAACGACCACCTGGGCGCCCCGCTGGCCGGCCGTGACGCCGGGACGCGCGCCCGGATCGCGGCGGTCGGGAGCGCGTTCGACACCCGCGCGCTCACCGCGCTCTGGGACGCCGCCGTGCACGCGCCCGCCCACCACGGCCCACCGGTCTGGTTCCACGGCGACCTGCACACCGGGAACCTGCTCGCCGTCGACGGCCGGCTCACCGCCGTCATCGACTTCGGCGGTCTCGGTGCCGGCGACCCGGCCTGCGACCTGGTCATCGCCTGGACCCTGCTGGACGCCCCCGCCCGGGCGGTGCTGCGCACCGCCCTCGGCGTGGACGACGCCACCTGGCTGCGCGGCCGCGGCTGGGCGCTGGCCACCGGCCTCAACGCGTACTCCCACTACGCCGCCACCGACCCCCGGATCGCCCGGGCCACCCGCCACCAGATCGAGGCGGCGCTCGGCGATCCGCTGTGAACCCCACCCCTCCCGAAGGAGCCCCGATGATCGGCGAACTGCAGTGCGTCGTCCTGGACTGTCCGGACCCGGCCGTGCTGTCCCGGTTCTACGCGGAACTGCTCGGCGGAGAGGTGGACCGGCCGGACCCGCGCTGGTCGCTGCACCCCGACTGGTCCACCCTGCACACCCCGGCCGGCCTGGTGCTCTGCTTCCAGCGCGTCGCCGACCACCGACCGCCCCGCTGGGGCGATCCGGCGAGCCCCCAGCAGGCCCACCTCGACATCGACGTCCCCGACCTGGCCACCGCCGAACCCGCCGTCCTCGCCCTCGGCGCCACCCTGCTGCACGACGCCGGCCGCTGGCGCGTCTACGCCGACCCCGCCGGCCACCCCCTGTGCCTCCTGCCGGCCCGCCACTGAGCGTTCGGGGAGGTCAGCCGGCCGGAGCCCAGAAGCCGGTCAGCCGAGCGCGGCCGGGGCCGAGGCTCCGCCAGGGGCCGTCGACCGCGAGGACGGCGACGGCGGCGGTGGGGAACCCGGTCCGCGCCACCTGCCGGGACAGCCCGTCCTCCGTCGCGTCCCGGCCCCGTGCCGCGAGGACGGCGACGAGGTCGTGGAGACTCGGATGGTGGCCGACCACGACCAGGTCGCCCGACCCCTCCGGCGTCTCCCGCAGGATCGCGATCAGCTCGTCGACCCCGGCCTCGCGGCGATGGATGTCGACGCTGATGTCGTAGATCCGCCGCTCGTGGACGGTCTCGGGCGGCTCGGGGAGCGCCGCGCGGACGAGCTCCCAGGTCTCGCCGGTGCGCCGGGCGCTGGACACCCGTGCGAGACCGGGCAGGACGCCGGACGCGGCGAGCCATCGTCCGGCCAGGGCGGCCTCGGTGCGGCCCCGCTCGTCCAGCCGCCGCTCGTGGTCGACCACGGTCTCCCGTTCGGCCTGCGCGTGGCGGATCAGGACGATCCTCCGGGCGTCGTCGGCGGTCATGGTGCCCTCCCCTTCCCCTGGCCGGAACGACCGGACGCACACGATCCGGTCGGTCCGTGGATGGTAGCAACGGCCCGTCAGGGTGCCTTCGCCCGCCGTGCCCCGGGCTCAGGGGGTTCAGGAGATCCGGCGGACCCGGCGGATGGCGAGGGTGATCAGCAGGGCGGTCAGGGCGAGGAAGAGGCCGGTCTCGATCGCCTGGAAGGTCCAGAAGCGGTCGGCCGGCTGGTACTCCTGCCAGTTGGTGTACGGGCCGGGGCCGAAGCCCTCCTGGGCGAAGTGGGCCGTGCAGCGGGCGGTGCCCTCGGGATCGGCGCCGGCGTTCGGACCGCAGCCGACGCGGGCGTCGGAGAGGACGAGGGTGCCGGCGCCGTTGCGGACGCCCTCCTGGTAGACCCAGGAGCCGGCGAAGCGGTTGGCCATGACCGGGCTCTCGATGGCGTAGCTGAGCGTCTTGGCCGGCAGGAAGACGGGCCGGGCGAGCAGTTCGACGAGGGCCCGGACGGCGATGAACGCGGCGAGCGAGAGGCCCATCGCGGGCAGCACCCGGCGGGTCAGGGTGCCGGCGAGGATGCCGAGCGCGACCGCGAACAGCGTGTAGCCGATCGGCGCGACGCCCTGGACATCGAAGATCAGGTAGCGGAAGCGGCCCAGGCCGTTGGCGGCGAGCGGGCCGAGCCACCAGGAGGCGCCGAGCGCGTAGCCGACGGACAGGACCAGCGCGACCGCGCCGACCAGCCCGAACTTGGTGAGCATCCAGCGCCGGCGGCTGATGCCCTGGGTCCAGACCAGCCGGTGGGTGCCGTTCTCGACCTCCCGGGCGACCAGCGGGGCGCCGAGGAAGAGGCCGGCCACGACCGGCAGCAGGACGAACAGGACGGCCAGGAAGGCGGTCGAGCCGTACTGGTTGGCGAAGCGCTGGCTCAGCGACTCGCAGCCCTCGCCGCCGACGAACTCGGCGTCGCCGAGGGCGCGCAGGCAGGCGCCGAGGCCGGAGTCCTCGAAGGACGAGCGCATGGACAGGCCGGTGGGCACCAGGACGGCGGCGAGCACGGCGAGCGCCACGGCCGTCCACAGGGCCTGCCTGCGGTGTTGCCGCCAGGTCAGCCAGATCATGCGGCGACCTCCGAGGGCGTGGCACCGGCGGAGGCGCCGAGGTGGGCCAGCACGAGGTCCTCCAGAGTGATGTCGTGCACGGTCCAGCGGCTCTCGTCGACCGGTCCGTCGGTGCGCACCAGCAGGGTGGACTGCCGTTCGGTGTGGCTGGCCCGGATCACCTCGGCCACGCCGGGGACGGCGGCGCCGTCGGGGAGCCGGGGGCCGATCAGCCGGACGTGCTCGGCGAGCAACTCGTCCACCGGCCCGGTGAGCCGGACGTGGGAGGTGTGCAGCAGCACCAGGTGGTCGCAGACCCGTTCGAGATCGGCGAGCAGGTGGGAGGAGAGCAGCACGGTGGTCCCGTACTCGCCGACGGCGCCCATCAGGGCCTGCATGAACTCGTGCCGGGCGAGCGGGTCGAGGGCCGCCACCGGTTCGTCGAGCAGCAGCAGCCGGGGCCGCTTGGCGAGCGCCAGCGCCAGGGCGACCTGGGCGCGTTGGCCGCCGGAGAGCCTGCCGACCGGCTTGTCGAGCGGGATGCCGATCCGGGTGAGCCGGTCGCGGGCGATGCCGGCGTCCCAGCCGCGGCGGTTGAGCCGCGCGCCCATGGTGATCAGCTCGGTGGCGGTGAAGTCGGGGTAGAGCGGGGTGTCCTGGGCGACGAAGCCGATGTCGGCCAGGGCGTCGCGGTCGTGGCGCGGATCGCGTCCGAAGACCCGGGCCCACCCGGTGTCCGGGCGGAGCAGGCCGACGGCGAGGTGGAGCAGGGTGGACTTACCGGCGCCGTTGGGGCCGACCAGGGCGGCGATCCGCCCGGCGGGGAGCTCCAGCGAGCAGTCCTGGAGGGCCCAGGTCCGCCCGAAGCGCTTCCCCAACCCCTCGGCGTGCAGAGCGACTTCCGTCATGTGTGTTCCCCCAAGATGACTGTCGGACCGGTCAGGTCCCGCCGGTGGGCGGTCGGTCGGGCGTGGCCCGCAGGGTGGTGTCGACGAGCGCGGCGATGTCCTCGCGGGTGAGTCCGGCGGCCCGCGCCCTGCCGAGCCAGGCCACCAACTCCTCGCGCAGCTCGGCGTGGTGGGCCAGCGAGGGGCCGGCCAGGGTGCGGACCAGGAAGGTCCCCACCCCGGGCCGGCCCTCGGCGAGCCCCTCCAACTCCAGCTCCCGGTAGGCCTTGAGCACGGTGTTGGGGTTGATCGCCAGGGCCTGGGCCACGTCCCGCACCTTGGGCAGCCGGTCCCCCGGCTGCGCCAGTCCGACCCGCAGCGCCTGCTTCACCTGCAGGACCAGCTGCATGTACGTGGCCACCCGCGAGCGGCCGTCGAGCACGAACTCGATCACCAGTTGTTCTCCTGTCTTAAGACAGTAAGACAGGATAGGCGTGCGTCAGTCAAGTAGTGAAGAAGATGGCTCAATTGACGGAGGGTCGGAGCGTGGATCAGCCCAGCGTCAGGGTGTCGCCGACCGCGAGCCGGCCGGGGGCCGCGACCTCGGCGAGGGCGTCCAGGCGGGAGTCGTGGAACTGCGCGAGGGCCTTGAGGATCTCCGGGGCGTGCGGCAGTCCGGGCTGGGCGGCGGTGGTCATCGCGCAGCGCTCGCTGGAGCGGACGAAGGCGAGCCGGGCGCCGGAGGGCGCGGAGCCGTGCGCCTCGCGTCCGAACCACCGGTCCTCGGTGAACGGCGGGGTGCCCGGCGGGGTGCGCAGCAGGACGTTCGGGCGGAACCGGCGGACGTCCACCACGGCGGACGGCGCGGCCTCGGCGACCCAGTCCAGGGTGGCGGTGGTGAGCACGCTGACCGGGAGCTGGTCGAAGTGCGAGACGGAGTCCTCGCGGGCCAGCTCGACGTCGTCGCGCTGCAGATAGGCGCGGAGGAAGGCGGTCGGGTCGACGACCGGCCGGCCGAGCGGGTCGAACAGCTCGGGGCCGTCGAGCCGGCGGCCGAGCCGGGCGGAGAGGCGGAGCAGGCCGTCCATCCGCCGGAACCGGCGGGTGTTCTTGCCGGAGCCGAGCTTGCCGTTGCCGTCGCGCACGGCGTAGAGGCGGTCGCCCGCGAGACCGCGGTCGTCCACCTCGACGGAGTCGAGCCGCTCGCCGCCGGTGGACTTCACGGGGTAGCGCCAGAGCTGCTCGATGACTCCGATGATCTCTGCCATGGCCGGAGAGCGTACCGCCGCCCGCCGATGATGGTCTAGACCAAGTGCCAGGGCCCGGGCAGGTGTTCGAACCCGGCCGGCCGGCGGCCGCTCACCCCAGCCGGGCGACCGCCCGCACCGGCGCCCCGTCGGCCGCCACCAGCCGCAGCGGGTAGAGCGACACCTCGACCGGCCGGCCCGCCTCCTGGGCCGTCAGCAGCGGCCGCAGATCGGTCAGGTTCTCCGCGATCACCCCGCCGCCCGGCGCCCCGAGCAGCACCCGGTGCGCGGCCAGCGTGGGCTCCTCGGCGCCCGGCTGGTCGTGCTCGTCGGTGAGGTCGGCGAGCAGCGCGGCTACCGCCGGGTCGCCCGGGCCCGGGGCGGGCGTCGGGTCCACGCTGAGCGCGTCCACCCCGACCGTGCGGACCCCGGCGGCGACGATCGCCTCGGCCGCCCGCGCGGTCAGGCTCGGATGGGCGAGGTAGGCGTCGGTGCCCCAGTGCCGGGCCCAGCCGGTGGCGATCAGCAGCACGATGCCCTCGCCGGCCCGCTCCAGCGCCGGTGCGAGCTGCTCGGCGGTGATCGCGGAGCGCGGCTCCAGGCCGCGCAGGTCGGCGACGACCGCCGAGCCGGTGAACCGCTCCAGCGGCAGGCCGTCCAGCGTCGGCCAGGTGACGTCGACGTGGTACGGCGCGTCCACATGGGTGCCGGACTGCGAGCCGAGGTGCAGGGCGAGCACGTTCACCCCGGCGGTGGCGGTGGTGAGGGCGGGTTCCAGGAGGACGGCCGGATCGCCGGGGTAGACCGGCATCGCGGTGGTCACCTGGTGGGTGAGGTCGACGAGGGTGGCCATGGCGACCATCCTCCCAGGGCGGGCCGGGGCGGGAGGAGGGGCGGAGTGGGGATAGAAAGTAACCACTATGGAAAAGCCTGAGCAGCCTGTCCGCCGTCCCTGGGTCGTGGGGGTCTCCGGCGCGTCCGGCACCCCGTACGCCGCCGCGGTGATCCGCGCCCTCCTCGCCGCGGGCGAGTCGGTCGACCTGGTGGTCAGCCGCGCGGCCCGGCTGACGATCCTCGACGAGACCGGCATCGCGTTCCGGGACGCGCACTGGCGCGCCGACCTGGCCGGCTGGCTGGGAACCGCGGCGGAGGAGCTGGAGGACGTCCGGTACTGGCCGGCCGGGGACTTCGCGGCGGGCCCGTCCAGCGGCTCCTACCCCGCCAAGGGGATGCTGGTGGTACCGGCGACCACCGGCGCGGTGGCCGGGATCGCGCTCGGCCTCAGCAAGGACCTGCTCCAGCGGGTGGCCAGCGTCACCCTCAAGGAGCGGCGTCCGCTGGTCGTCTGCGTCCGCGAGACACCGCTCAACGGGGTGACGTTGAAGCATTTGGTGGAACTCGACGCGCAGGGAGCGGTCGTGCTCCCCGCCTCGCCCGGTTTCTACGCCGGCGGCTCCACCGTCGGCGAGCTGGTCGGATTCGTCGCCGGACGGGTGCTGGACGCGGTCGGCGTGCCCCATTCGCTGTACCGCCGTTGGGAGGGTGAGTTGGGCGCGGCGGCGCGCGCGAGCGAACGGTCGGCCTGAGGGGGAGTGAGGGACCGCAGGACGGGAGAGTATGTTCTCTGCGATATCCGGGTTGGTCCGCGCACAGCGCCTTTGAATCCGGATAATGATCTGTGGGTCTGGTGAGGTTCGGAAGGACGCGGACGGTATATGGACACGGTGGACAGACAGCTCATCCAGGCGCTCCGGGAGAACGGCCGCGCCTCCTACGCCGAGCTGGGCCGGCTGGTCGGCCTCTCCGGCCCGAGCGTCACGGACCGCATCAACCGCCTGGAGCAGGCCGGCGTCATCACCGGCTACCGGGCGACGGTCAACCCGGCCTCGCTCGGTTTCGGGGTCACGGCCCTGATCGGTCTCCAGCTGACCGACGCGGCGGACCACGAGGACGTCGCGTTCCGGCTGAAGGACCTCGGCGAGGTCGAGGACTGCTGGTTCATCGCCGGCGACGACTCCTACATGCTCAAGGTCCGGGTGCCGGACGTCGAGGGCCTGGAGTCGGTGGTGAAGCGGATCTCGGGCACCAAGGGTGTGGCTCGCACCCGCACGACCGTCGTACTCTCCACCAAGTGGGAGAGCCGGGTGAGCGAGCTGCCGCTCCCCGAGGCCGAATAGAGCCGGGTGGCACCGGGCGACGCACGGGGGAGTGACGGTCATGGCACTGGTCGGTCTGGAGGAGCTGCACGCGGCCCGGGAGCGGATCGCGGGCGTCGCGGTGCGCACCCCGCTGGTCCCCGCCCCCTGGGCGGCGGACGGCGGGCGCCGGCTCTGGCTCAAGCCGGAGAACCTCCAGCCGACCGGCGCGTTCAAGACCCGCGGGGCGTACAACCGGCTCGCCGCGCTGAGCGGGGAGGAGCGCGCCCGCGGCGTGGTCGCCCAGTCCAGCGGCAACCACGCGCAGGCGGTGGCGTACGCCGCGGACCTGCTCGGGATCAAGGCTGTGATCGTGATGCCGGACACCTCGCCGGCGGTCAAGGTCGAGGCCACCCGGTCGTTCGGTGCCGAGGTGCTGCTGGTGTCGCCGCGGGAGCGGGACACCGCGCCCGCCGAGCTGGCCGAGCGGCACGGCTACGTCTGGGTGCCGCCGTACGACGACCCGTTCATCATCGCGGGCCAGGGCACGGTCGGCCTGGAGATCGCCGAGGACGCCCCGGCGGAGCTGGACACCGTGCTCGTCCCGGTCAGCGGCGGCGGGCTGATCGGCGGTACCGCCGCCGCGCTCAAGCTGACCCGCCCGGGCATCCGGGTGGTCGGCGTCGAGCCCGAGCTGGCCGCCGATGCGCAGGCCGGCCTGCGGGCCGGGGAGCGGATCAGCTGGCCGGTCGCCGACACCTACCGGACGATCGCCGACGGCCTGCGCACCCCCTCGGTGGGCGTGCTGCCGTTCGAGCACCTCACCGCCTACGTGGACGACATCGTCACCGTCACCGAGGACGAGATCCGCGCCACGGTGGCCCTGCTGGCCCGGCGCGGGCGGATCGTCGCCGAGCCGTCCGGCGCGGTCGCCCCGGCGGCCTACTTCCACCGGGCCGCCGAGCTCGGCGGGCAGGCCGTGGCGGCCGTGGTGAGCGGCGGCAACATCGAGCCCTCGCTGCTGGCGGAGCTGCTCGCCCGCTGAGCCGCGCGGGGCGGCTGCCCGCGAACCCGCCCGGCCAGGGGCGTACGCTCGTTCCGGCAAGGATTCGAAGTCGGAGGAGGCGGGGCACCGCATGGACGCAGGGCTCAAGCGCGAGCTGGAGGCGAAGGTCTACGCGGGGGAGCGGCTGACCCGGGAGGACGGGATCGCGCTCTACGAGAGCGACGACCTGGCCTGGCTGGGCGGGCTCGCCCACCACGTGCGGACGCGGAAGAACGGCGACGTCGTCCACTTCAACGTCAACCGCCACCTCAACATGACCAATGTGTGCAACGCGTCCTGCGCGTACTGCTCGTTCCAGCGCAAGCCGGGCGAGAAGGACGCCTACACGATGCGCATCGAGGAGGCCGTCCGGCTGGCCAAGGCGATGGAGGTCGACTCCCTCACCGAGCTGCACATCGTCAACGGCCTGCACCCCACCCTGCCGTGGCGCTACTACCCGCGCTCGCTGCGGGAGCTGAAGGCCGCGCTGCCGAACGTCTCGCTGAAGGCCTTCACCGCCACCGAGATCCACTGGTTCGAGCGGATCAGCGGTCTGCCCGCCGACGAGATCCTCGACGAGCTGATCGACGCCGGCCTGGAGTCGCTGACCGGCGGCGGCGCGGAGATCTTCGACTGGGAGGTCCGCCAGCACATCGTCGACCACGACACCCACTGGGAGGACTGGTCGCGGATCCACCGGCTCGCCCACAGCAAGGGCCTCAAGACGCCGGCCACCATGCTGTACGGCCACATCGAGGAGCCCCGCCACCGGGTGGACCACGTGCTGCGGCTGCGTGAGCTGCAGGACGAGACCGGCGGCTTCCAGGTCTTCATCCCGCTCCGCTACCAGCACGACTTCCACGACTCCAAGGACGGCGTGGTGCGCAACAAGCTGATGGCGCGCACCGAGATGGCCACCGGCGCCGAGGCGCTGAAGACCTTCGCCGTCTCCCGGCTGCTGTTCGACAACGTGCCGCACGTCAAGGTCTTCTGGGTGATGCACGGCGTCACCACCGCCCAGCTGGCGCTCAGCCACGGCGCGGACGACATGGACGGCTCGGTGGTCGAGTACAAGATCACCCACGACGCGGACAACTTCGGCACCCCGAACAAGCTGGGCCGCGAGGACCTGCTCGGCCTGATCCGGGACGCCGGCTTCCGCCCGGTGGAGCGCAACACCCGCTACGAGGTCATCCGCGAGTACGACGGCCCCGACCAGGCCCGCCGGGAGACCCCGCAGGCGATGCGCCTCTGACCTGGGCGCCGCCGGCCGGCGCGTCTCGACTCCGGGCCGCCGCCCGGGCCCCTGCGGCCTGGGCGGCGGCTTCTTCACCGGCCTCGCACAGGCACCCGGCTTTCGCAACCGCGCCTCCGTTTGGCAGGATCGGCCACATGTCCGGTTACCGTCGCACCTCCCCGTACCCGTCGTACGAGCCGGTGTACGAGGTGCCGCAGCCGCCGCAACCGCCGTACGGCGCTCCGCAGCAGCCGTACGAGGGCCGGCAGGAGTACGGCGGGCACCAGGAGCACGACGGCCCGCTCTACGAGGGGCAGGACCCCGGGTACGGCTACCTGACCCCCGCCGAGCACGACGTCTACGACCAGCCGTTCCAGGCGCACCCCGCCGAGCCGGAGTTCCGGCCGGAGCCGGAGCAGCCGCCGGCGCCGCTGCCCCGGCAGCGGGGCGCCGCCCCGGCCGGCGGGCGCGCGGCCGCCCGCGGGCACCGGCGCAAGCCCAAGAAGAAGCGCACCGGCCGCGCCGCCGTCGCCGGCACCGCCCTGCTGCTGGCGGCCGCCGCCGGCTGGTACACCGTCGGCCAGGACGCCGCCAAGCCCGGTGTGACGACCGCCGACGGCCCCGTCCCCGAGGGTGTCGCCGGCCCGGACCGCCCCGCCGCCGGGCAGCCGGCCGCCGACCAGGCCTCGCCGACCGCGCCGCCGGCCGCCCGGGCCGCCGACGCCCGGCAGGCCGAGACCCCCGCCGCCGCCCGCAGCGAGGCCCGCGCCGACGGCTCGGTCGAGGCGATCCCCGGCCTCGGCGCCTCCTTCGCCGGCCGGATACCCGCCGACACCAACCAGGTGGTGGTGGCCACCGGCGAGGGCAAGGACACCAACCGGGCCACCGTCACGCTGTGGACCCGCACCGGCGAGGGCCGCTGGCTGGCCGGCGAGAACTGGCAGGGCCACAACGCGTACAAGGGCTGGACCACCGACCACAACGAGGGCGACCTGCGCAGCCCGATCGGCGTCTTCTCGCTCACCGACGCCGGCGGCCGCAAGGCCGACCCGGGCAGCCGGCTGCCGTACGACAAGGACGCCGACTTCGTGGTCTCCGGGACGGGCTTCGCCGGCGAGCAGCTGGCCGGCTCCTTCGACTACGTCGTCGCGATCAACTACAACCGGGTGCCCGGCAACTCCCCGCTCGACCCGCGCCGCCCGAGCGGCTCGACCAAGGGCGGCGGGATCTGGATCCACGTCGACCACGGCGGTCCGACGCACGGCTGCGTCTCCATCCCGGAGGACAAGATGGCACAGTTGATCCGCACCCTCGACCCGGCCGCCCGTCCGGTGATCGTGATGGGCGACGCGGCCTCGCTGGCGGCCTGACCGGCCCGGAAGCCCGAATCGGCGGCCCGCGCCCCGGTCCGGGGACCCGTCTGCCGCAACGGCCCTTGTCGGCCTCCTACAGCATCCCGGCGCGGATCCTGTAGCCGGTCGCGACCCGCTGACCAGCGGGTAACCGGGTTGAGTGGCAGTATGAGCGGTTCTCGCATCGTGGCACTCGGCCACTACCAGCCCCCCAGGGTCCTCACCAACGACGACCTGGCGAAGCTGGTCGACACCGATGACGAATGGATCCGCAGCCGGGTAGGCATCCGGACGCGGCACATCGCGGAGGGCGAGACCCTCGTCGACCTCGCCACCGAGGCGGCCCAGAAGGCCCTGGCCAACAGCGGACGGTCGGCGTCCGAGGTCGACCTGGTCGTGGTCGCCACCTGCACCGCGATCGAACGCAGCCCCAACACGGCCGCTGCGGTGGCCGCCCGGCTCGGGGTGGGCTCGCCGGCCGCCTACGACATCAACACGGTCTGCTCGGGCTTCTCGTACGCGCTGGCGACCGCCGACCACGCGATCCGGGCCGGAGCGGCCCGCACGGCCCTGGTGATCGGCGCCGAGCGGATGTCGGACACCATCGACTGGACCGACCGCTCCACCTGTGTGATCTTCGGCGACGGCGCCGGTGCGGCGCTGGTCGAGGCCCAGGAGGAGGGCGCCGAGCCGGGGATCGGCCCGGTGGTCTGGGGCTCGGAGCCGGAGAAGGGCGACGCCGTGGTGATCACCGGCTGGGACCCGGTGATCAGCCAGCAGGGCCAGTCGGTGTTCCGCTGGGCGACCACCCAGATCGCCCCGCTGGCCCGGCAGGCCTGCGAGCGGGCCGGGATCGACCCGTCCGAGCTGAAGGGCTTCGTACCGCACCAGGCCAATCTGCGGATCATCGACGCCATCGCGAACCGGCTCGGGGTCACCGACGCGGTGGTGGCCCGGGACGTGGTGGACTCCGGCAACACCTCGGCGGCCTCCGTCCCGCTGGCCTTCTCCAAGCTGGTCGAGCGCGGCGAGCTGAACCCCGGCGACCCGGTGCTGCTCTTCGGCTTCGGCGGCGGCCTCGCCTACGCCGGCCAGGTCGTCCGCTGCCCGTAACCCGCCCGCTCGCCCGAGAGTGAGGCTCGGGGCGGGCTTCGTGCACGCCCGGGGCGGGCCGGCGCTCTGACACCCCCTGGACATGCCTGTGGGCGGTCACCCTCGTCGGGTGGCCGCCCACAGGCGTGTCATGGCGCGCTGCGGACCGCCGGCGGACCTCCCCCGAGGACACGGCCGCCGTCCGTCGTACCCCGGACAGGAGGCCGGGGCGCGCGCGAAGCGGAAGGTGGGTCGAAGCGGATCGGTCTACTTGGGCGCCTTCTTGCCGGTGACGCCCAGGTACACCAGGGGAGCGAGATTGGGCTTGAGGTCCTTGACCTTGACGCCCCAGGAGGTGAAGGCCTTCTGGTGCTCGGCCGCCGAGGCGAGCAGCGAGACCAGCGACCCGGCGACGGCGGCCGGGTCCAACGACTTGTCGGCCTGGCCCTTCGCCTGGAGTTCCTTGACGGCCTCCGTGAGCGGCTTGGCGACCGCGTTGAGGACGGTCATGCGGATCTTGAAGAACCGCTTGTCCCCTTCGGCGGCACCGAGCGTGACCACGCGGAGAATGGCGTCGTTCTTGCGCCAGAAGGCGAGGAATCCGTCGACCAGTTCTTCCGAAGTGGCCGTGCCGGACTTCCCTGCCCAGGACTTTCCGGCCACCAGCTCTTTGAGCGTGTCGGCGTCCTTGGCCATTTCCTCGGCGATTTCGAGGACGGCGCCCTCGACATCCGGGAAGTACTGGTAGAAGGTCGCGGGGGAGGTACCCGCCATACGGGCGACGTCGATGACCTTGACGTCCCGATAGGGCGACGTGCTGAGCATCTCGCGGAGGCAGTCGAGCAGCTTCTGCCGCGTCTCCTGTCCGCGTCGCCCGGCGACGCGACCGTCGACGGTGCGAACTTGTCCTGTCATGCCGTCAGCTTACCGTGGCCCGATCTTGGCGCGATTCGGTGATGTGACAATTACTCCGCACGGGGGTTGGTATAGCCGCTCACGGCGCTTCGGATGGATATTTCCGGGCCCCCGTGCCCCTCCTTGACGCCCCCCCGTGCACTGGTGACGCCGCAGGGTGACGAACCCTTCGCTGAGGGGTTATCGAGTAACGGAGCGTGACGACTCTCCTGGGGGTGTGAGTTGCCCCTCGCGACACTCCCGGGCGTGTCGGGTGCAAGTCACCGCCGGAGCGGACGTCAGAATCCGGCCGTTCCGGAGTCGCTGACCGGGCAGTGGAGCCTCCCGCCGGCCGGACAGCGCTCTGGGCGGGGGAGGTTGGAGATGGGCCGGGCGGCATTGGAGAATCGGGACCGGCACCACGCGGTGGGTGCGCGGCACCACGCGGGCGGTGCTCAAGACGGGGAGGTGGCAGCGGGTGGACCAGCTGACGGCGCACGATCCGAGGCGGATCGGGCCCTTCGAGGTGCTGGGGCGGCTCGGGGCGGGCGGCATGGGCCTGGTCTACCTGGCGCGGTCGGCGTCCGGCCGGCGGGTGGCGATCAAGACCGTCCGGGGGGAGCTGGCCGAGGACGAGCTGTTCCGGGTCCGCTTCGCGCGGGAGATCGCGGCCGCCAAGACGGTCGGCGGCTTCTACACGGCCGCCGTGGTCGACGCCGACGCGGACGCCCGGGTGCCCTGGCTGGCCACCGCGTACGTCCCGGCGCCGTCCCTGGAGGACCTGGTCACCGAGTGCGGGCCGCTGCCGGTCGGGGCGGTGCGCTGGCTGGTGGCCGGCATCGCCGAGGCCCTGCAGTCCATCCACGCGGCCGGGCTGGTCCACCGCGACCTCAAGCCGTCCAACGTGCTGGTCGTCGAGGACGGCCCCCGGGTGATCGACTTCGGCATCGCCGCCGGGGTCTCCAGCACCCGGCTCACCATGACCAACGTCGCGGTCGGCACCCCGGCGTACATGTCGCCGGAGCAGGCCCGGGACAGCCGGGGCGTCACCGGCGCCAGCGACGTCTTCTCGCTCGGCTCGCTGCTGGTCTTCTGCGCCACCGGCCACCCGCCGTACCGGGGCGCCAATCCGGTGGAGACGGTCTTCCAGCTGCTGCGCGACCAGCCCGACCTCTCCGGCCTGCCGGCCGAGCTGGCCGACCTGGTGCGCGCCTGCATGCGTCCGGCGCCCGAGCACCGGCCGACCCCGGAGCAGATCCAGGCCGAGCTGGCCCCGCACCTGTTCTCCCGGGACGACGCCTCCGGCGAGGCCGGGGACTGGCTGCCGCCCGACGCGCTCGCGCTGATCGAGGACAAGCGGGGCCGCCGTCAGCCGCCGCCCGTCCGGCAGCCGGTCCAGACGCCGCACCCGGCCCAGGACGACCCGCGCACCCGGGCGGTCGCCGGGCACGCCCCGCCGCCCGCCGGGCCGGTGCACAGCGGGCCGCCCGGGCCGGACACCGAGGCCGCCACCGAGAAGCTGGCCGCCCCCAGCCGGCACCGCCGGCCGGTGGTCGAGGAGGGCGACGAGGTGCGGCTGCCCGGCGCCTCGGTCCGGATAGGGCCGGGGCCGCGCGCCGAGCAGGCCGGCCCGGGCGCGCCGCCCGCCGAGACCGACTGGGTCCGGCGGATCACCCCGCCCCCGGCCCGCGCCGCCCGCTGGCGCCCCTGGCGGTTCCGGATGTCCAACGACGTCTGGGGCACCCCGGTGGTCGCCGACGGCACGCTGTTCGTCTCCAGCTTCGAGGTGCACGCCCTGGACATCGCCTCCGGGCAGCGCCGCTACAAGACCCGGGACGTCGCCTGGGCGCTCGCGGTGGACGCCGGCCGGGTGCACGCGGCCGACGGCCCGCACCTGTACACGGTCGACGTCGCGGACGGCACCGAGCGCTGGCGGCACTCGCTGGACGGCTGGGTGTACTCGCTGGACGCGGCCGAGGGCGTGCTCTGCTGCGGCGTGCGGGGCGGCGGCGTCCAGCTGCGCGCGGCGGCCACCGGTGCCGAGCTGTGGCGCGCCGACGACGCCCAGCAGGACTACGAGAACCCGCAGTCCGGCCCCGCCCTGGTCGGCGGCTCGGCGTACTACTACGGCGGCGGGCGGCTGCGCTGCGTGGACCCGCGCGGCTCCGGCCTGCGCTGGTCGGTCCCGGTCGGCGAGGACGTGCCGTCCCGCCCGGTCGAGCGCTCCGGGGTGCTCTACGTGACCGCCGGCACCCGGGTGTACGCGCTGGACGCGGCGAGCGGCGCCGAGCGCTGGCGCTTCGAGGCCCCCGTAGTGCTCTTCACCCCGCCGGCGCTGGACGCCGACGCGGTCTACGTCGCCGACTACCTCGGCACCGTGTACGCGCTGGACGCGGCCACCGGCCGGGACCGCTGGCGCGCGGTCACCGGCACCCGGCAGGGCGCCGAGCCGGTGGTGGTCGGGGACGGCATGGTGCTGGTCGGCAGCGGCGAGGTGCTGTACGCCTTCGAGGCGGGCAGCGGCCGGGAGCGCTGGCGGTACACCGCGCGCGGCGAGATCGTCGGCTCCCCGGCGGTCGCCGACGGGCTGGTCCACCTCGGCAGCCGGGACCACTCGCTGCACACCGTGGACCTGGCCAGCGGTCAGCTGCGCTGGGAGCTGGGCACCAAGGGCGAGCTGACCGGCTCCCCGGTGGCGGTCGGCGGGAAGGTCTTCGTCGGCAGCAAGGACCGCTGCGTCTACGCGCTGGACGCCTTCTACGGCACCGCGGTGCCCTCGCACTGACCCGGGGCGCGGGCGGCGGGGGCCCGGGGCCCCCGCCGCGGTCGCGCTACTTGCGGGCCTCCGGGTGGCGGCTGCACCAGCCCTCCCAGGCCGAGGCCACCATGGACTCCACCCCGTGCCGGGCGGTCCAGCCCAGCTCGCGGTGGATCAGGTCGGCCGAGGCGACCACCCGGGCCGGGTCGCCGGCCCGGCGCGGGGTGATCTCGGGGGTGGTGTCGTAGCCGGTGACCTTGCCGATCATGTCCAGCATCTCGCGGACGCTGACGCCCTCGCCGCGACCGATGTTGAGGACCAGCGCGACCTCGCCGGCCGGATCGGCCGCCAGCCGGCGCGCGGCGGCCACGTGGGCCGAGGCGATGTCCGAGACGTGGATGAAGTCGCGCACGCAGGTGCCGTCCGGCGTGGGGTAGTCGGCGCCGAAGACCCGCGGGGCCTGACCGGCGGTGAGCCGTTCGAAGACCATCGGGATCAGGTTGAACACACCGGCGTCGGAGAGTTCCGGCGAGGCCGCGCCGGCCACGTTGAAGTAGCGCAGCGCGACGGTGGACATCCCGTACGCCTTGCCGGCCGCGGCCACCAGCCACTCGCCGGCCAGCTTGGTCTCGCCGTACGGGCTCATCGGCGCGCACGGGGTCGACTCGGTCACCAGGTCGACGTCCGGCATGCCGTAGACGGCGGCGGAGGAGGAGAAGAGGAAGCGCTTGACCCCGCCCTCGGCTGCGGCCTCCAGGACGGTCTGGAGGCCGATCATGTTCTCCCGGTAGTACAGGAAGGGCTGCTCGACCGACTCGCCGACCTGCTTCTTGGCGGCGAAGTGCAGGATGCCCTCCACCCGGTGCTCGCGAATGGCCGCGTCCAGCACGGTCCGGTCCAGGGTCGACCCCTCGACCAGGGCGACCCCCTCGGGCAGCCGGGTCCGGTCGCCGGTGCTCAGGTCGTCCAGGACGGCCACGCGCTCGCCCGCGTCGAGGAGCTGCTGCACGACGTGCCCGCCGATGTAACCGGCACCGCCGGTGATCAACCAAGTCATGGCCGAATCCTAGGGTGTTCGGATTTCGCGGCGGTGGCGCGGGCGCGTCGGAGCGGGATATTCGGACATTTCGGTGAAATGCTGACAAAGATCTCTGCGTCGCGTTCGAGCGGCCCGTCGTGGCCGCGCGCTGAGGAATCCGGAGGCCGTCACGGTGAACCGCAAGAAGGAGCCCACCCGTCCGATTCCGGCCGGACCGCGCCCGACCGGACCCCGGGCGGCCACCGGGCGGCTGCGCGCGCCGGTGGCCGTCGCCGCGCTGACCGCGCTCGCGCTGGCCGGGTGCAGCAGCGGCTCGTCCTCGGACGCGTCCTCGCCGGGGAACGGCTCCCCGGCGGTCACCGCCGCGGCCACCGGCAGCCCCGCCCAGCCGGGCGGCGCCAACCAGCTCCAGTCCGACTACCAGCGGGTGATCAAGGACGTCCTGCCCTCGGTGGTGCAGATCACCACCGCGAGCGGCCTGGGCTCCGGGATCGTCTACGACGACAAGGGCGACATCGTCACCAACGCCCACGTGGTCGGCACCGCCTCCGCCTTCACCGTCACCCTGGCCGGCAGCACCAAGCCGCTGGACGCCGCCCTGGTCGCCAGCTACCCGGACTCCGACCTCGCGGTGATCAAGCTGAGCAACCCGCCGGACGGCCTCAAGCCGGCCGCCTTCGGGGACTCCACCAAGGTCGAGCTGGGCCAGATCACCCTCGCCATGGGCAGCCCGCTCGGGCTCTCCAGCAGCGTCACCCAGGGCATCGTCTCGGCCACCGGCCGGACCGTCTCCGAGCCGCCCACCCAGGGCTCGCCGGGTGCCGTCATCGGCAACATGGTGCAGACCTCGGCCGCGATCAACCCCGGCAACAGCGGCGGCGCGCTGGTCAACCTGGACAGCCAGGTGATCGGCATCAACACGCTGGCCGCCACCGAGCCGGAGTCCAACGGCGCCGCCGCCCCGGGCATCGGCTTCGCCATCCCGGCGTCCACCGTGACCAACATCGCGGACCAGCTGATCAAGGACGGCAAGGTCACCAACTCCGGCCGGGCCGCCCTCGGCATCACCGCCCGGACCTACTTCGACCAGAACTTCCGGCCGGCCGGCGCCGTGGTGGTCGCCGTCACGCCGGACGGCCCGGCCGCCTCGGCGGGCCTCCAGGTCGGCGACGTGATCACCAGGATCGGCGACACCGCGGTCGACTCGCTGAACTCGCTCACCACCGCGCTGGCCTCGCTCACGCCGGGCAGCAAGGTCAGCGTCACCTACAGCCGGGACGGCCGGAGCAAGACCGCCGAGGTCACCCTGGGCACCCTGGAGACGCCCTGACCCCATCAGCCCCCGGACGGCGGGCGGTCCGCACGACCGCGCAAGGGTTCCGCGGAGCCGCCCGCCGTCCGGGATCGAAGGGGCGTGGTCGCCGGCGTCAGCGCCGGGCGGCGCGGGTCCGCCAGGGGAGCTCGACGGTCACCGTGGTCGGGCCGCCCTCCGGGCTCTCCACCAGGAACACCCCGTCCACCGCGCGGACCCGCTCGGCCAGTCCGGCCAGGCCGCTGCCCGGGTAGGGCGCCGCGCCGCCCTTGCCGTTGTCCTGGACCAGCAGCATCAGCTGGTCGGCGGCCCGCCAGACGTCCACCGTGGCGGAGCGGGCGCCGGAGTGCTTGGAGATGTTGGTCAGCAGCTCGCTGACCGTGAAGTAGGCGATGCCCTCCACCGCCGAGTCCGGCCGCTCGGTGCTGCCGTCCCGGGCCTTCAGGTCGACGTGCACCTTGACCCCCTCCGGTACCGTGCAGCGCGCCGCCACCGAGGAGAGCGCCGCGTCCAGGCCGCGGTCGGTGAGCACCGCCGGGTGGATGCCCCGGGCCAGGTCGCGCAGCTCCTGCAGGGCCAGCTTCACCTCGCCGTGGGCGTTGTCGACCATCTTCGCGGCGGCCGCCACGTCGTCCGGCGTCTCGGTCTCCCGCAGCCGCTCCTTGGCCATGCCGAGGTCCATCGCCAGCGCCACCAGCCGGGCCTGGGCGCCGTCGTGCAGGTCGCGCTCGATCCGGCGCAGGTCGGCGGCGGCGGTGTCGACCACGGTGCCGCGGTCGTCCTCCAGCTCGCGGACCCGCTCGGACAGCGCGCCCGGGTAGAGCAGGGTCTCCACCAGCATCCGGTCCACCGCCGACTGGGCGCGGATCGCCCAGGGCAGGGCCGGCCAGCCGACCAGGACGAAGATCAGCGTCAGCGCGAAGCACAGCACGCCCCAGGGCAGCATCAGCACGTGGTAGAGCGCCGAGCGCCAGGAGAGCGCGTCGGTCAGATGGGCGATCGCGAAGCCGGTGATGCCCGGCCGGCGGCGCTGCACCGGCTCCGGCTCGCGCACCTCGGAGCCGTACAGCGTCCGGGCCCGGCCGCGGGCGAAGCCGCTCGTCGCCCGGCAGCCGGCCAGCCCGGCGGCGAGCAGCGGCAGGCCGATCACGGTGACCGACAGGGCGAGGCCGATCGACAGCGTCGCGACCGTGAAGAGGAAACCGGCGATCCCGAGCGGCAGGTTCAGCAGCAGCTGCCCGACCTGCCGCCACATCCGCGCGCCGTACAGCGGGGTGCGCTCGGCGCCCTCGGCCGCGCCGTCCATTCGCTTCATCTCGGTCTACCGTCCTTTTTCCGGTCGCGCTGTGCCCTCTAGCTTGGTCGGTCCGGGGTAGGTGGGGCTATGGGGGTGATACGTCTCCCGGGGCGGGGGTTATCCCCACCCCGGTGCGGGGCGCCGGGTGTCCACGGTTGTCCATCGGGCGTCTTGCGGACCGGGCAGGATGCCGGGCACCGGTGCCGTGCACTTAGACTCACGCACTGGCGATGGTTATGAGCGTGTAAAGGAACGTCGTAGAACCGCCCCGAGGGCGGGTTCCGCGGCCGATGTGGAGGCGAGGGCATGGTGGGGCAGCAGGCGGCCTCGGTCGCGGCCGACCCGGCGGCCGGCAGCGGCTACTTCGACGCGTACGCCGCGATGGGCCTGCTCGCCGTCGTCGGCGTGCTCTTCGTGACGGTGGCGTTCACCGCGAACCGCCTGCTGCGGCCGGTGGTGTACTCGCCGGAGAAGCTCCTCGCCTACGAGTGCGGCGTGGACCCGGTGGGGGAGGACTGGGCGCACACCCAGGTCCGCTACTACGTCTACGCCTTCCTGTACGTGATCTTCGCGGTCGACGCGATCTACCTGTTCCCGTGGGCGACCGTCTTCGCCTCCGCCGGGTACGGCGCCGGGACGCTGGTCGAGATGTTCGTCTTCATCGGCTTCCTCGCGGTCGGACTGCTCTACGCCTGGAAGAAGGGCGTTCTGGAATGGACGTGACGCACACCCACTCGCACGGGCACGGCGCCTCCGGCGGCCCGGTTCCGCTGGGCGTGCCGGATCCGTCGCGCCCCGGTGCCGCCGTCGAGCGGCGCGGCATCGGCCCGCTGGCCCGGCTGGCGCCGGACCCGGTGAAGGTCGTCCTCAACTGGGGACGCCGCTACAGCCTCTGGTGCTTCAACTTCGGCCTGGCCTGCTGCGCGATCGAGTTCATCGCGGCCTCGATGGCCAAGCACGACTTCATCCGGATGGGTGTCATCCCGTTCGCGCCGGGCCCCCGGCAGGCCGATCTGATGATCGTCTCGGGGACGGTGACGGACAAGATGGCGCCCGCCGTCAAGCGCCTCTACGAGCAGATGCCCGAGCCGAAGTACGTCATCTCCTTCGGCGCCTGCTCCAACTCCGGCGGGCCCTACTGGGACTCCTACTCGGTGACCAAGGGCGTCGACCAGATCATCCCGGTCGACGTCTACGTGCCCGGGTGCCCGCCCCGCCCGGAGGCGCTGCTCCAGGGCATCCTCAAGCTCCAGGAGAAGATCGCGGCCGAGTCGCTGCCCGGCCGCTACACCGCGCCCGCGGCGGCGCTGCGGCGTCCGCCGGTGCCCGGGCCCGGTGCCGCCGGTGCCACCGGCTCCGCGTCCGCCGAGGGAGGGGTCTCGTGACCACGGCCGAGCAGTACGCGGCGTCGGTCGGGGAGTGGGCGACCGGCGCCGAGGCGTACGGGCTGATCACCGTCGACGTGCCGGCGGAGCACTGGATCGAGGCGCTCACCGCCGCCCGGGACACCCTGGGCCTCACCTTCTTCGACTGGCTCAGCGCCGTCGACGAGCTCGCCGAGGGCTTCTCGGTGGTCGCCCACCTCGCCGCCGTCGAGGCCCCGGGCGTGCGCCACCTGGCGCTGCGCACCCGGGTGCCGCGCGACGCGGCCGCGCTGCCGACCGCCGTCCCGGTGTACGCCGGGGCCGCCTGGCACGAGCGCGAGACGCACGAGATGTTCGGCATCGACTTCCCCGGGCACCCCCACCTGATCACCCTGCTGCTGCCGGACGGCTTCGAGGGGCACCCGCTGCGCAAGGAGTTCGTGCTCGCGGCGCGGGTCGCCAAGGCCTGGCCGGGTGCCAAGGAGCCGGGCGAGTCCGACCACGGCGACGGGCCGGCGCGGCGCAAGATGCAGCCGGCCGGGGTGCCGGACCCGAACGAGTGGGGGCCGCTCAAGGGCACCCTGCCGCCGGTCGCCGAGCGCCCGGCGCGCGGGGCCCGGGCGGCCGGTGCCGCCGGTGCGGCCCGTACGCCGCGCGCGGCGGCGGCCGCGGGTGCCGAGGGCGGTGCCCCGGTGCGGGCGGACCGGCCGCGGCGGACCAGGTCGGTCTCCGAGGGCTCGGCGAGCCAGGCCGCCGTCGAGGCCACCGGGGCCGCCGGGGCTGCCGGGGCTGCCGAGACCGGCGGGGCCGCTCCGGCGGAGGAGAAGCCCGCGGTGCGGGCGGACCGGCCGCGGCGGACGCGTTCGGTCTCCGAGGGCTCGGCGAGCCAGGCGCCCGGCGAGGCCGCCGCCGCGCCGGCCCGTACGCGGTCCTCCGACGCGCCGTGGCACAACCCGGTGCCGGCGCACGACGAGCCCGAGCGGCCGGCCGCCGAGAAGCCGGCGGCCGAGAAGCCCGCCGCCGAGCAGCCGGCCGTCGAGGAGCCCGCCGCGGAGGAGAAGACGAGCGAGACGCCGCCGGCCGAGCCGGCCGGCCAGGACGGAGACGGCGCGTGAACCTGTTCGACACGGTGCTGCGCTGCGTCGCCACGCTGGTCGTCTTCCTCACCCTCCCCCTGGTCATCGGCCAGACCGAGCACAAGGTGATGGCGCACATGCAGGGCCGCCTCGGCCCGATGTACGCCGGCGGCTTCCACGGCTGGGCGCAGCTGATCGCGGACGGCGTGAAGTTCGCCCAGAAGGAGGACATCGTCCCGGCCGGCGCGGACCGGCGGATCTTCCAGCTGGCGCCCGCCGTCTCGCTGCTGCCGTACCTGCTGGTGCTGCTGGCGATCCCGGTCGGGCCGGGCGGCTTCGTCGGGCAGGCGGTGGACGCCGGCCTGTTCTTCGTGCTCGCCGTCATGGGCGTCGGCGTGATCGGCAAGCTGATGGCCGGCTGGGCGTCGGCCAACAAGTTCTCGCTGCTCGGCGGTCTGCGGACGGCCGCGCAGCTGATGTCCTACGAGCTGCCGATGGTGCTCGCCGCCGCCTCCGTCGCGATGGCCGCCGGGACGCTCTCGCTGCCCGGGATCATGGACGCCTGGGAGTGGTACTGGATCCCGTGGCAGCTGATCGGCGGATTCGTCTTCTTCACGGCCGGCCTGGCCGAGCTGCAGCGCCCGCCGTTCGACATGCCGGTCGCCGACTCCGAGATCATCTTCGGCGCGTACACCGAGTACACCGGCCTGCGCTTCGCGCTGTTCCTGCTCTCCGAGTACGCGGGCATCCTGGTGGTCTCCGCGCTGACCGCGGTGCTCTTCCTCGGCGGCTGGCACGGCCCGCTGCCGGACCAGCTCGGCTGGCTGTGGACCCTGCTGAAGACCTTCGCGCTGGCCTTCGTGGTGATCTGGCTGCGGGTCACCTACCCCCGGCTGCGCGAGGACCAGCTGATGCGCTTCGCGTGGACGGCGCTGATCCCGCTCGCGCTCGTCCAGCTGGCCCTCACCGGCATCATCAAGGTGGCGATCTCATGAGTTTCCCCGGCGCGGGCCTGGCCAAGGGCCTGGCCGTCACCCTGCGGACGATGACGAGGAAGAGCGTCACCGCGCAGTACCCCGACGTGCAGCCGAGCCTCCCGCCGCGGTCGCGCGGCGTGATCGCGCTGCTGGAGGAGAACTGCACGGTCTGCATGCTCTGCGCCCGTGAGTGCCCGGACTGGTGCATCTACATCGACTCCCACAAGGAGACGCTGCCGGCCGCCGACCCGAACGCGCGCGCCCGCACCCGCAATGTGCTGGACCGGTTCGCCATCGACTTCTCGCTCTGCATGTACTGCGGGATCTGCATCGAGGTGTGCCCGTTCGACGCGCTGTTCTGGTCGCCCGAGTTCGAGTACGCGGAGACCGACATCCTGGAGCTGACCCACGAGCGGGACCGGCTGCGGGAGTGGATGTGGACGGTGCCGGTGCCGCCGGCGCTGGACCCGGCGGCCGAGGAGCCCAAGGAGATCGCCACCGCGCGCAAGGCCGCCGACAAGCTGGCCGCCGCCGCGGCCAAGGCGTCCGCCGAGGCCGCAGAGGCCGCAGAGGCCGCAGCCACCGCCGAGCCGGCGGAGGACGGTGGTGACGCGTGAAGGGCGCCGCCACGCTGCTCGCCGCGACCGGGTCGCTGGACCCGGCCGCGCGCTCCTTCCTCTCCCCGACCGGGGTGGAGATCGTCTTCCTGCTGGTCGGCATCGCCGTGCTCGGCTCGGCCCTGGTCGCCGTCACCACCAAGCAGCTGGTGCACGCCGCGCTCTGGCTGGTGGTCGCGCTCGGCGGGCTGGCGGTGGAGTTCCTGCTGCTCACCGCCGAGTTCATCGCCTGGGTGCAGGTGCTGATCTACCTCGGCTCGGTGGTCGTGCTGGTCCTGTTCGGGCTGATGCTCACCAAGGCGCCGATCGGGCGCTCGCCGGACGCCGACTCCAAGAACCGCTGGGTCGCCCTGGTGGTCGCGCTGGCCTCGGCCGGGACGCTGGTCACGCTGGTCGTGGACGCCTTCCGGACGTCCTGGATCGACCTCGGCGCGGGCGGCGGTTCGGCCGCCGCGACCGGTGAGAGCCTGTTCCGGACCTGGGTGCTGCCCTTCGAGGCGCTCTCGGTGCTGCTACTGGCCGCGCTGGTCGGCGCGATCGTGCTGTCGCGCGGCAACCGGCGGCGGGTTCCGGTGCCCCGGGCCGGGCGGATCCGGGCCGGACGGCCGGTGGGCTCCAACGGGACGGTCGCCCAGACCGCCCCCGGGGCCGGGGCCGGGGCCGGGTCCGGGGCCGCGCCTGCTCCGACCACCACCGAGCAGGAGGGCTGATGCACCTCGCCTACCCCGTCGTCCTCGCCGCGCTGCTGTTCAGCGTCGGTGTCTACGGCGTGCTCGCCCGGCGCAACGTCATCCTGGTGCTGATGTCCGTCGAGCTGATGCTCAACGCCGTCAACCTCAACCTCGTCGCCTTCGACGCCTGGCTGCGCGACTCGCTGCACGCCGGGCAGGCGCTGACCCTGTTCACCATCACCGTCGCCGCCGCCGAGATCGGCCTCGGGCTCGCCATCGTCCTGCTGCTGTTCCGGGCCCGGGGCACGGCGGACATCGACCGGGTCACCGCGCTCGGCGACCCGGCCGAGTCCACCACCGAGGCCGAGCCGGCGCCGGCCGGAGCCGAGGCGCTGAAGGGCCAGGCCGCCGCATGAACCTCGCCCTGCCCGCCCTCGTCCCCGCGCTGCCCGCGCTCGGCGCGGCGGCCACCCTGGCCACCGGCAAGCGGGCGCCCGGCCTCGCCCGGCCGCTGGCGATCGTGCCGGTCGCCGTCTCGGCGGTGCTCGCGCTGGTCGTCGCGATCCAGCTCGGCAGTGGCCAGGCGCTGGACGCCGCCACCCGGCTCACCCCGACCGGCGGACCGGACATCGCGCTCGCGATCCACCTGGACGGCTTCAGCTCGCTGATCTCGGTGCTGGTCGGGCTGGTCGCCACCTGTGTGCAGGTCTACTCGACCGCGTACCTCAAGGACGACCCGCGCTACCCCTCGTACGCGGCGCTGGTCTCGCTGTTCACGGCGGCGATGTTCCTGGTCGTCTACTCCGGCGACCTGGTCGTGCTGCTGGTCGGCTGGGAGGTCATGGGCATCTGCTCGTACTTCCTGATCGGCCACCACTGGGAGACCGAGGACGCCCGCTCCGCCTCGCTGAAGGCCTTCCTGGTCACCAAGCTCGGCGACGTGCCGTTCCTGTTCGGCGTCTTCCTGCTCGGCGCCGACGCCGGCAGCTTCCGGATCGAGGACGTGCTGCGGGCCGCCACCGAGGGGCGGCTCGGCCACCCGACGCTGGTCGCGCTGCTGCTGCTGGCCGGGGTGGCCGGCAAGAGCGCGCAGTTCCCGCTGCACACCTGGCTCCCGGACGCGATGGCCGGCCCCACGCCGGTCTCCGCGCTGATCCACGCCGCCACCATGGTCGCGGCCGGCATCTACCTGGTGGCCCGGCTGCTGCCGGTCTTCCTGCTCTCCGGCGCGGCGCTGGTCGTGCTGGCGGTGATGGCCGCGGTGACGATGATCGGCTCGGCGCTCTGCGCGCTCGCCCAGGACGACCTCAAACGGGTGCTGGCCTACTCGACCGTCGGCCAGCTCGGCTACATGGCCGGCGCGCTGGCCAGCGGCGACCGCCAGGCCTCGGTCTTCCACCTGGTCAGCCACGGCGCGTTCAAGGCGCTGCTGTTCCTCGCGGCCGGTGTGGTGATCCACGCCGCGCACACCAACTCGATCTCCGCGATGTCCCGGATCCCCGGGCTGCGCAAGCGCGTCCCGGACGCCTACTGGACGATGGGCATCGCGCTGGTCGCCCTGGTCGGCCTGCCGCCGTTCGCCGGCTTCTTCAGCAAGGAGGCGGTGCTGACCGCCGCCGAGCACGCCGCCAACGGCGAGGCGCTGACCAACGGCCTCGGCCCCGCCTCGGCGGTGCCGCAGGCGGCCGGCTGGATCGTGCTGATCTCGGCCGGACTCACCGCGCTGCTCACGGCGGCCTACGCGGCCCGGCTGTTCCTGGTGGCCTTCCACAGCCCGGCGGGCGCGGCCGCGGCGGCGCCCGCGGTGCTGCCCGCCGCCGACCGGGGCACGGTCGTCGACGACCACGAGGCGGGCGCGCCGTACTCGCCCGAGCCGGACGAGGCCGACCCGGCCGTCGCCGAGCCGCCCGCGATGCGCTGGCCACTCTGGGTGCTGGCCGTGCCGACCATGGGCTTCGGCATCGCCGGCCTGCGCTCGGACTGGCTGCCCGCGCTGCTGGACGGCGGCTCGCTGCGGCCCTCCGCGGTCACCGCCGTGATCGGCACCGGCCTCGCGGTGATCGGCGCGCTGCTGGCCTACGGGGCGTGGCGCTCCGCCACCGCCCGGGTGTCCGAGCAGGCCGGAGCCCCGGCCGCCGAGGTGGTCGTCGCCGACCCCGGGCGCGCCCTGCTCGGCCCGCTGTTCGACCCGGCCCGGCACGGCTTCGGCGTCGACCGGCTCTACAGCGCGCTGTTCGTCCGCCCGGTCGAGGCCGCCGCCCGGCTGGTCCGTTTCCTCGACCGCGAGGTCGTGGAGACGTACGTGCGCGGCGCCGGCGCCGGGGCAGGCCTGCTCGGCCGCGCCGTGCGGCTCGCCCAGACCGGCAACGCGCAGACCTACCTCAGCGCGCTGCTCGCCGGCGTCGTCCTGCTGGCCGTCCTGGTGGCGGTGTAGTCGATGCCGTACCTCCCTTCCCCGTCCGCCGTCGTGGTTGTTGCTAGGAGCCCCCGATGAACGCGGTCCTCATCGCCCTCCTGGTGCTGCCGCTGGTCGGCGCCGCGCTCACGCTGGCCCCGGTCTTCGGCGCCGACCCGGCCGCCGCCGACCGGCGCGCGCTGCGCTTCGGCAGCGCGGTGACCGGCGCCGTCCTGGTGCTCACCGTCGTCCTGGCCGCCGGCTTCGACCACGACGAGCCCGCCCGGATGCAGGCCACCACCGACGTGTCCTGGATCCCGGCCATCGGCGTGCGCCTCCACCTCGGGGTGGACGGCGTCTCGCTGCCGCTGATCGTCCTGACCTCGCTGCTCACCTTCCTCTGCGCGCTGTACTCCGAGCGGCGGCTGCCGTCCGGTGACGGAGTGCCCTCGGCCCGGTCCTTCGTCGGGCTGTTCCTCCTCCTCGAAGTCGGCATGCTCGCCACCTTCGCGGTGCTGGACCTCCTGCTCTTCTTCCTGGCCTTCGAGATCGTGCTGATCCCGATGTACTTCCTGATCGCCCGCTGGGGCAGCGGCGCGAAGGTGCCGGCCGCCAACCGGTTCATCCTGTACACGCTGCTCGGTTCGGCCGTGATGCTGCTCGGCTTCCTGCTGGTCGGGGTCAGGGCGGGCACCTTCGACATGCAGGCCCTCGCCGCCGCCCACGGCTCCGGCCTGAGCCACTCCACCCAGGTGATCGCCGCGCTGGCGATCATGGTCGGGCTCGCGGTCAAGGCCCCCGCCTGGCCGCTGCACAGCTGGCTCCCGGACGCGCACACGGCGGCCCCGACCGTCGGCTCCGTGCTGCTCGCCGGCGTCCTGCTGAAGATGGGTACCTACGGCCTGGTCCGCGTCCTCCTCCCGGTCGTGCCCGACGGCACCACGACGCTCGCCCCCTACCTGGGCGCGTTCGCCGCCGTCGGCATCGTCTACGGCTCGCTGGCCTGTCTCGCGCTCGCCCGCCCCGGCGCCAAGGGCGACCTCAAGCGCCTGATCGCCTACTCCTCCGTGGGCCACATGGGCTTCGTCCTGCTGGGCATCGCCTCCCTCACCCCGGTCGGCGTCAACGGCGCGCTGTTCGCCAACATCGCGCACGGCCTGATCACCGGCCTGCTGTTCTTCGTCGTCGGGGCGCTCAAGGACCGCTACGGCACGGCGGACCTCGACACCCTCTCCGGCGCCACCGGCGCCGCCCTCTACGGGCGGGCACCGCGACTCGGCGCGCTGCTCGCCTTCGCCGCCGTCGCCAGCCTCGGCCTGCCCGGGCTGGCCGGCTTCTGGGGCGAGCTGCTCGCGATGTTCGGCGCGTTCGACCCGGCCGACGGCCTCTCGCGCCCCGCGTTCGTCACCTACATGGTCCTGGCCGGCCTCGGCACCCTCCTCACCGCCGCGTACCTGCTGATCGTGGTCAAGCGCGTCTGCATGGGCGACCCGAAGCAGCCCGCCCCGGTGGCCGAGCTCGCCGACCTGCGCCCGTACGAGGCCGTCAGCTGGACGCCGCTGGCCGCCCTCACCCTGCTCGCCGGGCTCTGGCCCGCGCTGCTGCTCGGCCTCTCCGACCCCGCCGTCAAACACCTCCTCGGGGGTGGCTGATCATGCTCGGCACCGCACTCGGACCTCACTCCACGGGGCAGACCACTGTGACCTCCCTCGCCGTCGCCAACCCGGGCAGCCTGATCCAGTCCGTGGACTGGGTGGCGATCGCGCCCCCGCTGATCGCCGCACTGGCCGCCCTCGTGGTGCTGGTCACCGACCTCTTCCTGCCCGCGCAGCACAAGAAGTGGCTGGGCCGGCTCACCGCCGCCGGACTCGCCCTCGCGCTCATCTCGCTCCTCCCGCTCACCGGTGGATCACCCCGGGCCACCTTCTGTGCGCAGAACGTAACAGGGGCCACCGACAACGGCGGCTGCTCCTACGTCGCCGACCACTTCGCCCTGGTCTTCCAGCTGCTCGCGCTCGGCGGCGCGCTGATCGCCGCCCTGCTGTCCGTGCACACCGTCGAGGACGAGAAGCTGCCCGGCGGCGAGTACTGGTTCCTGCTGCTCGCCAGCGCCACCGGCGCCGCCCTGCTGCCCGCCTCGCGCGACCTCGCCACCCTGGTGATCGCTCTGGAGGTGGCCTCGCTGCCCGCCTTCGCCCTGGTCGCGCTGCGCCGGGACGGCCGGGGCGCCGAGGCCGCGCTGAAGTTCTTCCTCTCCTCGGTCACCGCGACCGCCGTGATGCTGCTCGGCGTCGGCTTCGTCTACGCGGCGAGCGGCAGCCTGCACCTGGGCGCCGTCGCCACCGGCCTGGAGCAGGCGCCCGCGCAGCTCAAGCCGCTGGCCGAGGCGGGTGCCGTGCTCACCCTGGTCGGCTTCGCCTTCAAGGTCGCCGCCGTCCCGTTCCACTTCTGGGTGCCGGACACCTACACCGGCGCCCCGCTGCCGGTGGCCGGCTACCTCTCGGTGGTCGGCAAGGCGGCCGGCCTGGCCGGCCTGGCGCTGGCCACCACGATCGCCTTCCGCCCGTACGCGCACACCTGGGGCCTGGCGCTCGCGGTGCTGGCCGCCGTCACCATGACGGTCGGCAACGTGGGCGCGCTGCGCCAGCGCTTCGACACCCGCCACAGCGCGGTCCGGCTGCTCGCCTGGTCCTCGGTGGGCCAGGCCGGCTACCTGCTGGTGCCGCTGGCCGCGGCCGGCTACGCGCCCACCACGACCGACCCGCTGGGCGCCACCGCCGCGTACGCGCTGATCTACGGCGTGGTCAACCTCGGCGCCTTCGGCGTGGTGGCGGCGGTCGGCCGCCGGGCCGGGACCAGCGTGGACGACTTCCGCGGCCTGTTCGCCCGCAACCGCTGGACGGCGCTGGCGCTGGCGTTCTTCCTGCTCTGCCTGGCCGGACTGCCGCCGGGCGTGATCGGCCTGTTCGGCAAGGTGGTGGTGTTCCGCGCCGCCGTCGACGCCGGTCTCGGCTGGCTTGCCGTGGTGATGGCCGTCAATGTGGTCGTCGCCCTGTACTACTACCTGCTCTGGACCGCCCGGCTCTTCGCCCCGGTGGCCCCGGCGGAGGAGCCGGCCGGGGCTCCGGCGCCCGAACGGCGCCTGCCGGTGTCGCTGACCGCCACCCTGGGGCTCACCGCCTCGGCGGCGGTGGTGCTCTCGGTGGCCCCGCAGCTGGTCCTCCAGGTGGTCGGCGGCTCGCTGTTCTGACCCCGGCGCGGGCATGTGCCGAGGTGGCGGGCGGTGCGGGTGGGTCACCCGGCCGGGTGTCGCGCTGGTCACAAGGGAACAAGGCCCCGGGCCCCGCCCGTTGAGCGGGCAGGAGGGACGAGGCAGAAAGGGCTTCCCCACGCACCATTGGAGGGCCAGCCGTGCACCGCCGGCACAACGGACTGAGGACCGCCGCCCTGCTGGGCGGCCTCTCGGCGCTGATCCTGGTGATCGGCAGCTTCTTCGGCCGCACGGGCTTCGTGATCGCCCTGCTGGTCGCCCTCGGCACCAACGCCTACGCCTACTGGAACAGCGACAAGCTCGCCCTGCGCGCCATGCGCGCCCGCCCGGTGAGCGAGATCGAGGCCCCGCAGCTGTACCGGATCGTCCGCGAGCTCTCCACCGCGGCCCGCCAGCCGATGCCCCGCCTCTACATCTCGCCGACCCCGGCCCCGAACGCCTTCGCCACCGGCCGCAACCCGCGCAACGCGGCGGTCTGCTGCACCGACGGCATCCTCCAATTGCTCGACGAGCGCGAGCTGCGCGGGGTCCTCGGCCATGAGCTGAGCCACGTCTACAACCGGGACATCCTGATCTCCTCGGTGGCCGGGGCGCTCGCCTCGGTGGTGATGTTCCTGGTGAACTTCGCCTGGCTGATCCCGTTCGGCCGCGGCGAGGACGACGACGGCCCGGGCCTGTTCGGGATGCTCGCGATCATGATCCTGGGCCCGGTCGCGGCCTCGCTGATCCAGCTGGCCGTCAGCCGCTCCCGGGAGTACCAGGCCGACGC
This sequence comes from Kitasatospora sp. NPDC097605, assembly GCF_040302725.1. NCBI lineage: Bacteria > Bacillati > Actinomycetota > Actinomycetes > Kitasatosporales > Streptomycetaceae > Kitasatospora > Kitasatospora sp. NPDC097605. Next base: position 174,601 of record NZ_JBEOSF010000005.1, on the reverse strand, counting down.
CGACGGTGCCCGGATCACCGGCGACCCGCTCGCCCTGGCGAGCGCGCTGCGCAAGCTGGACGCCGGCACCCGGCAGCTGCCGCTGCCTCCGGAGCCGCAGATCCAGACCGCCAGCCACATGATGATCGCCAGCCCGTTCCGGCCGGGCGAGGCCGGGGCGAAGCTCTTCTCCACCCACCCGCCGATGGCCGAGCGGATCGCCCGGCTGGAGCGGATGGCCGGCTACCGGCGGTAGGACGCCTCAGCCGGTGACCTCCTCGACGGCCCGCCGCAGCCGGTGGACGCCCTCCGCCACCTGGGCGGAGCTCTCGGCGGCCGCGTAGCTCAGCCGCAGGTGCGGGGCCGGCGGCTCGGCCGCGTGGTACGGGCGGCCGGGCGTCACCTGGACGCCGGCCCGCATCGCGGCGGCGGTGACGGCGCCGTCGTCGACGCCGTCCGGCAGCCGCAGCCACAGGTGGTAGCCGCCGGGCCGGTACATGCCGAGCATGCCCGGCAGCTCGCGGTGCAGCGCGGCGACGGCGGCGCTGCGGCGGTCGCGCAGCTCGGTGCCGAGCGCCCGCAGATGGCGCGCCCAGCCGGGGTCGGCGACCAGCTCCAGGGTCGCCTCCTGCAACGGCCGGGGCACGAAGAAGGTGTCCACCACCTGGGTGGCCCGCAGCCGGGCGAGCGCAGGCCCGCGCGCGGTGAGCGCGCCGACCCGCAGGTTCGGCGAGGCGGCCTTGGTCAGCGAACGCAGGTGCACCACCACCCCGTCGCGGTCGTCGGCGGCGAGCGGGCGCGGCAGCGCGGGGGCGTCGGGGTGGACCAGCAGCCGGGAGAAGTCGTCCTCGACCACGAACGCCCCCGCCGTCCGGGCGATCCGCAGCACCTCGGCCCGCCGCTCGGGGGAGAGCACCGCGCCGGTCGGGTTCTGGAACAGCGGCTGGCAGACGAAGACCCGCGCCCTGGTCGCCGCGAAGGCGTCCGCCAGCAGGTCGGTGCGGACGCCGTCGGCGTCGACCGGCACCGGGACGGGCCGCAGCCCCGCCGCCTGGACGACCGCCAGGATCCCCGGGTACGTCGGCGACTCCACCAGGACCGGCGCGCCGGGCGCGGCGAGCGAGCGCATCGCGACGGTGAGCCCGCCCTGCCCGCCGGAGGTGATCAGCACGTCCCCGGTGGCGATCGGCCCGCCGTGGCCGCCGATGTCACGGGCGAACCAGCCGCGCAGTTCGGTGAGGCCGTCGGTGGGCGGGCGCTCCCAGGCGCCGGGCCGTCGCCCGGCCCGGCCGAGGGCGGCGGCGAGCAGGCGTTCGGGCAGCAGCGAGGCGTGCGGGTAGCCGCTGTTGAGGTCGACGACGTCCGGCGGCGGCACGCGCAGGGTGGCGAAGACCGGGTCGGCCAGCAGATCGCGCGGGCCGGTCTCGGCGCTGAGCGCAATCTGCTGCCAGGAGAGGTCGCCGGGGCGGGCGGCGGCGGACGTCCTGGCGCCCGGGCCGCCCGCGAAGGCCGCCGCCCGGAACACCCCGGCGCCCGGCCGGGAGACCACCAGGCCCTCGGCGGCCAGCACGGCGATGGCGCGGGAGACCGTGCCCGGGCTGACCTGGTGGCGTTCCATCAGGGCCCGGCTCGACGGCAGCTTCCGCCCCTCCGGGTAGCGCTCCACCTCGCGGCGCAGGCTGTCGGCGAGTTCGGCCACACTGCTACGCTCGTTCATGAGAGCACAAGATAGCGCTACCACTTCTCCGGCGGTAGCGGCCCGGCCCGCTACGGCGCCCGCCCCCGCCGCCCCCCGTGCCTCGGGCACGGTGCCGGCCGCCCTGGGCGTCCTCTCCTTCTCCTTCAGCTTCCCCGCCACCGCCTGGGCGCTGACCGGCTTCGGACCCTGGACGGCCGCCGGGCTGCGCGGCCTGCTGGCCGGCGTGCTCGCCGCACTCTGCCTGGCGGCCGCCCGCGTCCCGCCGCCCGCGCGCCGCCACTGGCCCGGACTGCTGGTGGTCTCGGCCGGCTGCGTGCTGGGCTTCCCCCTGCTCACCACGCTGGCCCTGCGCACCTCCTCGACCGCGCACTCGGCCGTCGTCATCGGCCTGCTGCCGCTGGCCACCGCCGCCTTCGCCGCCGTACGGGCGCGCCGGGACGGCCGGCGTCCGTCAAGGCTGTTCTGGGGCGCGGCGCTGACCGGGGCGGTCGCGGTGCTCGGGTTCACCCTGGTGCAGAGCCACGGACGGCCCGGCCTCGCCGACCTCTACCTGTTCGCGGCGCTGCTGGTCTGCGCGGCCGGGTACGCGGAGGGCGGGCGGATCTCCCGGGAGCTGCCCGGCTGGCAGGTGATCGGCTGGGCGGTGGTCGCCGCGCTGCCGGTCACCGCGCTGGCCACGGCGCTGGCGCTGCCGGCCGAGCCGCTGCCGCCCGGCGGGCCGGGGGCGAAGGCGGTGGCCGGGCTGCTGTACACGGCCGCGGTCTCGCAGTTCGGCGGGTTCGTGGTCTGGTACCGGGGGATGGCGCTGATCGGGGTGCCGAGGGCGAGCCAGCTCCAGCTGGCCCAGCCGCTGATCACGCTCGGCTGGTCGGTGCTGCTGCTCGGGGAGGAGCTGCCGGCCGCCGCGCCCGTGACGGCGGTGGTGGTGCTGCTCTGCATCGCGCTCACCCAGCGGGCCCGGACCTGACGGCGCGCGGCCCGGTCCCGTACCGCGTGCGGGACCGGGCCGCGAGCGTCGGGATCAGTGGCCGGCCTCCGCGGGCCGGTAGACGCACAGCGCCCAGATGATGAAGACGTCCAGCGCGATCACCACGATCGACCAGCCCGGGTAGTACGGCATCGACAGGAAGGCGTCGATGGCGCTCACCGCGGTGAGGACGATACCGGCGTACCGGGCCCAGGCGGCGCCCTTGAGGAGGAAGGCGCCGACCAGGGCGACCAGCGCGCCGACGACGATGTGGATCCAGCCCCAGCCGGTGAGGTCGAAGCGGAAGACATAGCGGTTGGTGGTCAGGAAGACCTCGTCGTCGTGGACCGCCATGATGCCCCGCAGGACCTCCATGATGCCGTTGATGAGCATCAGGACACCCGCGAACATCACGAACCCGGGCGCCCACTCGCGGAACCGGTGCTGCGACGGCGGCGGGGGCGGCTGCCCCGTGCCGTGGCGCCAGGGCGGCGGGGCCTCCTCGGACGGCGGGGGCCGGTCCGGTGGCGGTTGGCCGGGCGGCGGGGTCGACGTGCTGCTCATGGGTTCCTCCAGGACCGGACGCCGGGGCCGGACAGGCACTCCCGGACAGGTGTGCGGAGAGACGTGCGGACTTCGACCGTCCAACCCGGGCCGGTGCCGGGCAACCGGGCCGCGCCTGTTCGGGTGACCCGTCCCGCGCCCCCGCCCGCCGCCGCCGGCCGGCCGGTACCGGTCTGATTCCCGGTCCTTTACCTCCTCGTTAGGATGACCGGCATGGCAGAGGACACCGCAGAGGACGCAGCGGACACCCGCACCCCGGTGGCCGGCGACCCGCGGGCCCGCCGGCGCGGCCAGGGCGAGCTGGAGGCGCAGGTGCTGGCGGTGCTCCAGCGGGCACCCGGCCCCGTCACCGCGGGCTGGGTCCAGGAACGCCTCGACGGCGACCTCGCCTACACCACCGTGATGACCATCCTCTCCCGGCTGCACGCCAAGGACGCCGTCACCCGCACCCGCTCCGGCCGCTCCTACCTCTGGCAGGCCTCCTCCGACGCGGCCGGCCTCGCCGCCCTGAGGATGCGCCGCGTCCTCGACGGCGAGCCCGACCGGGACGCCGTGCTCGCGAGCTTCGTCACCGCGCTCCTCCCGCACGACGAGGAGCTGCTGCGCACCCTGCTCGACAGCGCCTCCGCCCCGGCCCCCGACCCCGAAGGCTGAGCTCCTCCGTGGGCGTCTTCGTCTTCCTCCCCCTCGTCCTGCCGCTGACGGCGCTGCCCATCGCCCGCCTCACCGAGCAGCACCTCCACCCGCGCGGAGCGGCCCGGCTGCTCACCGCGATCAGCATCGTGATGGCCCTGTGCAGCGCGCTCTGCCTGGCCCTGATCGGCGTCGTCGGCACCGCGCAGATCCCCGGCAACCCGCTGCCCGACAGCTGGTCCGACCCCGAGGTCCGGGCCGCGCTGCCGTACCACGAGACGGTCGGCACGGCGGCGCTGCTCGTCCTCGCCGTCGTCCTGGCCGCCGTCGGCCGCACGCTCACCCGCCACCTGCGGATCCGCGCCCGGGCCCGGCGCGCCCTCGGCCGGGCCCTGCCCGCCTCCTCCGACATCGCCCTGCTGCCCGACCCGGCCCCGTACGCCTACGCGCTCCCCGGCTCGCCGCGCTCGCCCGGCCGGGTGGTCGTCTCCACCGGCATGCTGGCCGGCCTCGCCGAGGACGAGCGCGCCGCGCTGCTCGCCCACGAGCGCGCCCACCTGACCCACCGGCACCACCGCCATCTGCTGGCCACCCAGCTGGCCGGCTGCGTCAACCCGTTCCTGCGCCCGCTGGAGCGCGCCGTCGCCTACAGCGCGGAGCGCTGGGCCGACGAGGAGTCCGCCCAGGCCGTCGGCGACCGCCGGGTCACCGCCCGCGCCGTTGCCCGCGCCGCCCTCGCCTCCCACCGCCCGCCCGCCGCCTACGCGGCCTTCCCCGCCTTCGCCGCCCCGGGCCCCGTCCCCCGCCGCGTCGCCGCCCTCCTCGGCCCCGTCCCCACCACCCGCAACTGGCCCCCCGCCCACACCCCCGCCGGCCTCGCCGCCCTCGTCGCCGCCCTCGGCACCGCCGCCTCCGCCCTCTCCGCCCTCAACGCCGCCGTCGCCCTCCTCCTCATCCTCAAGGCCGTCACGCCCCTCTGACCCGTCTCCTCCGTGAGGAGGGCCGGACCCGGAGCGTTCCCTGAGGTGTGGCCCCTGAGCGGATAGACACGCAGCTCAGCGGGCATCGGTGGTCGTAGGGGGCAGTCGTCGTACGTGAGAAGGTGCCAGGCATGAAGGTGATCGGGTTCGTACTGAATGTGCTCTGGCTGGTGTTCTGCGGGTTCTGGATGGCGATCGGTTATGTGATCGCCGGCATCATTTGCTGCATTCTGATCATCACCATTCCCTTCGGCATCGCCTCGTTCCGGCTGGCGGGGTTCGTGATCTGGCCGTTCGGGCGGACGGCTGTGGAGCGGCCGGACGCGGGGGCGCCCTCGTGCATCGGGAACGTGATCTGGCTGGTCTTCGCCGGGTGGTGGCTGGCGCTGATGCACCTGGTCACCAGCATTCCGCTGTTCCTCTCGATCATCGGGATCCCGTTCGGGTGGGCGAACCTCAAGCTGATTCCGGTGTCGCTGATGCCGCTGGGGCGGGAGATCGTGTCGACGGACGAGCCGTGGGGTGGGCGGCGGTAGGGGAGCGGCGGAGAAGGGCCGGCGGGTCACCCGCCGGCCCTTCCGTGTGTCAGGTGGTGGCCAGGTCGCTCAGGGCGGTGCGGGCGGTGGTGAGGGAGGTGGTGGCGAGGTCGCGGTAGGGGGTGAGGGCGGGGATGTCGGCGGCGCGGGTGAGTTCGGCGTGGATGAAGCGGAGGCTGGCGTCCGGGATGCCGAGGTGTTCGGTGCACCAGGCGCGCAGGTACGGGGTCTGGAAGTCGAAGGGCTCGCGCGGGGTGCCCGGGCCGTAGCCGCCGCCGCGGGCGGTGACGACGATGACGCGGGTGGCGGTGAGGCGGCCGGTGTGGGCGCCGGGGAAGGTGACGCGGTCGATCCAGGCCTTGAGGGCGGCGGGGATCGTGAAGTTGTACATCGGGACGCCGAGCAGGAGGGTGTCGGCCGCGTGGAGTTCCGTGATCAGCGGGTGGGTCAGGGACCACTCGTGCTGCTCGGCGTCGGTGGTGGCGAAGGAGGAGACGGAGGAGAGCGGGACGGGGCCGGCCTGGCGTTCGACGCGCACGCCGAGGGAGGCGTAGCCGGCGCCGATCAGCGGGACCGGGTCGGCGGCGAGGTCGCGGTGGCGGTAGCCGGCGCCGGGGTGGCGGGCCTGCCAGGCGCGGGCGAAGCAGGCGGTCAGGCGGCGGCTGACGGACTGGTCGGTCGGGCTCGCGCTGGAGTCCAGGTGGAGCAAGGCGGTCATGAGGAGGCTCCTGGTCACCTTCGGGGAGTGGGCATCGTCAACCCCGTGACGAGGGCGCGGACGGAAAGGTGACTGATGGACGGGCGCGAGGAGCTGGCGGTGCGGTTCGAGGCCGAGCGGGGGCGGCTGGGGGCGGTGGCGCGGCGGATGCTCGGGTCGACGGCGGAGGCCGAGGACGCCGTGCAGGAGGCCTGGCTGCGGCTGGAGCGGGTCGACGCGGCGGAGCTGGGGAACCTGCCGGGGTGGCTGACCACGGTGGTGTCGCGGATCTGTCTGGACGTGCTGAGGGCCAGGAAGACCGAGGTGACGGTGGTCGAGGGGGTGGTGGACGGGCCGGAGGCGGAGCTGGAGCTGGTCGAGGAGGTGGGCCGGGCGATGCTGGTGGTGCTGGACCGGCTGGGTCCGGCGGAGCGGGTCGCCTTCGTCTTGCACGACGGGTTCGCGGTGCCGTTCGACGAGATCGGGCCGATCGTCGGGCGGAACACGGTGGCCGCGAAGAAGCTGGCGAGCCGGGCCCGGCAGCGGGTCAAGGGGGCCGGGCAGGAGCGGGGGACGGGCGACCGGCAGGTGGTGGAGGCGTTCCTGGCCGCCGCCCGCGGCGGTGACCTGGACGGGCTGCTCGCCGTGCTCGCGCCGGACGTGGTGCGCCGGGCCGACCCGGCCGCGCTGCCCGCCGGCCGCCCGACCGTGCGGCGCGGCGCCGGGGCGGTGGCCCGGGAGACCCGGGTGATCGGGCGGCGGGCGCGCTTCGGGGTGCCGGTGCTGGTGGACGGCGCGGTCGGTGCGGCGATCGCGCCGGACGGGCGGCTGTGGCTGCTGCTGCGGTTCACCGTGCGGGACGGGCGGGTGGCCGCCTTCGAGGTGGTCGCGGACCCGGCGCGGTTGGCGGCGGCGGAGGTGACCCTGCTGGACTAGGGCGCTCCGGCGAACTGGACGATCATCTTGCCGGTCTCGGCCCCGCGCAGCATGCCGAGGAAGGCGTCGACGACGAGAACTGCGGCTCCTGCACCCGCGACTGGTGGGCCCGGCAGGACTGGATCCCGCCCTCGACCATCGACGTCGAGGACGACACGGTGGCCGTCTCCCTGGTGTCCCGGGGCCTGGGGATGGCGATCCTGCCCCGGACCGCCCTGCTCGGCGCGCCCGGCGGGCACGGCGGCCGTCCGGGCGCTGATCCGCGAGCTGCGGGAGCTGCGCGGCCAGGGGCTGCCGGCGGGACTGACGGCGGTCTGAGACGGGGCCGGGGCTCAGCGCGCTGCGGCGGCCACCGGGCGCGGGCGCAGCGCCCAGGCCGCGGCCAGGGCGGCGCAGACGGCCGCGAGCAGCAGCGCGCCGGCCGTCACCGCGGCGACCGGCCGCCACGGCAGGACGAGCGGCGCGGGCACCCGCAGCACCGCCAGGGCCGCGCGCAGGGAACCGAGCTGGACGGCGGCCACCGCGCAGCCGAGCACCGCGCCGACCGCCGTCACCAGCACCGATTCGGCGGTCACCAGCCGGACCACCTGGCCCCGGGTCGCCCCGGCGAGGCGAAGCAGGGCCAGTTCGCGACGCCGGTCGGCGGTGGCCATGAGCAGGGTGTTGGCGAGCGCGATACCGGTGTAGACGAGGGCGAGGCCGAGCACGAGGGCCATCCGCAGCCAGGTGATCCGGGCGGGAGCCCCGGCGGCGAGCCACTGCTCGCGGGTGAGGACCTCGGCGCCGTGCGGCAGGGCGGCGGCGCGGACGTCGGCCGCCCGGGCCGCCGGTCCGAGGCGGACCTCGACGCGGTCGACGCGGGCGCCCGGGGCGTTGGCCGCGGTCACGTACAGGCCGTTGTCGCCGAGCCCGTCGCGCAGCACGGCGGCCACCCGCAGCGTCGTCCGGCTGCCGTCGGCGCGCACCACCGGGACCGGCTCGCCGACCGTCCGGTGCCCCCACTCGGCGGGCAGGACGAGCGAGCGGTCGTCGAGCCCGGCCGTCGACCCGGCCAGCAGCGGCAGCCGGGCGAGGGCGGCCAGGCCCGCCGGATCGGCGACCGCGCGGGCCTCGGAGCGGACCGTCACCCCGTCCGGCTCGACCAGGCCGAGGACGGTCGGCGCGGTGGGCGACAGGGCCGCCACGCCCGGGACGGCGCGCAGCGCGGCGAGCAGCGGAGCATCGGCGCCGGGCGCCGGGAGGACGACCAGGTCGGCGGCGGTGCGGGCGCGCGCCTCGGCGGCCCGGGCGGCGCCCACCGTGTCCAGCGCGCCCGCGAGCGAGCCGGTCAGCGCGACCGCGACCAGTACCGGTGCGGCGACCGCGCCCGTCCGGCGCAGCGCGGCGGCGGCACCGGCGGTCACCAGCCGGCCCGCGTACCCGGCGAACCGGACGGGCACGACCCGGCCCAGCAGACGGACCAGCGGCGGGGCGAGCAGCGGCGAGAGCAGTCCGGCCGCGGAGATCAGCCACATCGGCTGGGTGGTGTACGTCTTGCGGTGCAGCAGGTCGGCGGGGTCGCCGGCGAGCGCGGTGCCGGCCAGGACGGCGGCGGTGAGCAGCAGGCCGAGGCCGGCCAGCAGCCGTCCGGCGGTCAGCACACCGGAGTCGAGGTCGGCCGCGCGCAGGGCGTCCAGCGGGCCGACCCGCCCGGCCCGGTGGGCGGCGACCGCGACACCGGAGAGCGCGACCAGCAGGCCGGTGGCGAAGGCGGCGGGCAGCGGCCAGCCGGCCGGGGCGAGGGCGAAGCCGGGCGGGGCCATGCCGACGTCGGACAGCCACCGGACGAGCGCGGGCGCACCGAGCCGGCCGAGCAGGCAGCCGGTGGCGGAGGCGGCGGCGCCGAGCAGCAGCGCCTCGGCGAGCACCGTGCGGCGGACCTGCGCGCGGGTGGCGCCGGCGAGCCGCAGCAGACCGAGTTCACGGCGGCGCTGGGCGACCGCGTAGGAGTAGGTGGAGGCGACGACGAACGCCGAGACGAAGGCGCTCACCCCGCCCGCGGTGCCGAGCGCGGCGACCAGCGACACCAGCTCCTCCCCGCCGGGCGCGCCCACGGCCGAGGCGAGGCCGAGCAGCATCACGGCGGTCATCGCGACGCCGAGCGCGAGGGCGAGGAAGGCGCCGGCCAGGGAGACCTGGCGGGCCTTCAGTGACTTGAGCGCGATCCGCAGCATTCTCATGACGTCCAGCGAACCGCTGCGGGGCGGGGCGGCGCAGCAGGCCGGGGGCCACCTCGGAAGGTAGGGCAGGCTCTACCGACGGGCCGTCAACCGGCCTCTAGGGTGGGCGCATCGGGGGAGGGGTGTGATGGACGGAGTGCCGCGGCCGGGGTTCCGGCGCTCGGCGGCCCCGTGGCGGGCGGCCGGGTACCTGCTGGCGACCGGGCTGACCGGGCTGCTGCTCTGCGCCGGCCTGCTGCTGTCCGTGACGGCCGCCGGGGTGCTGGCGGTGCTGCTGGTCGGGCTGCCGCTGCTGGCCGCGCTCGCCCTGGTCGGCCTGCCGGTCGCGGCCTGGGAGCGCCGGCTGGCCCGGTTCCTGGACGGCGGACGGGTGCCGGACCCGCACCGCGTCCCCGAGCGCCCCGGCCTCGGGGCCTGGCTGCGGCTGCGCTACCGCGAGCGGGCGACCTGGCGCGAGCTGGGCTTCACCGTGCTCGCCGCGTTCGTGCTCTGGCCGGTCGACCTGACCGTGGCCGGCTGCGCCCTCGTCGTCCCCGGCCATCTGCTGGCCGCCGTCCCGCTGCTCCTGCTGGACGGCGAGCAGGTCAACGTCCTCAAGATCTGGCAGGTCCACTCGCTGGGGACGGCCACGCTGTGCGGGCTGGCCGGCCTCGCCCTGCTGCCGCTGCTCCGCCACCCGCTGGCGCTGGCGGCGGCCGCCCGGGCGGGACTGGTGCGGCTGCTGCTCGGGCCCGACCGGCAGGAGCGGCGGATCGGCGAACTCGTCCGCTCCCGGGCCCGGCTGGTGGACGCCTTCGAGGCGGAGCGGCGCCGGATCGAACGCGATCTGCACGACGGCGCCCAGCAGCGCCTGGTGGCCCTGCGGATGACGCTCGGACTGGCCCGGCTGGACGCGCCGCCGGACGGCCCGCTGGCCGCCCGGCTCGCCGAGGCGCACCGCGAGGCGGGCGAGGTCCTGGCCGAACTGCGGGAGCTGATCAACGGCATCCACCCCCAGGTGCTCACCGACCGCGGCCTGCCGGAGGCCTGCGCGGACGCCGCCGACCGCTCGCCGGTCCCGGTCGCCACCCGCTTCGCCCTGCCCGCCCGGCTCCCGGCGCCGGTCGAGTCGGCCGGCTACTTCGCCGTCACCGAGGCCCTCGCCAACGTCGCCAAGCACAGCGGCGCGAGCACGGCGAGCATCGACGGCCGGTACGCGGACGGCCGGCTGACCATCGAGGTGGCCGACGACGGCCGCGGCGGCGCCGACCCCGGACGGGGCACCGGCCTGACCGGGCTGGCCGACCGGGTCGCGGTCGTGGACGGCACACTGACGGTCAGCAGTCCGCCCGGCGGACCGACCCTGGTGCGGGTGGAGATCCCCTGCGCCCCCGTCGACGGAGGAGCGGCCCGGTGAGTTCGAGGATCGTGCTCGCCGAGGACGGCGTGCTGCTCCGCGAGGGGCTGGTCGGCCTGCTGGCCCGGTTCGGACACCGGGTGGTGGCCGCCGTCGGCGACGCCGGGGCACTGCGCGCGGCGGTCGAGGAGCACGCGCCGGACCTCGTCGTCACCGACGTCCGGATGCCGCCCGGCCAGACCGACGAGGGGCTGCGCGCGGCGGTCGCCCTGCGCGAGCGGCGCCCCGGCCTGCCGGTTCTGGTGCTCAGCCAGTACGTGCAGCGCTCGTACGCGGCGGAGCTGCTGGACTCCGGGGACGGCTCCGGCGTCGGCTATCTGCTGAAGGACCGGATCGGCCAGATCGAGGAGTTCACGGCGGCGGTCGCCGAGGTGGCGGCCGGCGGGACGGTGGTCGACCCGGAGGTGGTCCGCCAGCTGCTGCGCCGCCGCCGGGACCCGCTGGAGCGGCTGACCCCGCGTGAGCGCGAGGTGCTGGCGCTGATGGCGCAGGGCCGCTCCAACGCGGCGATCTGCCGCGAGCTGGTGGTGTCGGAGGCGGCGGTGGGCAAGCACATCGGCAACATCCTGATGAAGCTGGACCTGCCCCCGGCGGAGGAGACGCACCGCCGGGTGCTGGCGGTGCTGGAGTTCCTCCGGGCGTAGCTAGCCGGCGCCCTCGACCGCCTCGCGCAGCCTGGCGAACTCCGCCGCCAGCGCGTCCGGGGTGTAGTGGGCGTTGAGGCCGCTGGGGTTGGGCAGCACCCAGACCTCGGTGTCCCCGATGGTCCGCTCCTGCCGCCCGATCGACGCCGTCCGCCGGCCGAAGGCCGTGCGGTAGGCGCCGATGCCGAGCACCGCCAGCACCCGGGGGCGCAGCCGCAGCACCCGTTCGGTGAGCGCGGCGCCGCCCGCCCGCAGCTCGTCGGCGGTCAGCTCGTCGGCCTTGGCGGTGGTGCGCGGGGCGACGTTGGTGATGCCGAGGCCGAGGTCGAGCAGCTGCCGCTGCTCGTCCGGGCGGAACTGGCGGGGCGTGAAGCCGGAGCGGTGCAGGGCGGGCCAGAACCGGTTGCCCGGGCGGGCGAAGTGGTGGCCGGTGGCCCCGGACCAGAGCCCGGGGTTGATGCCGCAGAACAGGACGCGCAGACCGGGGGCGGTGACGTCCTCGATCGTGGTGTCGCGGGCGGCGAGCAGTTGCTCGGCGGTCGGCCTGGGCGCCGTGGTCGGCTTCTCGGTCACCGGTCCAGTGTGCCGGTGGACACCGGCGTCCCCGCCTCCGCCCCCGGCGCCGCCGGGGCCACCGCCGCCCGGCTCGCCGCCAGCGACCTGGCCCGGCGCCGCTCCCGCAGCCACCGCACGCCGTACACCGCCGCGGCCGCGTACGCCCAGCCGACGAAGACGTCCAGCAGGTAGTGCTCGGCCCCGTACACCAGGGCGAAGGTCATCGCGAGCGGGTACGCGACCAGCAGGACCCGCACCCACCGGGCGGCCGTCGGCCAGAAGAAGAACAGCAGCATCGCCGGGTAGGCCGAGTGCAGCGAGGGCATCGCGGCGACGTCGTTGGCGAACTGGCTGCCGTTCTCGAACACCGACGCGGCCCGCGGCAGCCCGCTCTCGGTGAGCACGTCCGAGACCACCCGGGTCAGCTCCGGCAGGTGGCCCTCCTGGGAGGACAGCCACGGCGGCACCGCCGGGTAGAGGATGTACGTCGCGAAGCCGGCGAAGGTCAGTACCAGGTAGCAGGCGAGCAGGTGCCGGAACCGGTCGTGGCGGCGGCGCCACAGCACCGCGAGGATCACGAAGACCGCGAAGAAGTGCGACATGTAGACGGTGACCGCCGCGTAGTCCCACCACTGCGGCGAGCCGGGCGTGTAGAGCCCGTGCTGGAGCCGGACGGTCAGCGTCTCGCCGAAGCCGAGGACCTCGTCGAAGCGCTGCTGCGGCCACAGGTACGGGCCCCAGGGGGTGTGCGCGCCGTAGCCGCGCAGCAGCGAGTACGTCCAGACGACCGCCATCACCGGCACCCAGTCGCGCAGTACCAGCAGGAAGCCGCGCGCGCCGTGCCCGCTGTGCACACCGGCGGCCACCAGGGCGCCCATCAGCCACAGGAAGACCAGGTCATTGGTGTAGGGCAGGCCGTAGGTGCCCAGGTACCACAGCAGGGCGGTGAGGTAGAGCGGCCACGCCAGCAGTCGGAGCCGGGCCAGGGCGCCGGAGCGCGCGCCGGTCCGGTCGCCGGTCGCCGGACGCAGCCGCCCGGCGCTCTCGGGAGGGGTGGGCGGCGCCGGGCGGAGCATTCTGGTCATGCCGGTCGAAGCTAGCAAGGCAATCTTGGAGAACTCTCGGTGTGAACGGCGGTCCGTTCAGGAAGGGCTCAGAATTGCCCCGGCCGGCGCAGCGGAAGCGGCCCGGGAGTGACTCAGGACACGATGCCCAGCTCGTGCGGGGTGTTGTTGAACCGCCGCCCGCCCTGCTCGGTGACCGTCACGATGTCCTCGATCCGCACCCCGAACCGGCCGGGCAGGTAGACGCCAGGCTCGATCGAGAAGCACATGCCCGGCACCAGCGGCCGCTCCTCGCCCTCGACCAGGTACGGCGGCTCGTGCGTGGTGATGCCGATGCCGTGGCCGGTGCGGTGGATGAAGTACTCGCCGTACCCGGCCTCGGTGATGACCCGGCGGGCGATCCGGTCGATCTCCTGGCAGCTCACCCCGGGCCGGACGGCCTCGAACGCGGTCTGCTGCGCCTGGCGGACGACCTCGTGGACCTTGCGCACCTCGTCCGGGACGTCGGCGCCGACGTGCACGGTGCGGGTGGTGTCGGAGCCGTAGCCGTCCTTGAGGCCGCCGAAGTCCAGCACGACGGTGTCGCCGGGCTCGATGACCCGGTCGCCGGCCTCGTGGTGCGGGTTGGCGCCGTTGGGTCCGGAGCCGACCACGGTGAAGTCGACCTGACTGTGCCCGTACTTGATGAGCAGCGCGGCGAGGTCGGCGGCGACGTCGGTCTCCCGGCGGCCGGCGAAGGTGACCTCCAGGATGCCCCGGTAGGCGGCGTCGGCGGCGCCGCCGGCCGCGGCGAGGCGCTCCAGCTCGTCCGTGTCCTTGACCGCGCGCAGCATCGGCAGGGTCTCGGTGAGCGAGGTCCAGCCGGTGCCCGGCAGGGCGGCCTGGAGGCCGAGCAGGTGCATCGCCCAGGCGTTGTCGGAGATCCCGTAGCGGCCGGCGCGGTCGATCAGCGGGGCGGCGGTGGCGTACGGGTCCTGGCCGTCGGTCCAGTCGACCAGCCGGACGGCGGGGGCACCGGGGGCCCTCTCGGCGTCGGGGCGCTCCAGGGTGGGGACGATCAGCGCGGGCTCGCGGCCGGAGGTGAGGACGAGCGCGGTGAGCCGTTCGGTGATCGCGGTCGGCTGGTAGCCGGTCAGGTAGACGAGGTCGGGGCCGGGGGCGACGACCAGGCCGGACAGCCCGGCGCCCGCGGCGGCGGCGGTGGCCCGCTCCAGGCGGGTGCGGTAGTCCTCGGTGGTGAACTCTCGGGGCATGCGGGTCTCCTGGTGGGGGAGCGCGGCGATGACTTCGGCCGGATGTGCGTCAACTTCATCACGAGCGGTGCGAGTTGGCGTAGTGCCGGAGGAACAGCGCCTCGACGTGGGCCATGTGCTCGATCTCGCCGGGGTCGACGCTCTCGTTGGGCGCGTGGATGAGGCAGCGCGGCTCCTCGACGCCCATCAGGATGATCTCCGCCTCCGGGAAGGTGGTGGCGAACACGGTGCAGAGCGGGATCGAGCCGCCCTGGCCGAGGAAGGACATCGGCCGGCCGTAGACCTCCTGCATGGCCTTGTCGAGCGCCGCGTACGCGGGCCCGCCGGTGGCGGCGCGGAACGGCGAGCCGACGCTCTCCGGCGCCACCGCGATCCGCACGCCCCACGGCGCGGCGGCCTCCAGATGGGCGGTGAGCGCGGCCTGGGCGGCGCGCGCGTCGGTGCCGGGCGGGACGCGCAGGCTGACCCGGGCCCGGGCGGTGGCCGGGATCGCGGCGGCGGAGCCGACCACCGGCGGGCAGTCGATGCCGAGCACGGTGACGGCGGGCCGGGCCCAGAGCCGGTCGGCGACGGTGCCGGAGCCGGTCAGCCGGACGCCGTCCAGGACGCCCGCGTCGGCGCGGAACCGCTGCTCGTCGTAGCCGACGCCGCTCCAGGTGCCGTCGTTGTCCAGACCGTCGATCCGGGTGCCGCCGTCGGCGTCGCGCAGCGAGTCGAGGACGCGGATCAGCGCGGCCAGCGCGTCCGGGGCCGGGCCGCCGAACATGCCGGAGTGCATGTCGCCCTCGAGCGCGGCGACGGTGACCACCACATTGGTGACGCCGCGCAGCGAGGTGGTGGCGGTGGGGAGGCCGACCGCCGCGTTGCCGGTGTCGCAGATCAGCAGCGCGTCGGCGTGCAGCTCGCCGGCGTGCGGCGGCACATAGGCCTCCAGGCCGCCGGTGCCCTGCTCCTCGGAGCCCTCGACGACCAGCTTGAGGCCGACCGGCAGGTCGTCGCCGAGCGCCCGCAGCGCGGTGAGGTGCATGACGATGTTGCCCTTGCAGTCGGCGGCGCCGCGCCCGTACCAGCGGCCGTCGCGCTCGGTGAGCTCGAACGGCGGGGAGGTCCAGGCGGCGTCGTCGAGCGGGGGCTGGACGTCGTAGTGGGCGTAGAGCAGGACGGTCGGCGCGCCGGGCGGGGGCGGACGGTGGCCGACCACGGCGTGGCTGCCGTCCGGGGTCTCCTCCAGGTGGACGTCGCGCAGGCCGGCGTCGGCGAAGGCGGCGGCGACCCACTCGGCGGCCTGGCGGCACTTCTCCGGCGGGTACTGGCGCGGGTCGGCGACGGAGGGGATGGCGACCAGCTCGGCCAGGTCGGTTCTGGCGCGCGGCATCAGGGCGGCGATCCGGCGGGCGAGTTCGTCGGTCATGGTGACGGCTCCTCTGGGGGCGGTGGGCCGTGGGGACTGGAGGCCGCGGGGGTGGTGGGGCTTCGGGGGGTGGGGCTTCGGGGGTGGTGGGGCTTCGAGGCTGGGGCCGGGGCGTCAGTTGCGGACGGTGTCCTCGAGCTTGAGGTCGTCGATCTTGTCCTTGATGGCGGCGAGCTTGTCCGGGCAGTACACCGAGAGCACGATCGTCTCCGCCAGGATCACCTCGCGGTCGGAGAGCACCGGGCGCTGGCCGGGGCCGTCCGCTCCGGTGGACATGCCGTACTTCCACTGCGCCTGCTGCAGCGCGCCGGCCGGGTCCTCGCAGACCGCGCCGCCGTCCTCGCCCAGGGTGTGCACGATCTGGTTCTGCGAGGGCACCGGGTAGCCGGCGGCGGCCAGTGCCTCGGAGAGCTGCTTGGCCTTGCGGTTGGCCTCGTTGGTCTCGTGCAGCTGCTCGTAGGTGACCAGGCCGACGACCACCATGACGACCAGCAGGACGATCGCGCCGAGGTAGATCCAGCGGTGCCGGGAGGCCATCGGGTTGCGGGTCATGCCGCACCTCCGTCCTGCTCGGGGTTCTCCGCCGCCGCGCGTTCGGCGGCCTCCAGGGCGGCGAGCTCGGCCCGTGCCTCGGGCGAGCGCCATTCCGGCTTGCGCAGCCGCAGGAACAGGTAGGGGATCACCAGGCCCAGGATCGCCAGGCCGCCGCCGACGATCGCCAGGTACGACCAGACCGAGCCGCTGCCGAACTGCGAGGAGGGCACGAACCCGATCGCCATCGCCGCCGCCGAGGCCACCAGGCCGGTCACGGCGATCGGCACCAGCGCCGGCGCCCGGTAGCCGCGCGGGTGGTCCGGCTGGAGGCGGCGCAGCCGGATCGCGGCGGCGAACATCAGCAGGTAGACGATCAGGTACACCTGCGTGGTGATCACCGAGAAGATCCAGTAGGCGCTGGAGACGTTCGGGATCAGGGCGTACGCGAGGGCGATGACGGTGGTGACGACACCCTGGGTGACCAGCAGGTTCTGCTGGATGCCCTCCCTGTTGAGCTTCTGCAGGAACGGCGGGAGGTACCCCTCCTGGCGGGAGATCATCAGCAGGCCCTTGGACGGCCCGGCGAGCCAGGTGAGCATGCCGCCGAGCGAGGCGGAGACCAGCGCCACCGCGATCACCGGGGTGAGCCAGCCGATGTGGAAGTACTGGAAGAAGGCGTCGAAGGCCTGCATCACGCCGGCCGTCAGGCTCAGCTCGCTGGAGGGCACCACCCAGCTGATCGCCAGCGCGGGCAGGATGAAGATCGCCAGCACCATGCCCGAGGCGGTGAACATCGTGCGCGGGAACTCCCGGGCCGGGTCGCGCAGCGAGGAGACGTGCACCGCGTTCATCTCCATGCCGGAGTAGCTGAGGAAGTTGTTGACGATCAGCACCAGGCTGGCCAGGCCGGTCCACTCCGGGAACAGGTGCGCGGCGTCCATCGGGGCGGCGGAGGTGTTGCCCTGGCCGAGGAAGACGGCGCCGAGCACGACCAGCAGCGTGCCGGGGATCAGCGTGCCGATGACCAGGCCGGCCGAGGAGAGGCCAGCCACCGCCTGGGTGCCCCGGGAGGAGACCCAGACGCCGGTCCAGTACAGCACCATGATCACGAGGGCGGTGTACGGGCCGTTGTTCGCCAGCGAGGGGTCGACCACATAGGCGATGGTGGAGGCCACGTAGGCGAGCAGGGACGGGTAGTAGAAGATCGTCATCGCGAACTGGCACCAGACGGCCAGGAAACCGAGCGGCTTCGACAGACCCTCCGAGACCCAGCGGTAGACACCGCCCTCCCAGCCGGACGCCAGTTCGGCGGAGACCAGCGCGGTCGGCAGCAGGAAGACGACGGCCGGCAGGAGGTAGAGGAAGACGCAGGCGAGGCCGTAGACCGCCATGGTGGGGGCGGAGCGGAGGCTGGCCACCGAGGCGGTGGTCATGAAGGCGAGCGTCAGCCAGGACATCCGGGGCGCGTCCACCAGCCTGGTGGCCGCCGCGCCGGCGCGTCCGGAGGCGTTCCGGACGCCTCCCCCGGCTCCCCCGGGACTGTCTCCGCCTTCGCCAGGGCTGCCCTGGCCGGACGACGGTAGGTCCATCGAACTCATGCGTCCTCCTGGGGTGGCCCGCCGGCGCTGGGCCGTACCCGGCCAGTTCACCCGGTTGGCGATGGGGCCGCATGCGGCGTGCACCCGCACGGGTGAGCGGACCGTGAGCGAACGGTGAGCGGACGTCAGGAGGACGGGGCGGGCTGCTCCGCGTCGGCCGGTGCCCGCTCGGGCCAGCCGGCGCGGCGCAGCGTCCGGCCGGCCGTCGCCGGGACCAGGCCCGCCGCGAGCAGCGCGGCCACCGCGCCGAGCGCCGCCGCGGGGGAGAGGTGGTCGAGCAGCAGCCCGCTGCCGACCGTCCCGGCGGGCATCCCGACCGTGAACATCGTCAGCGTCGCGGAGATCACCCGCCCGCGCAGCGCGTCCGGGACCCGGCTGAACACCAGCAGGTCGATCATCACCCGCAGTGTCGGGATCCCCAGGCCCACCGTGAACAGCGCCGCGAAGACGGTGACCGCCCCGCCGGGCAGCAGCGGCGCGAGCAGCACCGGGACGGTCAGCCAGGACACCGCGAGCAGCAACACCCCGGGCCCGGCCAGCCGGTGCAGCCGGCTCACCAGCAGCGCGCCGGCCAGCGCCCCCACGGCCTCGCCGGCCAGCGCCAGCCCGATGCCGACGCTGGACGTGCCCTGGCCGCGCAGGATCACCATCACCGGCAGCAGCATCGCGGCTCCCGCGACGTTGATGAGCAGGACGAGGGTGAGGACCGGGCGGAGCAGGGCGTTGCCGGCCAGGTAGCGGTAGCCGGCCAGCGCGCCGCCGTCCGCGGTGGCGGCCCTGTCCGCCCCGGACTCCGGCCGGCCCGGGAACCGCACCACCAGCGCGGCGGCGAGCGCGAGCAGCGAGGCGACCGCCGTGCCGATGAACGGCGCCGCCCGGCCCAGCCCGAACAGCGCGCCCGCCAGCGGCGGCCCGACCAGGCCCGCCCCGCTCATCCGCGCCTCGTCCTGCGCCAGCGCCTGCCGCAGCTGCTCCGGCGGCACCACCGAGCGCACCGCGATCAGCCGGGTCGGGCCGGTGTAGGCGATGGTCGCGCCGATCACCACGGCCACCAGCAGGGTGTGGGCGACGGTCAGCCGGTCCAGGGCCATGGCGAGCGGGACGCTGGCGCAGGCGATCAGCCGGACGGAGTCGCCGACGATCAGCAGCAGACGGCGGTCGTAGCGGTCGGCGACCGCACCGCCGTGGACGCCGAACAGCAGGGAGGCGCCGATCTGCAGGGCCCCGAACGCCCCGGCGAGGGTGGAGGAGCCGGTGAGCGCGAGCAGCAGCAGCGGGTAGGCGGTGTCGGCGATCTGCAGGCCGAGGGTGGCGCCGGCCTGGCCGGCCCAGAGCGCCTGGAAGCGCCAGTTGCGCCGTAGTGGGACGGGCGGCGCGGCCGCCGGCGCCCGGTTCGCGGCCGTGGTGTCCGTCGTCATCGGCTTGCTCCCCTCCGCTCGCCACTCACGATGGCGTCATCATTCACGAATGCGTGAATGATTGCGTAGGCGTGATCGGTCGCGCAAGGGTGAATGCTCGATTGCCCGGGTCGGCGGCCATCTGCGAGGGTGGGGCCGTGGTCGAGAACACCGAGAGTGCCGAGAACGTCGACGAGGAGTCCCTCGCCCCCGCCGCCGGTCCTGCCGCAGGTACGGCCGTCGGCCCCGCCGCAAGCGCCGCCGCCGGCCCCGCCGCGCTCAAGGAGCGCCGGGTGGAGGACGCCGCCACCCTCAAGGCCCTGGCCGATCCGCTCCGCCTGGCGATCCTCGACCTCCTGATGGCCGCCCTCCCCTCCGGGCCGCTCACCGCCAAGGAGATCGCCACCGCGCTGGACGAGCCGCAGACCAAGCTCTACCGCCACATCAAGCAGCTGGAGAAGGCCGGGCTGGTCCGCGTCGCCGGCACCCGGCTGGTCTCCGGCATCGTCGAGAGCCGCTACGCCCCGGCCCAGAACTCGCTGCGGCTGGCGCCCGAGATCTTCTCGCCCGGCTCGCCGATCCGGGTCGACGCCTACGGCGCCATGCTCGCCGCGATGGACCGCGTCCGCGGCGAGTTCCGCGCCCGCGCGCTGGCCGACCGCATCGACTTCACCACCTCGCGGGACGCCTCGGCGGTCGGCCTGCCCGGCATGTTCTCGCACGTCACGTACCGGCTCACGCCCGAGCGGATGCTCCGGCTCCGCGGTCAACTCGACGAGATCCTGAACGAGTTGAACGCCGAGGGGGAGAGCGACACGGAGGACGCGGTGGAGGCGACCCTGTTCACCCTGCTGTACGGCGTCCGCCCGGAGCCGACGGCCGACTCTCGGACTGATACCCGACCGGGCACGGAATCGTAAACGCCGGGCGGACTGTCGGTGTCATGGTTCACGATGACTGAATGTCATACGAACTTCAGGCGCTGATCGGCCCGGCGGAGCTGGTCGCGGTGGCGGCCGCCGAGGTTTCGGCGGCCCGGCCGCGGCCGCTCGCCCAGGGCCTGGCACTGATCCCGGCCACCCCCGAGTTCCTGGCGGCCCTCCGGTTCGGCGACGAGGGCCCGGCCTCCCCGGGCGCCGCCGGCTTCGGCTGGTTCCCCGACGGACTCGAACGCCGGCTCGCCGCCTGGTCCAAGGCCGGCCCGATCGCCTGCGTGGAGGCCGACTACTTCGGCGGCACCGGCACCCAGCGCGCCGCCCTCTGGGCCGACGGCCGCCTCGACCTCGGCCCGCTCACCCGCGGCGAACTCGACCCCCTCCCGCCCGAGGGCAGCCCGATCTCCCGCGTCCTGCGCCGCCTCGGCGTCCGCCTGGCCGACACGGACCCCGCCGCCCACGACGAGTTCGACGCCGCCGGCCTCGGCGCCCACCGCACCACCGCCGCCTGGGCCGCCGGCCTCTGACACCCCCGAGAACGACGGCGGCCCCGGTCGGAAGCCCTTTCCAGAGCTCCCGGCCGGGGCCGCCGCTCGGCTCAGCGGTAGTTCACGTACTGGATCGCGAAGTCCAGGTCCTTGCCCTTGAGCAGCGCCTGGACGGCCTGCAGGTCGTCACGGCTCTTCGAGCTCACCCGCAGCTCGTCGCCCTGGACCTGGGCCTTCACGCCCTTGGGGCCCTCGTCCCGGATGATCTTCGCGATCTTCTTGGCATCGTCCTGGGAGATGCCCTCCTTCACGTCCGCGAAGATCTTGTACTCCTTGCCGGACAGCTGCGGGTCCTTGGCGTCCAGCGCCTTCAGCGACAGGTTGCGCTTGATGAACTTGCTCTGCAGCACGTCCAGGATGGCCTTGACGCGCTCCTCGCCGTTGGCCTTCATCTCGATCGTCTCGCCGGAGCGCTTGATCTCGGCGCCGACGTTCTTGAAGTCGAAGCGGGTGGCGATCTCGCGGGAGGTCTGGTTGATCGCGTTGTCGACCTCCTGCCACTCGACCTTCGAGACGATGTCGAAACTGGAGTCGGCCATGGGTGTTGGTCTCCTTGATGCTCTGGCTGCACTGACACGGCCCGTCCCACCGGACGCCCGCCGCCCCAGCCTATCCAGCCCGCCCCCACCCCCGCCCAGGACAGCCACGCCACACCCGCCGATCCGCCCCCACGGAACCGGGTGGCGAACCACCCCCCGGCATCAGGTAAGGTTTACCCAGTCGAACGGGGCAAGCCCCCGGAAGACAAAAATCCTGGCTGGTTGCCCGAGCGGCCAAAGGGAGCAGACTGTAAATCTGTCGCGCAAGCTACGCAGGTTCGAACCCTGCACCAGCCACAGGATAGAGAAACAGCCTCTGATCTGCGGAAACGTAGATCAGAGGCTGTTTTTGTTTATTCGAACAACCATGACGCTCGGATGGGCGATTCGCGAAGCTTGTCCACTTCCTCCCGCCCGGATCCCGCCGTTGACCAGCAGTTCCGGACCAGGCGCGGACCAGGCGCGGACCAGAATCAACCGGGCCGCCTCCGCAGGCGTTCGGCGATCAGCCGGTAGGCGTGCTCCTCGTCACCATGGATGCACTTCGCGTAGACGCGAAGAAGGACGGCGATGCTGTGGCCGGCGCGCCGCGCGCACTCGGTGGGCGCCACCCCGGAGGCCAGCCACAGCGAGATCCCGGCATGCCGGCCGTCGTACGGCCGCTTCGCGAGCGGGGTGGCCTGCTCGTCCGGACTCAGCCCCTCGGCCCGGGCGGCGGCCCAGACGACTCCGTAGCCGCTCTCCTGCACCATGCCGTCCCGGAAAGTCGGGAACAGCCGGCCGTCCAGCGCCGGCTCGGTCCAGGCTGATCCCTCCCGGGGGCTGTTGCCGTTGAGGTTGAGCTTCCCTCACCCCTCCGCAGGCAGCACACAGCGGTCCCTGCGCAGGTGGACAACCTCCCCGGGACGCATCCCCCCGTGGTAGATGCACCCGAAGAACGCCACCAGCCGCGGCCCGCGCCGCCCCTGGCCTCTGACCGCCGCCAGCATCGCGGCGGCCTGCTCCGGGCTCATCACGTACTCGGGGTTGACCTCCTCCTCGACCTGCGGCGGCGCCTGCCCTTGGACCAGCGGCAGCGGATTGGCGGTCAGCGGCCCATCCCTGACGACCCGGCCCAGCGTTGGCCCACGGCCTTGGACCCGGACGACTCGCGTCCCCCGTATCAGCAGGTCGGCAGCTCGCTGCGGGCCTCGATCCTCACCAAGAAGCGGGGCTTCGAGACCGGCGACAAGCTCCCCTCAGGCCCCGAGCTGGCGAAGCACTTCGGCGTGGCGCGCGGCACGGTGGACAAGGCGCTCGACCTGCTCCGCACCGAGGGACTGATCGTGACCCGGCAGGGGAGCGGCTCCTTCGTCCGGGAGCGGACGTCCCGGCCGGTCGGGCTGCGGCCTCACCTCGAAGCCGCCTTCGAGCAGCAGCAGGTGACGCTCGACTTCGCCGGCTTCTCCAGCGAGACGCTCCACAACGCGCTCCAGAAGCCGCTCGACAAGGTCCGCTCCGGCCGACTGGCGCCCGAGTCCATCACCATCCGGCTGCTGCTACCGGACACCACGGCGCCCATGGCGGTGCCGGTACTCGTCGACGGTCTCCAGGACGAAGCCGCCCTTCGACAGCGCGCGCGCAACATCGCCCTGACGAACGCCGGCGGCATCGCGCACTCGGTGGAGATGCTGGCCGAGCTGGGCCTCGTCCAGAAGGCCAGCGTCGAGGTCAAGGTCCACCGGGGATCCAGCCTGTTCAAGCTGAAACCGGTCAGAGGCGTTCTTCGGCTTCTACCCGCTCCGCGAGCGCACCGTGGCGATCGACGACACCGCCCACACCTTCTACGACGTCACCGGCAAGGACACCACCCTGTTCCACCACGCCGCCGGCTCGGACGACGCCTCACTCGGATCGCAGTACGTCCAGCAAGCCCAGCTGTGGTTCGACAGCGTGTGGAGCACGATCGCCTACGAGCGGCAGTCATGATCGCCACCGCTCAGCAACTCGCCGACGTGCTGAGGCCGGTGAAGCATGTGCTCCTCGACTTCGACGGCCCGGTGTGTTCGGTCTTCGCCGGCCTCCCTGCCTCGGAGGTCGCACGCCGACTCCGGGAGGGCCTGTTTGCGGTCGGCGAGCAGGGCCCGTCCGGGGCAGCGGAGGAGGACGACCCGCTTGCTCTGCTTCGGCTGGTCTCGGAGGCTCGCCCCGATCTAGTGGAGCGCACGGACGTCGCACTGGCCGCGCTGGAGACCGAAGCCATTCGGGTCAGCCGCCCGACCCTGGGTGGAGAGTCTGTTCTCCGTGCATGTGCCCGCTCCGGCCGCCTGGTCTCCGTGGTCAGCAACAACGCGGGCGCGGCCATCGATGCCTACCTTGTGGAGCATGGTCTCAGCGGCTATGTGGCTGGCATCTTTGGGCGTGCCCCGGACGATCCCTCGTCCATGAAGCCGAACCCACGCCTCCTGCTCGAAGCCATGGCGGCCGCAGGGAGTAAACCGGTGGACTGTGTGTTCATTGGTGACGCTGTCCGGGACGTGGAAGCAGGAGATGCGGCCGGTGTGCCGACCATCGGCTACGCGAACAAGCCTGGGAAAGATGCCAAGCTGGCCGCCATTGGGGCAGTCGTTGTCGTCGAATCGATGCAGCACCTTGCAGATGCACTGGTCTGACGCAAGCACAGAGAAGCCTGAACAGACAGTCGAAACTGATCGACAGGCTTCAGACGCGCCAGTGCGTCGCGCACAGCCGCTCGCCGTTGTGAGGCGGGCGGAGGCGAGTTCGAGCAGCGGCTGGTGACCGGTGACTGGACGGCTTCGTCGACCTGTGAGGAGTGGGACCCGCGTCGAGCAAAATCGGCTGCCACTCGGCCAAATTGTGCAGGTCCAGAGAGCTTTGGCCGAGTCGCAGAAGCTCTGGCCCCCGATCATGCTCGACCCCAGACTCGACGGTACACCGGCCAAGCCGTTCCCCTGCCTGCGGGGGGCCGCTCATATGCCAGAGCTAGGCGCTTTCAGGTCGCGTAGGCGGTCTGAAAGATCTTCGACAGGCGTCCAAACGTAAGACTTCCCGACCTTAAATTTCGACAGGAGGGAAAGTCGCTCCAGGCCCAGGAGATCCTTTCGCGCAGTCTCGTATACAACATTATGACTTGTCATATGGGATTGCACCGTAACGGACGCCCCTGGGTTTTTCATGGAGTAGTCCAGAATGGCGATTTGCCGGTGGTTGAATAGCTCCTGGGAGGCCGAGATTGACTTTCGGAGATCCTTGACCTCCTGGGCCTTGCGTGCTAGATATTCATGAAGCTTCGAGATTGCGCGCTGGAGGACGCGCAGTTGGTGGATGTGGAAATAGGTAAGATCGTTGTCGTCGTCCTCTGTGTGAAGGTAGCTTTGGACATACTTTGAAGGCGCAGATTTGAGAATTGGCGAGATGGCGACATATTCCGTCAGCCAGTATCCCTGATTGAGCATCGACCAGTAGAAGAGGATTCTGGCGGTTCGGCCGTTTCCATCTTCGAACGGGTGGTCATATCCAATCATGAAGTGAATTGTCAGGGCTCGGAGAATCGGCGGAAGGTACCCTGAGTCCAGCTCGCCGTTGGCAAATTTGCATAGCCTTTCGACTCTCTCGGGGAGGTCGATCGCAGCTGGCGGCGAGTGAAGTAGCCGATCGTCAAAGTCGGCATAGACGCCAACTCGTTCTTCGTCGGGAAGCTGGAATCTTCCTGCTGCATCTGGGTTGTCCAGCGTGCCGGCCGTTGCGACGCGATGGATTTCACGAATCAGATCAGGGGTCAGGGCCTCATCCCTTAGATCGCTGACCATTCGCATCGCAAGGTAGTTATTGTAGATCATCCGTTCACTGCGATCCCTGGGGGACCGTCCGGAACGAATCATTTCTTTGGCTACCTTGCGAGTGGTCGATGCGCCTTCAAGTTGACTTGAGTTGATAGATTCTTCGATAAGGGAGCTGACTAGATAACGGTCGCGCGTTGCTGGATTCGTGACCTGGGAGCTGATCGAGATCTGCCCACTTGCATCTCGGGTTACTTCTTCGAGTGCCCGTAGTACGACATCGGGGAGAGAAAACTTAAACGGGCGCCCACTCTTGTCGAGCAGTGCTATCTCGCGCTGTGTCTGTCGTCGACTGAACTTGATTGCAGCCCACCACTCCTCGTGGGTTAACCCGTCAGGTGCTTTCCGGTGTCGAATTTCATCCCAGGGTAGGTATCGAGCCGTAGGGCCAAGCTCGGGCGCATCTAGTGCGAGAAGCATCTTTTGAGGATCGCGCGCAATGCTCTGCAGAATACTTCTGTCATCCGGCGGAGGCATTGGCCTCTTCATGGCGGTCCCTGAGGTGTGTGGGTGGTCGTGATGTGGTTGCTACTAGCTTCCTACTAGTTGCTCCCAAGCTAGTAGAAGCTGGCCTGTCGGTTGGTGCTACTAGCTTGCTCCTAGTTGCTCCCAGGCTAGTAGGAGCGGTGTCTCTGCTGGTGGCGTGCTGTGTGGGTGGTCGTGATGTGGTTGCTACTAGCTTCCTACTAGTTGCTCCCAAGCTAGTAGAAGCTGGCCTGTCGGTTGGTGCTACTAGCTTGCTCC